>JAKPXO010000018.1 GCA_029567505.1 Acidobacteriota bacterium
GCTCTCGGAGGGCGTCGTCGTCGAGGGGTGGCAGCTCCAGCTCGGGCATCGCCCGCCGGAGGAACGCGACGCGTGCCCGGAGACGCTCCGCCGGTCCGTCGAGCGAGAGGGCGGACGCCGGGTCGGCGCTCGCCGCCTCGAGGAGGAGCCGCGCGGTCTCCTCGTCGGCGGGCGCGGGAATCTCGTCCTCCTCGAGGACGAGGCCGTCGAAGACGGCTCTCTGCGTCGCGACGACGCGGCCGGCGGCGGCGTCCCAGGAGCGGACCGTCTCCGAGAGGACGCCCGCGCCGGGCAGCGCGTCGAGCCACGCGCGCTCCACCGCGCTCGCGACCCGGATCCGGTCGGGGCCGTTCGTTCCCGCGACGGTCTCGACGACGACGACGAGGTCGGCGCTCCGAACGGTGCAGCCCGGGTCGAAGGCGAGCGGAGTCCCGCCGGCGAGGACCGCCTCCGACGGGCGGCCGCGCCTCCTCCGAGCGACCCGGTCCGGCCACCCGTGGAGGACGAGCCGGAGGAGCTCCTCCTCGGAGGCGCGGGGAGGCCTCGGTGAGGAGGGGAGTCGCCGGAGGAGCGCGTCCCGCAGGCGCAGGACGGCGTGGGCGGCCCCCGGATCGAGCCCGAGCGACTCGAGGCGCGGCCGGGAGAGGCCCGCCCGCTCGGCCTCCTCGAGGAGCTCGAGGCGGAGCAGGAGGTCGGAGTCGTGCTCCGGCGCCGCGACGGCCCGGCCGAAGGCGCGGCTCCCCGCGAGGACGTCGCGCTCCTCGACGAGCGCCGCGAGCGTCGCCGCCTGACGCGCGAGCCCGGCCGAATGGCCCGCGAGGACGAGGGCCCCGAGGCGCGGGTGAAGCGGGAGACGCGCCATGCGGCGGCCGAGCTGGGTCGGATGGAACGAGAGCTCCTCGACCGCTCCCAGCCGCCGGAGGAGGCGGAGCGCCCTCTCGACGGACGAGGCGGGCGGCCTCTCGAACCAGCCGAAGCGGGCCGGGTCGCGAGGCGACCAGGCGAGGACGTCGAGGAGAGGAGCGGCGAGGTCGGTCCGGAGGAGCTCGGGCTCCTCGAACGGGCGCAGGCCGCGCTCCTCGTGCTCGGAGAAGAGGCGGATCGCGAGGCCGGGGCCGAGGCGCCCGGCGCGGCCGGCGCGCTGGTCGGCGCTCGCGCGCGGGATCCGGCCAAGGAGGAGGCGGTCGAGGCCGGAGCGCGGGTCGAAGCGGAGCGTCCGCGCGAGGCCGGAGTCGACGACGGAGCGGACCCCCTCGATCGTGAGGGAGGTCTCGGCGACGTTCGTCGCGAGGACGACGCGACGGCGTCCGTCGGCGGGCGGTGCGAGCGCCGCGTCCTGGGCGGCGGAGGGGAGGTCGCCGTGGAGGAGCCGGAGGTCGAGGCGCGCGTCGAGCGACGCGAGCGTCTCGCGCGCCCGGCGGATCTCGGCCGCTCCGGGGAGGAAGGCGAGGACGTCCCCCGGCGGCCCGTCGCCGAGGGCCGTCGAGACTGCGGAAGCGACCCGGACCTCGAGGGGGCGGGGATCGGCGCCGGCCGCGTGCCGGACCTCGACCGGAAAGGGGCGGCCCGGCACGGAGAGGATCGGCGCCGGGCCCCGCGCGTCGGCGAGGAACCGCGAGACGGGCTCCGGGTCGAGCGTCGCGGAGGCGACGACGAGGAGGAGCTCCTCGCGGAGCGACTCGCGGACCTCGCGGAGCATCGCGAGGGCGAGGTCGGCGTGGCGGCTCCGCTCGTGGAACTCGTCGAGCATCACGCCGGAGATCCCGGGGAGCGCGGGATCTTCGAGGAGGCGGCGGGTCAGGATCCCCTCGGTGACGACGAGGATGCGGGTCCGTTCCGAATGCGCCCCTTCGTCGCGGACCTGGTAGCCGACCCTCTCCCCGACTTCCTCGCCCAGCTCGGCGGCGAGGCGCCGCGCGGCGGCCCGGGCCGCGACCCGGCGAGGCTGGAGGACCCAGAGGGCACCCGACTCGAGGAGGCCCGCGTCGAGCAGCGCCCGCGGAACGCGGGTCGTCTTTCCGGCGCCCGGAGGGGCGACGAGGACGAGCGCGCGACGCCGCCGGAGCGTCGCGGCGATCTCGGGAAGAAACGGGTCGATCGGGAGCGTTGTCTTCACCAGGGGCGGACAGGATACGGGGCGTCGGCCGGCGCCGTCCCGGAGAGGAGACGACGTCGCACCGAAGGCCCGGGAACGGGAGGCTGTGATGACGACGGACGCTTCGGTTGACCCCCGGCTCTCGCCGGCTGCCCGCGGCGGCGGCGACGCGCACCACGAGCTCATGGACGACGTCGTCGGCGACGAGGAGTCGTCGAAGACCCAGCGTTGGATCGGCTGGCTCTGCGGCCTGCTCACCCTCGCCGCCGCGGTCGCCCTCTGGCGCCTGACCTGAGCCGCCCGAGGTCCCGTCGGGTCCGAGCGGTCGCCGCGGCCGGCCCCTCCCCGCTCGACCGGGTGCGAGGTCCGACGAGAGGGGCCCCACGACGAGGTCGGGCGCCGCGCCGGAAACGGCCTTCGTGCGGCTCGGAAAGCCCTCCGCGGTGCTAGAATTTCTCGTTGATGGCCCGCCGGTTCGCGGCTCCGTTCTCCCGGATTCCAGGCGCGGAGCGGAGGCGTATTCCGGGTCCGCTCGCGAACAGGGAAGACCCGGCCCACCACAAACCGCCCACCACCCACGAGAGGAGATTCGTCGTTCCATGAAGACTCCGTTCAACCCCTTCGAGATGGCCCAGGCGCAGTTCGACAAGGCGGCCGACGTCCTCGGCCTCGACCCGGCCACCCGCGACCTCCTTCGCTTCCCCCTCCGCGAGTACCACGTCGCGATCCCGGTCCGGATGGACGACGGGAGCGTGAAGGTCTTCCGCGGTTTCCGCGTCCAGCACAACGACTCCCGCGGCCCCTGCAAGGGCGGCATCCGCTTCCATCCGCACGAGACGGCCGACACGGTCCGCGCCCTCGCGATGTGGATGACCTGGAAGTGCGCGGTCGTCGACATCCCGCTCGGCGGCGGCAAGGGCGGCGTCATCTGCGACCCGCACCACCTGAGCGCGCGCGAGCAGGAGGGGATCTGCCGCGGCTGGATCCGCCAGGTCGCCAAGAACGTCGGCCCCGTCAACGACGTCCCGGCGCCCGACGTCATGACGACCCCGCAGCACATGCTCTGGATGCTCGACGAATACGAGACGCTCGCGGGCGGCAAGTACCCCGGCTTCATCACCGGCAAGCCGGTCGGCTCGGGCGGCTCGCTCGGCCGGACCGAGGCGACGGGCTACGGCGTCGTCTTCACGATCCGCGAGGCGCTCAAGGAGCTCGGGATCGACATCACGAAGACGAAGGCCTCCGTCCAGGGCTTCGGCAACGTCGCGCGGTACGCGATCAAGCTCTACACGCAGCTCGGGGGCAAGGTCGTCTGCTGCTCGTCGTGGGACCAGGCCGACCAGACCTCCTACTCCTTCCGCCGGCTCTCGGGCGTCGACGCCGACGAGCTCCTCGGGATCACAGACCGCTTCGGCGGGATCGACAAGGACAAGGCGAAGGGCCTCGGCTACGAGGTCCTCCCCGGCGACGCCTGGATCGAGCAGGACGTCGAGATCCTCATCCCGGCCGCCCTCGAGAACCAGGTCACGGGCGAGACGGTCAAGAAGATCAAGCCGAGCGTGAAGGTCATCGCCGAGGGGGCCAACGGGCCGACGACGCCCGAGGCCGACAAGGTGATCCAGGAGCGCGGCATCTACGTCATCCCCGACTTCCTCGCGAACGCCGGCGGCGTCACCTGCAGCTACTTCGAGCAGGTGCAGTGCAACATGAACTTCTTCTGGGAGAAGGACGAGGTCCTCCAGAAGCTCGACGCGAAGATGACCTCGGCGTATCACGCCGTCCACGAGCTCGCGAAGAAGCGCAACCTCTACATGCGCGACGCGGCCTACGTCATCGCGGTCTCCCGCGTGGCCAAGGCCTGCAAGGATCGCGGCTGGGCCTGATCGGTTCCCCGGCCGGGGGAGCTCCGCGAGGGGCTCCCCCGGCCTTCCCCCTCGTTCCGGCCGCCCGCTCCTCCCGCCTCGGGCGGCGTCCCCGCTGACCGCTCCCTGAACGACCGGCCCTGTGGCACTCTCGCGCGGCACGGCGAGCCGCAGGAGGTGTCGATGCCCGGCACGGGTCGGTCCCTGATCGAGGAGCTCCAGGAGAGGGCGAAGGAGCTCCAGTGTCTCTACCGGGTCCACGCGATCTGCGCGCGTACGGAAGCGCCGCTCGACGAGCTCCTCCGGGAGGTCGCGAGCGTCCTGCCGGCGGGCTGGGAGCACCCGGCCGAGACGGTGGTGAGGATCGTCGTCGGCTCTTCCGTCTTCGTCTCGTCCGAGGCGGAGCCGACTCCCTGGGTGCAGGCGGCGCCGATCCGGGTCGAGGGCCAGGAGGTCGGACGCCTCGAAGTCTCCTACCGCGAGCCGTTCCCGGTCTCGGACGAAGGGCCGTTCCGGCGGGAGGAGCGCAAGCTCATCGACACGGTCGCCGAGCTCCTCGGACAGCTCCTCCTTCAGCGCCGGCTCAGCTCGGCCATCCGGCGGGCCGAGAAGAACGGCCTGCCCCTGCCGGCCGACGGCGGCGACTGGTGGGTCATCGTCGACTTCCTCCGCCAGATCGACCGCCCCGGCTACGTCACGATCGCGCGGCGGATGCTCAACTACCTCTGCTGGAGCGGCGACGAGGAGGCGATGAGCCTCCTGCCGCGCTTCACCGGAAGCTGGAGCGGCCCGGCGAGCCCCGAGGAGCCGACCGACGAGAACCGGCCGATGGCGCGGCGGAACCTCGACGACCTCCTGAAGGTGGCCGAGGAGGTCTTCGTCATCGCCTCGACCCGAATGGCGCCGGGCGAGATCCGGACGAGCATCCAGCGCTGGAGCAAGGACAGCCGCTCCGGCTTCCTGATCGAGGCCCTCGAGAATCAGGGGACGTCGCTCACGGAGCTCGCGGAGGCGCTGACGCGCTTCCGCCACGCCGCGCTGAACGACAACGAGCTCTCCCGGTCGATCCAGTTCGACCTCCGCGCCGCGCTCGTGCGGCGGTTCCTGACCGACCAGCTCGACTTCGTCGGCGTCGCGAAGAACTTCATCGGCGTCTCGGACTTCCAGGAGCTGACGCGGCGGATCATCTGCCCGCCCGGGAGCCACGGGAAGGTCGGCGGCAAGAGCTCGGGGCTCTTCCTCGCCGTCCAGATCGTCCGCAAGTCGGAGGAGTACGCCGAGACGCTCGCCGACATCCGGATCCCGAAGACGTGGTACGTGACGTCGGACGGCGTCGTGAACTTCATCGCCTACAACCACCTCGAGGACATCGTCGACCGCAAGTACCTCGAGATCGACCAGGTGCGGCGCGAGTACCCGCACATCATCCAGGTCTTCAAGAACAGCCAGTTCTCGCCGGAGATCGTCAAGGGGCTCTCCGTCGCGCTCGACGACTTCGAGGAGCGGCCGATCATCGTGCGGAGCTCGAGCCTCCTCGAGGACCGCGCCGGCGCCTCGTTCTCGGGGAAGTACAAGAGCCTCTTCCTCGCGAACCAGGGGCCGAAGAGGGACCGCCTGGCCGCGCTCATGGACGCCATCGCCGAGGTCT
>JAKPXO010000060.1 GCA_029567505.1 Acidobacteriota bacterium
CGACCGCCCGTTCGAGATCGCCGCGCCGCCCGGGGAGAAGCTCGGCCTCGTCGTGATCCGCGGCTCCGAGATCACCCGGAAGATGCCGCCCGGCCACTTCAACGCGATCTTCCTGAAGACGTCGACGCCGCTCGAGACCCCCGAGTGGAGGGACGCCCTGAAAGCGGCGCGGGCGCAGGGCGCCTTCCTCTTCTGGAACCACCCCGGCTGGCGCGGCCATCAGAAGGACGGCGTCGCGCGCTGGTACCCCGAGCACGACGAGATCCTCGCGGCCGGCCTGATGGACGGCATCGAGGTGGCGAACGACCGCGAGTACTACCCCGAGGCGCACCGCTGGGCGCTCGAGAAGGACCTCGCGATCCTCGCGAATTCCGACATCCACGACCCTTCGAACCTCGCCTGGCACGTCCACGAGGGGGACCGCCGGCCCGTCACGCTCGTCTTCGCGAAGGAGCGGAGCGAGGAGGGGATCCGCGAGGCGCTCTTCGCGCGGAGGACGGCCGCGTGGGCCGACGGGAAGCTCGCGGGGCGGGAGCGCGAGCTCCGCCCGCTCGTCGCCGCCGCCGTGACGATCGAGAACCCGAAGCTCGCCGTCCGCGCCGGGGACGAGGGGTACGTCCGCCTCCGGAACGACTCCGACCTCCGCCTCGTCCTCGAGGGGGAGGGAGCGGCGGGCGAGGTCGTCGTCCCGGGGACGCTCGTCGTCGCCCCGAACGGGACGAGCCTCCTCCCGGTGAGGGTCCCGAAGAAGACGGCCCCGGGACCGCGGCGCCTCGAGCTCGTCTACGCCGTCTCGAACGTCAGGCCGACGCCCGACGCGGGGCTCCCCTTCCCCGTCGCAATCGAGGTCGAGGTCCTCCCGCCCGCTCCGAAGTAGTCCCGGCTCTCAGCCCGGGAACGTCCGCGCCTCGTCGAAGGCGGCCGTGACCTCCGCCGGCGGCGCGGGCGTCAGGCGGCTGACGACGGCGATCGCGAGCGAGGAGAGGAGGAACGCGGGGAGGAGCTCGTAGACGGCGAACGCTCCTCCGAGCGGGGCGACGAGGTTCTTCCAGGCGACGACGACGATCCCTCCCGTGAGCATCCCCGCGACGGCCCCCGCGAGCGTCGTCCGCCTCCAGAAGAGCGAGAAGAGGACGAGGGGACCGAACGCGGCGCCGAGGCCGGCCCAGGCGTAGGAGACGACGCGGAAGATCGAGTCGTTCCCCGAGAGGGCGACGAGGATCCCGAACGCGGTGACCGCGACCTGCGTGCCGCGCGCGAGCCAGAGGACCGACCGGTCCGGCAGCGGCTCGGCCCGGAAGTTCTGCACGAGGTCGTTCGCGAGCGAGGAGGAGGCGATGAGCATGTAGGAGTCGGCCGAGCTGATCGAGGCGGCGACGATGCCGGAGAGGACCAGCCCCGCGAGGAGCGGCGGGAAGAAGTCGACCGCGAGGTGGATGAAGACCGTCTCCGCCGCGCTCGCGGTCAGAAGCCGGGCCGGCATCAGGGCGCGACCGATCAGGCCAATGGCGACGGCCGAGAAGAGCGAGACGACGCACCAGGTGACCGCGATCGCGCGAGCGCGAGCGACCATGGCGGGCTTCTCGATCGCCATGAAGCGGAGGAGGACCTGCGGCATCCCGAAGTAGCCGAGACCCCAGGCGAGGCAGGAGAGGATCGCGAGGAAGCCGTAGCCGACGCCGGGACCGAACGCGGGGCTCCCGCCGACGAGGCCCTGCACGTTGCCGGCCGCGGCGGTGACCGCCGCCCCGGCGGCGTCGAGCGGCGTCGCGACGCCGAAGAGGTCGGTGAAGCGCGGAATCGCCCCGAGCTCGGCGAGGAGCGCCCCGACGCCGCCCGCCTTGGCCGTCCCGACCGAAAGGACGAGGACGAGCGCGCAGAACATGAGCGTCCCCTGGATGAAGTCGGACATCGTCTCGGCGAGGAAGCCGCCGACGAACGTGTAGGCGAGGACGAAGAGCGCGCCGAAGACGACCATCCTCGCGTAGAGGCCCTCCATGCCGAGGACGTAGCCGAAGAGCTTTCCGAACGTGACGAACTGGGCGCCGACGTAGATCGAGAAGAAGAAGAGGAGCATTCCCGCGGCGATCGTCGAGAGGAGGCGCCGGCCGTCGCGGAAGCGGGCGCTGAAGAAAGCCGGGAGCGTGAACGCGTTCCCCGCGACGATCGAGTGGGCCCGCAGGCGCCGCGCGACGAGGCTCCAGCAGGCGAGCGTGCCGAGCGCGAGGCCGATCGCCGTCCAGGCCGCCTCGCCCGCCCCGGCGAAGTACGCGACGCCCGGAAGCCCCATGAGGAGCCAGCCGCTCATGTCCGAGGCCTCCGCGCTCATCGCGGCGACCCACGGCCCGAGGCCGCGCTCCCCGAGGAAGTAGGCCTCGGCGCTCCGGGCGCTGCGCCTCGAGTACCAGAGGCCGACGCCGATCGTGAGCGCCAGGTAGGCGCCCATCGCGGTGAGGAGGAGGACCTTGTCCGAGGGCATTCCCGATTATCGGGTCTGCCCGCGGCCGGGCGGCCGCCGCGGGCCGCAGACGCGGAACGGGGAGAGAAGGACCCCTTCTCCCCCCGTCCGTCCCAGCGCTGCGAACGGCGCGGCGCCCCTTCGCGACTACCGGTTCGGGCAGCCGGCGCCCGTGCCGTCGCCGGGGCCGAAGCCCGCGCCCGGACCGGTGCCGGCGCCCGGCCCCGTCCCGTCGCACGTCCCGGTGCCGTTCCCGGCGCCCATGCCGCGGCCACGGCCACGCCCCATGCGGCCCGGACCCGTCCCCGTCCCCGGCAGGAGCTTGCCGGTCTCGTCGACGGCACCCCGCTCGCGCGGCGCGGCGAGGATCCGCGCGACCTCGTCGGCCGGAAGGTACTGCGCGGCGTAGGGAGCCCCGAGCGCGGAGAGGCGGCCGGCGAAGGCGCGGAGGTGGTTCCGGGAGCCCTTCGCGAGGTTCTGCATCACGGCGTCGATGTCGCGGTTGTCGGCGGCGGCGAGCGCCTTCGCGACGTCGGCGAGGTCGAGGTCCTCGATCGTGGCGCCGACCTTCAGCGCCTCGACGAGGGAGACCTTCCCCTTCGCGACGAGGTCCGTGTAGAGGGCGGCGAGACGCGAGTCCTTGAACTCGCCGGGGGCCGTCGTGGCAGCCGGGTCGGCCAGCTCGTAGCGGTCGAGGAGGAGCTTCACGAGGTCCATGTGCCGCTGCTCCGCGGCGGCGATGTTCGCGAAGGCGCGGTCGCCGTGGGCGGCGAAGAGCGCGCGGTAGACGTCGCGGGCGAGCTTCTCCTCTTCGCGGAGGAACGCGATCTCGGCGGCCTCGGCGGAGCCGAGCGGCTCCTTCGGAAGCGAGGCGAAGTACGCGGCGAAGGGGTTCGCGGCGGGAGCGGCGGGCACGCCGGCGCCCGGGCCGTTCCCCTTGCCTCCGCGGGGACCGGGCTGGGCGAGGAGCGGCGTCGCGAGGAGGAGGGCGGCGAGGAGGGCGGTCTTCTTCATGTTCGGCTCCTTGATCGGTGCGGGCGGCCACGGTCTCGGGCCGCCTCGTCGCCCTTCATCCACGCCCGGTGCCAGCCGTCGCACGCAGGGCCTGAGCGCAGCGAAGTGGTTCAGGCGGAGCGACTTTCCCGCCGCCGCCGGCCATCTCGCCGAGGTGAGGGACTGCAAAGTCCGCAGTCCCGCTGCACGGGTGCTGCAGGGGCGCCCGTCGTTCCCGGAGAAGGGCTCAGCCGATTCCCCACTGCTTGAGGCGGTAGTAGAGCGTCCGGACCGAGATGCCGAGGAGCTTCGCGGCCTCCTCGCGCTTTCCTCCGGTCCGTCGGAGCGCGGCGAGGAGCGCCTCCCGTTCGCGGTGGGCGCGGTCGAGCGGCGCGAACGCCGGCGAGGCCGGGGCGAGGCCGAGGTCGGCGCCGCGAATCGCCTCCCCTCCCCGGACGACGACGGCCCGCTCCAGCACGTTCCGCAGCTCCCGGACGTTCCCCGGCCAGGCGTGCGCCGAGAGGGCCGCGAGGGCGTCGTCCGTGAGCGACGGGACGGGGACGCCGTGCCGCGCGGCGAGCTTCTCCGCGAAGTGCCGGGCCAGGAGCGGTACGTCCCCCGGCCGGTCTCGAAGCGGGGGAACGTTCACCACGACGACGGCGAGCCGGAAGTAGAGGTCCTGCCGGAACCCGCCCTGCTCCGTCTCGCGGGAAAGGTCGCGGCTCGTGGCGGCGACGAGCCGGACGTCGACCGGCAGGTCCCCTCTCCCCCCGAGCCGCCGCACGACCCGCTCCTCGAGGACCCGGAGGAGCTTCGACTGGAGCCCGAGAGGCAGCTCCCCCAC
>JAKPXO010000304.1 GCA_029567505.1 Acidobacteriota bacterium
GACTTCGCCGCCTCGATCGCCGCGAGGAGCTCGTCGGGCGTGCGGAACTCGGCCAGGACGCCGTGGAGGGACGGCTCGGGGTGCGTGCCGTGCATGACGCTACTTCTCCTCGCCGTGGGCCTTCGTGGCCTCGGGGGTCAGGACGCGCATCTCGAACATGTTCAGCGCGGGGAGGAAGCGGATGAAGAGGAGGAGGAGCGTCAGGAAGAGGCCCATCGTCCCGACGAACGTCATCACGTCGAACTTCGTCCCGGAGTACATCGCCCAGTTCGAGGGGACGTAGTCGCGGTGGAGGCTGACGACGATGATGACGAACCGCTCGAGCCACATCCCGACGTTGATGCACATCGAGATCGCCCAGAGCGCCCAGACGTTCGAGCGGACCCCCTTGAGCCAGAGGAGCTGCGGGATCGCGATGTTGAGGAGGATGAGGAGCCAGTACTGCGTGGCGTACGGCCCCGTGAAGCGGTTCAGGACCATGAAGATCTCGAACTCGTTCCCGCTGTAGAAGGCCGCCCAGATCTCGAGGACGTAGCCGTAGGCGACGATGAGGCCGGTCGTCAGCATCACCTTCGCCATGTTCTGCAGGTGCCGCTCGGTGATGAAGTCGTGGAGCTTGAAGAGCGGGCGGAGCGGCAGGACGAGGGTGAGGACCATCGCGAAGCCGGCGAAGACGGCCCCGGCGACGAAGTAGGGCGGGAAGACCGTCGTGTGCCACCCGGGAACGATGCCGACCGAGAAGTCGAACGAGACGATGGAGTGGACCGAGAGGACGAGCGGCGTCGAGAGGCCCGCGAGGAGGAGCGAGGCGACCTCGTAGTTCGCCCAGTGCCGCGCGGAGTTGCGCCAGCCGAGCGCCGCCATGCCGTAGGCGAAGCGGGCGAACTTCGCCTTCGCGTGGTCGCGGAGCGTCGCGAGGTCGGGGAGCATCCCGACGTACCAGAAGACGATCGAGATCGTCGCGTAGGTCGAGACGGCGAAGACGTCCCAGATGAGGGGGCTCCGGAAGTTCGGCCACATGCCGAGCGTCCCCGGGAGCGGGAGGAGCCAGTGGGGGAGCCAGGGGCGGCCGAGGTGGAGGATCGGGTACATGCCGGCGCAGGCGACGGCGAAGACCGTCATCGCCTCGGCGAAGCGGTTGATCGAGTTGCGCCAGCTCTGCCGGAGGAGGAGGAGGATCGCGGAGATGAGCGTCCCCGCGTGCCCGATGCCGATCCACCAGACGAAGCAGATGATGTCCCAGCCCCACCCGACCGGGATGTTGTTCCCCCAGACGCCGATGCCGGTCATGAAGAGGTTCGTGACGGCGAAGAGGAAGACGTTCAGGAGGGCGAAGCCGACGGCGAACCCGCCGAGCCACCACTTCGGCGTCTTCGTCAGCTTCGTGGTGACGGCCTCGCTGATCCGCTCGGTGACGGAGGCCGGCGTGTGGCCCGGGGCGAGGACGGGAGGCTGCGCGATCGGGTCGGCGCCGCGGACGTCGTCGTAGGCAGTCGACATGTCAGGCGCCCTCCACGTCGGGGCTCGGGTTCGTGACCCGGGCGAGGTAGGTCGTCCGCGGACGGGTGTTCAGCTCGTCGAGGAGCCAGTAGGTCCGCGGCTCGCTCCGGAGCTTCGAGACGCCCGCCGCCGGGTCGTTGATGTTCCCGAAGACGATCGCGTCGGCCGGGCAGGTCTGCTGGCAGGCGGTCTTGATCTCGCCGTCGCGGATCGCACGCCCCTCGCGCTCGGCGGCGATGCGCGCGCGATTGATCCGCTGGATGCAGTAGGTGCACTTTTCCATGACGCCCCGCGAGCGGACGGTGACGTCCGGGTTCGCGAGCATCTTCAGGACCGGCTCCTCCTCCCTCTGGCCGTTGTACTCGAGGAAGTTGAAGCGGCGGACCTTGTAGGGGCAGTTGTTCGAGCAGTAGCGCGTGCCGACGCAGCGGTTGTAGGCCATCTCGTTCAGCCCCTCCGCTCCGTGGACCGTCGCGGCGACGGGGCAGACGACCTCGCACGGCGCCATCTCGCAGTGCTGGCACATGAGGGGCTGGTGGTGGACGGCCGGGTTCTCGAGGTCGCTCCCCTCGTAGTACTGGTCGACGCGGATCCAGTGCATCTCGCGGTTCTTCGAGACTTGCTCCTTGCCGACGACGGGGACGTTGTTCTCCGACTGGCAGGCGACGACGCAGGCGTTGCAGCCGAAGCAGGAGCCGAGGTCGACGGAGAGGCCCCAGGCGTTCTCCTTGTACTCCCAGCCCGGCTGGAAGAGGGAGGCCTCCTTCGGCGGGAGGCCGTGCCCCTTCGCCTTCGCCGGGTCCTTGCGGTACTCGGGGAGCGTCATCGTCCGGACGATGTCGCGCCCCTCCATCCGGAAGTGCTGCTGCGTGTGGGCGAGAGGATGGCGCCCGCCGGTCTTCGTCACGGTGACCGCCGGGACGAGCCAGGGGGCGGCCGTGGTCCGGAGCGGGTTCACGTCAGCGCCGACGCCGTTGCCGACGCGGCCCGCGTGCTTCCGGCCGAAGCCGAGGTGAAGCGTGACGACGCCCGCCGCCTGGCCCGGCTGGATCAGGACGGGGAGCTCGGCGGAGCGCCCGCCCGCCTCGACCTTCACGACGTCCTCGTTCGTGACGCCGAGCTCCTGGGCGGTGGCGGGCGAGACGACCGCGGCGTTGTCCCAGGTTAGCTTGCTGAGCGGCTTCGGGAGCTCCTGGAGCCAGCCGTTGTTCGCGAAGCGGCCGTCGAGGAGCGAGGGGTCGGGGCGGAACACCGCCTCGAGTCCCGCGGGCTTCACGGCGGAGGCGGCGGCGAGCGCGGCGGCCACCTCGGCGAGGCGGACCGGCGCCGCGACGGCGGGGGCGGCGCTCCCGGGGACGACGCCGTCGTGGAGCGCCTTCCGCCAGAACGCCTCGAAGTCGGCCTCGGCGGGGCGCGCCGCCTTCCAGGCCTCCCGGACGACGTCGTAGCCCTTCCGGGGGACCTCGTCGAGGAGGACGGAGAGGAGCTCGTGCGCCGACTTCCCCTCGTAGAGCGGCTCGATCAGCGGCTGGACGAGCGCCGCGGTCCCGTCGAGGGAGCGGGCGTCACTCCACGCCTCGAGGTCGTGGGCCATCGGGACGGCCCAGTGGCAGTAGCGGGTCGTCTCGTCGGGGTGGCTGGCGAGGGCGACCGTCAGGCCCGCCTTCAGGAGCGCCTCGCCGAACGCGAGGTCGGAGGGCGCGTCGTAGACCGGGTTCCCGCCCAGGATCAGAAGGAGCTCGACGGAGCCCGCCTTCACGTCTTCCGCGAGCTCGCGGAGCGAGGCGAGCTGGTCGATCGGGGCGGCCTCGACCGGCTCGGTAAGGAAGACGGTCTTCCCGAGGCTCCCGAGCGCCTCGTTGATCGCGTGCGCCGCGGCGTGGACCTCGGGAGGGGCGAAGTCGCCCGCCACGACGACGGAGCGTCCGGCCGCCGCGCGCAGATCGTTCGCCGCGGTCGCGGCGAACCTCGCCGCGCTCTCGTCGAGCCCGGCGGGGGCCGCGATGCCCGGGAGGCCGAGGGCGGCGCCGAGCGCCTGCGCGAAGGCGGGGAGAAGGCTGGCCCGGAGCGGGAGGCGGTGGTCGGCGAGCGTGCCGGTCGGGGTCGGGGAGACCTCGACGGCGTAGAAGCGCGAGGTCTCCGTCTTTCCGCCCGTGAGGCGGCGGCGCGCGGAGAAGGCCTTCGCGTTGCGGACGGAGTCGGGACCGGAGGCGAGGAGGTCGGAGTCGAGGGCGACGACGACGTCGGCGGCGCCGAGGTCGTAGCGGGTCTCGACAGCGCGTCCGAAGGCGAGTCGGGCGCCGGCCCGGACGGCGTCCCGGCCGGCTGGCTCCCACTGGTGCCACTTCGCCTTCGGGTAGGCGGCGAGGAGGGCCGCGAGCTGCGCGCCGAGCGTGGGGGAGGTGACGGTCTGCGTCAGGATGCGGAGTCCCGCCCCCTCCACCTGCTTCTGGGCCTTCGCCGCGGCCTGGAGCTCGGAGACGAGGCGCGGCCAGGTGTCGAGGATGCCGAGCTTCGTCGGCACCTTCAGCCGGTCGGGGTCGTAGAGGCCGAGGACGGACGCCTGCGCCAGGGCGGTGGCGCCGCCGAGGCTCGCGGGGTGCTCGGGGTTCCCCTCGACCTTCGTGGGGCGCCCCTCGTGGCTCTCGGCGAGGAGCGGCTGGGCGAAGCCGCCGATCGTCGCGGCCGTCGCGAAGAACAGCGGCACGCCCGGGACGATCTCCTCGGGCTGCTTCACGTACGGGACGATCTTCTCGACCGGCTGCCGCGTGCAGGCCGTCATCCCTGCGAGGGCCATCGAGGCCATGCCGAGCTCGAGGAAGCGCCGGCGGGAGAAGCCGCGGTCGAGGCTCTCGTCCCAGTCGGAGGCGTGACGGGGGTACTCCTTCGCCAGGAATTCGCGAAAGCCCGCGTCGTCGGCGAGCTCCTCGAGGCCGCGCCAGAAGGCCGGCCCCTGGCGCCTGTCGAGGCGCTCGCGGATGGCGGCGAGGTCGATCGGGAAGCGGGCGGGCGCGTCGTCCGCGGGCCCGGGGTGGAGGCTCGAAGGGGTCATCAGGTCTCGCTCCTCGCCCCGGCTCATCGGTGGCACGTTCCGCAGGAGGTGATCTCGGCGGGCGGGCGGACGCCGTAGGCCTTCACGAGCTCGCGCCCGAGCGTCTCCTGGTCCTTCGCCTTCCAGGTCATGTTGTAGATCTCTTCCTTCGGCCGGATGAACTTCTCGGGGTTCCGGTGACAGTCGAGGCACCAGCGCATCTGGAGCGGCTGGGCCGAGCGCATGAGGCGCATCTCGTGGACCGGCCCGTGACACGTGGCGCAGCCGATCCCCTTGGCGACGTGGATCGAGTGGTTGAAGTAGGCGAAGTCGGGGAGGTCGTGGACCCTCGTCCACTCGAGCGGCTGGCCCGTCTTCACGCTCGAGCGGACGGGCTCGAGCATCGGCGCCTCGTTCCAGACGGTCTTGTGGCAGTTGTAGCAGGTGGACGTCGGGGGGACGCCCGCCACGGCCGACGTCTCGACGGAGGTGTGACAGTACCGGCAGTCGATGCCGAGTCCGGCGACGTGGTGCTCGTGGCTGAACGGGACCTTCTGTTCGACCGTCTCGCCGCGCCGCTGGTTGAAGCCGGCGTAGTCGAGCGCCAGGAGCGAGCCGACGGCGCCTCCCGCCACGAGGACGAGCGCGGCGAGGGAGGCGGGCGCGAGAGAGTTCGCGCTCTTCGGAAAGAGCTGGGCCATCTGCGCTTATGCCTTTCTCGGAGACGGGCGGGGAATTTCGACCCCTCCCGGGGCCGTTACGGATTCGGGCCGATTCCCCGGAGCTGTCGCGGACGGGCGGAGGTGGTGCCGGGACCTCCCTGTACAGTGCAAATCCCTCTCCTCGCGGTGGGTCGCTGTTGAGCGACGATCTCAAAAAAAACGTGGAAGGTACCACACGACGGCGAGTGCGAACAGGCCCGTGTCGGTCCTGATTGGAGGGCTGATCGTCGAGCGAGCAGGAGGCGTGCGACAGCGCCCGGCTCTGTCCGGAGCCGGGGAGCGATCACGCCAGCGGCGGAGGAGCGGCCGGATGGGCCGGCCGCTCGCTCAGGACCCCGGGAGCGGAGTCGTCAGAAGCCGGTCGGCCTTTTCGGGATCCGGCCCGACTTGACCGTCTCGCTCCGGAGGCGCCGGCCGACGATCCGCTCGACCATCCGGCCCGTCGCGAGGACGCGGTCGACGTCGAGGCCGGTCTCGAGCCCCATCTCGTCGAGCATGACGACGAGGTCCTCGGTGCAGACGAGGCCGACGTTGTTCGGGTCCTGGTAGTAGTAGCGGCCGGTGCCGGAGACGGGGGCGCCCTCGAAGAAGTTTGCCGGCTGGCCGCCGATCCCGCCGAGGGTGCTCTCGAAGCGAACGATGCCCGCCTGGAGCGCCGCGAGGACGTTCGCGAGGCCCCAGCCGCGGGTGACGTGGAAGTGGGCGAGGTGCTTCGTCACGTCCGGCATGGCGTCGAGGACCATGGAGTAGTACGCGTAGACCCGGTCGGGAGGAGCGGAGCCGTCGTGGTCGGCGTGCTCGATGTCGTCCGCGCCGATGTCGAGGAACCGTTTCGTGAACGCGACGGCGTCCTCGAGCTTCGTCGGCCCCTCGATCGGGCAGCCCCAGATCGTGCTGACGGTCCCGTTCACGCGGATGCCGGCGTCGTGCGCCTTCCGGATGCAGCGCTCCGCCTCGGCCCAGTACCCGGCGTGGTCGAGGCCGGAGTTCTTCTTCATGTGCGAGGCCGAGGTGGAGACCATCATGAGGATCCGGTCGGGCCCCCACCCTTCGGCCTTCGCGGCGATCGCGCGGTCGACGGCCTTCTCCCGGATCGTCACCGCCGTCAGCTCCACCTCGCCGATCTGCTTCGAGACGCGGGCGCTGCCGCGGATCCCCTTCAGGAGCGCGTCCGCGTCGCGGAACTGGGGCATCCCCTTGGGGTTCCCGAGGTTCGTCACCTCGAGGCGCCGGTAGCCGGCGAGGACCAGCTCCTCGAGGACCCAGAGCTTTGCCTCGGTTGGGATCCACCTCTCCTCGTGCTGGAAGCCGTCTCGGACGGTGATGTCGGCGAGGTCGACGCGCTTCGGGAGGTTCCAGGTCGTCATGGTCATCTCAGGAGCTCGCGGGCGGCGAGCACGGTAAACGCGTGGGTCTCGAACGTGACGGCGACGCTCCCAAGGTGGCCCCCCTTCAGGTAGTCGAGGCCGAGGGGATGCGCCTTCGCCCGCTCGAGGAGGTCGGCGACGACGACCGCGTCGCGCGGGTCGACGGGGTGGGCGTGGAGCGGCTCGTCGGCGCCGAGCAGCGCGTGGAGGAGCTCGTCGGGCGTGGCGTGGGCGTGGTGGACGACGTCGGCCAGGGCCGCCACGACCTTCTCGACCGTCGTCTCCGGCAGGCCGGAGCGGGCGGCGGCGTCCTTCACGAGCGATTCGTGATTCATCGGTCGGCCTCCTTCGTCGACGGAGCGGGCGGGAGGATGGGGCCGCTCCGGTCGGCGAGCGCCCCGAGGAAGGCGACGATCGAGGCGATCTCGTCGTCCGTCAGCTCCTTGCCGAGCTGGTGCCAGGCCATCTTCTTCACGGCGACCTCGAGGCGGTCGACGGAGCCGTCGTGGAAGTAGGGTCCCGTGGCGACGGCGTTCCGGAGCGAGGGGACCTTGAACTTCCGGCGGTCCTCCTCGTTCTTCGTCACGGCGAAGCGCCCCTCGTCCTTCGTCTCCCACTCCTTCACGAGGCCGAGGACCTGGAACTGGTTCGCCCCGATGGTCGGCGAGTTGTGGCACGTCGTGCAGCCCGTCGTCAGGAAGAGCTTCAGGCCCGCGGCTTCGCGGTGCGAGAGGGCTTCGAGGTCCCCCCGGAGGAAGTCGTCGAGGCGGTCGCGCGTCTTCAGGGTCCTCTCGAAGGCGGCGAGGGCGCGGGCCGTATTCGGGAGCGTGATCGGCTCCGGCACGCCGGGAAAGGCCGCGGCGAACGGCGCGCCGTACTCGGCGGCGCCGCGGAGGACCGCCTCCACGGCGGCCGCGTCGGGCATCGCCATCTCCACCGGGTTCAGGATCGGCCCCTCGGCCTGCTCCTCGAGCGTCCGGGCGCGCCCGTCCCAGAACTGCGCGACGTGGTAGCCGGCGTTCTTCACGCTCGGGGAGTTGCGCGGTCCCTTCGTTCCCCGCGCGCCGTTCGAGGTCGGCGCGACGTCGGCGCCGGTCGGATTCTGGCCGTCGAGGCGGTGACAGTCGTTGCAGGACTGCGTCCCGGTGACCGAGAGCCGTCTCTCGAACCAGAGGGACCGGCCGAGGGCGACGAGCTCGGCGGTGTCGCCGTCGGCGCCGGGCATCTCCTCCGGGAGGACGCCGATCGTCGTGCTCGCCTGCGCCGCGATCGACTTCCGCTCCTCCCGGCCGACTCTCGGCTCCGGGGCGCTGCGCGAGCAGGCGGCGAGCGCCAGGAGGAAGGCCGCGGCGGCGAGGAGCGGGGCCCGATTCATGGAGGCGGGATTCTAGACGGACGTCGCCCGGCACCCGTCGGCGCGCTTCCCAACGCTCTCCCCGGCACCTACGATGTCCGTCCGATGAAACAGCCGTGGCTCCGCAGGGGCGGCGTCCTCCTCGGGATCGTCGCCGCCGTGCTTCTCCTCCGGGTGACGCTCTTCCGCCCGGACCCCCTCCCCGTGACCGTCGTCGCCGTCGCGAAGGGCGCCGTCGAGGAGACGGTGGCGGGGAGCCGCGCCGGGACGGTGAAGTCCCGGCGGCGCGCGACCCTCAGCCCCGAGGTGGGTGGCCGCGTCGAACGGCTCGCCGTCCGCGAGGGAGACCGCGTGAGGAAGGGGGACCTCCTCGTCCGGATCGCGGCGGAGGACGTGAGGGCGCAGGTCGCGCTCGCGGAGAAGTCGCTCGTCGTCGCCGGGGCGGCCGAGGTCGAGGCCTGCCGGGCTGCGGAGCAGGCGCGCCGCGACCTCGCGCGGAGCCGGAGCCTCGCGAAGGACGAGGTCCTCTCCGTCGGCCTCCTCGAGAAGGCCGAGACCGAGGCCGGGATGACGGCGGCGGCATGCGACGCGGCGCGGGCCCGCGTGGGGCAGGCGCGCGCCTCCCTCGACGTGGCGCGCGTCGCCCTCGAGAAGACGGTCCTCAAGGCGCCGTTCGACGGCGTCGTGGCGGAGATGTCGACGGAGGAGGGGGAGTGGGTGACCCCATCGCCGCCCGGCCTTCCGATTCCGCCGGTCGTCGAGCTCTTCGACCCGGACGACGTCTACGTGAGCGCCCCGCTCGACGAGGTGGACCTGGGGCGTGTCAAGAAGGACGCCGAGGTCCGCGTGACGATCGACGCGTATCCCGGTCGGACGTTCGCCGGTCGGGTGAGGCGCATCGCCGACTACGTCCTCGACCAGAGGGAGCAGAACCGGACGTTCGAGGTGGAGGTGGCGCTCGACGACGCGGCCTTCGCGCGGACGCTCCTCCCGGGAGCGTCGGCCGACGCCGTCGTCGTCCTCGCGCGAAAGGAGGACGTTCTCCGGGTGCCTTCGTACGCGATCCTGCCGGGAGGCCGGGCCCTCGTCCTCTCGAAAGGGAGGCTCGCCGAGGCGAAGGTCGAGACGGGGCTGAAGGGAGCGGAGTGGGCCGAGGTCGTCTCCGGCCTTTCCGCCGGCGACCTCGTCGTCACGTCGCTCGACCGGCCGGAGGTGAAGGAGGGGGCGAGGGCGCGCGCCGAGGAGGCGCGGTGATCGAGCTGACCGGCGTGTCGCGGACCTGGGAGGTGGGCGGTCGCCCCGTCCACGCCCTGCGCGACGTGACGCTCTCGATCGGCGCCGGGGAGTACGTCTCCGTCATGGGGCCGTCGGGCTCGGGGAAGTCGACGCTCCTCTCCCTCCTCGGCGGGCTCGACCGGCCGACCGCCGGCTCGTACCGCTTCGAGGGGCGCGAGGTGGCGAGCCTCCCCGACGAGGAGCTCTCGCGCCTGCGCCGCGAGCGGATCGGGTTCGTCTTCCAGTCGTTCCACCTCGTTCCGCGGATGACCGCGCTCGAGAACGTGGCGCTTCCGCTCCTCCTCGCGGGGGTCGCGCCGAAGGAGCGGACGGCTCGCGCCGCCGAGGCGCTCGCCTCCGTCGGCCTCTCGCCCCGGCTCGACCACCGCCCCGACCAGCTCTCGGGCGGCGAGAAGCAGCGCGTCTGCCTCGCGCGGGCGGTCGTCACGCGGCCCGGCCTCGTCCTCGCCGACGAGCCGACCGGCAACCTCGACAGCGCCTCGGGGGCCGAGATCGTCGCGCTCCTCGAACGGCTCCACGCCTCGGGGATCACGCTCCTCGTCGTGACGCACGACGCCGGCATCGGCGGGCGGGCGCGGCGAAGGGTGCGCCTCGCCGACGGGCGCGTCGTGGGGGACGAGGCGGCGTGAGAGGGCGCGACCTCCTCGCATTCGCCGGCGGGGCGTTCCGGGGCCACAGGCTCCGGACCTCGCTCTCGCTCCTCGGCGTCGCGATTGGCGTGGCGGCCGTCATCCTCCTGACGAGCCTCGGCGAGGGGGCGCGGCGCTACGTGACGGGGGAGTTCGCCCTCCTCGGCTCGAACCTCGTCATCGTCCTCCCCGGGAAGGCGGAGACGACCGGCGTCGTCCCGGTGGGCGGCGTGCCGCACGACCTGACGCTCGAGGACGTCGAGGCGCTCCGGCGGCGCGTCTCGCTCCTCGTGTCGGTGGCGCCGCTCTCCGTCGGAGGGCTCACGGCCCGTTTCGGCGAGCGGAGCCGCGACCTGACCGTCGCCGGGGTGACGTCGGACTGGAAGGACGTGCGGCGCCTCGCGCTCCGGGAAGGGGTCTTCATTCCTCCCGGCAACCCGGACCGGGCGCCGCGCGTCTGCGTCGTCGGGGCGACGGTGGCGTCCGAGCTCTTTCCGGGGCGGTCGCCGGTCGGCGAGCTCCTCCGCCTCGGAGACGAGAAGTTCCGCGTGACGGGCGTCCTCGTCCCGCGCGGCGTCTCCGTCGGACTCGACCTCGACGAGTTCGTCCTCGTCCCGATCGCGCACCACCTCCGGATGTTCGACCGGCGGTCGGTCTTCCGCGTCCTCTGCGAGGCGCGGACCTCGGAGGACCTGGAGGCGGCGAAGGCGGGGATCCTCGCCGTCCTGAAGGACCGTCACGACGGCGAGGAGGACGTCACCGTCCTGACGCAGGACGCGGTCATGAAGACGTTCGGGAAGGTCCTCGGCATCCTGACCGCCGCTCTCGCCGGCATCGCGGCGGTCTCGCTCACGGTCGCGGGCGTCGGCATCATGAACGTCATGCTCGTCTCCGTCTCCGAGCGGACGCGCGAGGTCGGGCTCCTGAAGGCGCTCGGGGCGAGCGGCGGTCAGGTCCTCCGCCTCTTCCTCGTCGAGGCGGCGCTCCTCTCGACCGCCGGCGGGGCGCTCGGCCTCCTCGCGGGCTGGCTCGGGACGCTCGCGTTTCGCGCGCTCTATCCCGACTTCCCTCTCGCCCCGCCCGCCTGGGCCGTTGCCGCGGCCCTCGGCGTCTCGGTCTCCGTCGGGCTCGTCTTCGGCGTCCTGCCGGCGCGGCGGGCGGCTCGGCTCGACCCGGTCGTCGCGCTCGCGCGGAGGTGAGGCCGTGACGTTCGCCGACGTCCTCCGCCTCGCGCTCGGCTCCGTGACGGCCCACCGCCTCCGCTCGGCGCTCACGGTCCTCGGAATCGTCATCGGCATCGCCTCGGTCGTCCTCCTCACGTCGCTCGGCGAGGGGACGCGGCAGGCGATCCTCTCGGAGTTCTCGCAGTTCGGGACGAACCTCCTCGCCGTCACGTCCGGGAAGATCGAGACGCACGGGATCGCCGGGGCCGTCGGCGGGACGACCCGGCCGCTGACGCTCGACGACGCCGAGGCGCTCCGCGCCGTCCCCGGGATCGAGAAGGTCGTCCCGGTCGTCTTCGGGACGGCGCGCGTCTCTTCCGGGGAGCGCGCGCGGGACACGTTCGTCTACGGCGCGACCTCGGACGGGCCTGAGGTCTGGCGGTTCCAGGTGCGCCTCGGCCGCTTCCTTCCCGAGACGGAGCTCGACAGGGCGACTCCCGTCGCCGTCCTCGGGCCGAAGCTGAAGCGGGAGCTCTTCGGCGCGGAGAACGCCATCGGGCGGCGGATCCGTGTCGGCGGCCACCGCTTCGTCGTCATCGGCGTCATGGCGACCGTCGGGCAGTTAGTCGGCTTCACGCTGGACGACGCTGTCTACGTCCCCGTCGCCTCCGCGCAGCAGCTCTTCGACCAGGCGCAGGTGATGGAGATCGACGCGACGTTCACCCCCGGTCTCCCGCCGGAGATGGTCGTCGCGGCGGTGAAGCGGGTCCTGAAGGCGCGGCACGGCGGCGAGGAGGACTTCACCGTCATGACGCAAGGGGAGATGCTCGAGTCGTTCGGGCGCGTCTTCGCGATCGTGAGCGTCGCCGTCGGGGCCATCGGCGCGATCTCCCTCCTCGTCGGGGCGATCGGGATCCTGACGATGATGTGGATCGCGGTCGGGGAGCGGACGGCCGAGATCGGCCTCCTGAAGGCTCTCGGGGCGACGCGCGGCGACGTGCGGAACGTCTTCCTCGCGGAGGCGGCGATCCTCTCCGGAGCGGGCGGTCTCGCGGGCGTCCTCCTCGCCGTGACGCTCGGGTCCCTCGTCCGGCTCGCCCTCCCGGCGGTGCCGTTCGCGACTCCACCCGAGTACGCCGGCGCGGCGCTTGCGACGGCTCTCGTCGTCGGCCTCGTCGCGGGCGTGGCGCCGGCAGGCCGGGCGGCCGCGCTCGACCCGGTGGAGAATCTCCGGGCGGAGTGACCAGCGTGAGCGATCCGGTCCCGGCGCCCTGGCAGGAGGAGGTCTTCTCGGCCCTGAAGGGAGCCGGGGTCCGCCAGGTCGCCTGGGTGCCCGACGCCGGGCACGCCCACGTGATCGATCGCGTCCTCGCCGACCCGGGACTGCTCGGCATCCCGCTCACGACCGAGGAGGAGGGCGTCGCTCTCGCCTGCGGCGCCGCGCTCGGCGGCGACCGGGCCGTTCTCCTCATGCAGTCGAGCGGCGTCGGAAACTGCGTGAACATGCTCTCGGTCGTCTCGACGTGCCGCTTCCCGTTCCTCGCCCTCGTCACGATGCGCGGCGAGTGGGAAGAGCGGAACGAGTGGCAGGAGCCGATGGGGAGGGCGACGAGGACCGTCCTCGAGGCGATGGGCGTGACGGTCCTGCGTGCCGAGGAGCCGGGAGCGGTGGCGGGAGTCGTCCGCGAGGCTCTCGTTGCCGCGTTCGAGCGGGAGGAGGCGGTCGCCGTCCTCCTCGCGCAACGACTCGTCGGCCGGAAGGACTGGGGAGACAGCAAGTGACCGCGCCGTCGCGCGAGATCGACCGGCGGAGGTTCGTCGCGGACCTGATCGAGGCCTGCCCCGACGTCCTGGCGATCGCCGGTCTCGGCGCGCCCGCCTACGACCTCTTCGCGGCCGGGGACCGCGACACGAGCTTCTACCTCTGGGGCGGGATGGGGGGCGCGGCCGCGATGGGGCTCGGTCTCGCGCTCGCGCAGCCGGAGCGGAGCGTTCTCGTTCTCACCGGCGACGGCGAGCAGCTCATGGGGCTCGGGGCGCTCGCGACGATCGGAGCGCGGAGGCCGCCGAACCTCACGGTGGTGGTGCTGGACAACGGCCGCTACGGTGAGACCGGGATGCAGGAGACTCACACGAGCCTCGGAACGAGCCTCTCGGGTGTCGCGGTCGCCTGCGGTCTCGCGTGGGTGGAGACGGTCTCGAGCGCGGCGGAGCTCCCGCGCCTCGCGCAGCGGATCCGGGAGCGGGCCGGGTGCGGCCTGGCACAGGTCGTCGTTCGCGCCGAGACGATGCCTCGGGCGCTTCCGCCGCGAGACGGCCTTCTCCTGAAGCGACGCTTTCGCGCGGCCCTCGACGCGCGGCGGCCCTGACGCGAGCGCGGTCCGCGGCCCGCCTGTCCGAGTCCAATGGCCTCCGGGACGGGCTTGAGCGGCCCGGTCGCTACCGGAATCACGACGCAGCGGCAGAGGGTCCGCGACGACGCGGGGATGCGTCGCCGTCACCGCGGAGCGCGCTGGACGAGGACGGAAGGGTCGGAGAAGGGCCGGATCGTCGGCGATCCGGCGTCGCGGCCCTACGCGGCCTTCCGGAAGAGGACGGGCAGGCGGCGGGCGGCGTCGAGTTAGCGGACGGCGAAGGCGGGGGGAGGGATCGGGTCGCCTTCGCGTGGTGGCGGAAGG
>JAKPXO010000079.1 GCA_029567505.1 Acidobacteriota bacterium
CGTCCTGATCCGCACGCGGGAGGTCCTCGAGCGGGTCGCCGCGATCGCGACCCGCCTCGGGAAGGCCGTGAGGGTCCTGGGCGCCTTCTCCGTCCTGGCCGGGCTCGTCATCCTCGCCGGCTCGATCAGCGCCGCGTCCGCCCGGCGCGCGCGCGAAGCGGCGCTCCTGAAGGTCCTAGGCGTCACCCGCGGCGGCGTCGCGATGGCCCTCGCCGTCGAGTACGCGCTCGTCGGCCTCGTCGCCGGCCTCGTCGGCACGCTCGGCGCGACGGCCCTCGCCGGCTCGGTCCTCACGGCCGCGTTCGAGGTCTCTTTCCGCCCCTCTCCGCTCCTCCTCGCGGCCGCGCCCTTCGCGATCGCGCTCCTCGCGGCGGCCGCGGGCCTCGCCGTCAGCCTCCGAGCGCTCCAGGTCCGGCCGCTCGAGGTCCTTCGCGGAGAGTGAGCCGGCGGGCGGGCCGCGGCCGATCCCGGCCCCGGCCCGCCGGCCTCCGGGAGAGGTCAGGCCGGGATCGCCTCCTCGACCGTCGTCAGGTCGACGACGCCGAGGGCCCCGTAGAGCGCCGGGAGGACCTTCGCGGCCGGGTGGGCCCGCCGCAGCTCGGCGACCTTCTCGGTCCCGGCGCGGTAGGCCGGGAGGTACATCCGGCCGAGGAGAGGGTGGCGCCCCCAGGCGCCGGAGAGCTTGTCGGCCCGCTCCTCCGAGACGAGGAAGTCGTTCCGGAGGACCCGCGCGACGTCGTCCTTCGCCCAGCCCTCGTTCCAGGTGAGCCACGACGACTGGTTCTTCGCGTCGTCCTGGAGGAGCGCGAGGAGCATCCCCGCCTCCATCTCGCGGTCCGGCAGCTCCTCGGGCGAGAGGATCCCGTAGGCCATCAGGAGCGCGTTGTTCGCGATCCCCTCGAAGAGCGCCGCGGGCCGGGTATTCATCGTCAGGACCGACGCCTCGAAGCCGACGCCTCCGCGGACGTAGAGGTCCTGGAGGAACGCGAACGTCGTCACGTGCCCCGGGACGACCTCGTGGCTGACGAGCTGGGCGAACTCCGGCCGCGAGATCTGGAGCGAGGCGTTCAGCTCGTACGTCGCCTCGTACTCGGGCGAGCCGTCCGGCTTGCGCGCGCGGCCGAGGTAGTTCATCGAGCCGGAGAACCAGGCATTCTCGATCGGGAGGAACGTCACGTTCGCGCGCGGGACGCTCGCGAGCTCCGGCGGGAGGTAGGGGACGACGTTCCGGGCCGCGAGGGCGTCGAGCTCGGCGACGAGGCGGGCCGAGAGGGCCGGTATCTCCCCTTTCGGGACGATCCGCTCCGCTCGCCACGCGTCGACGGCCGCCAGCAGCCCCGGCCCGTCCGAGGAGGGGTGCCCGGCCGCCGCGAGGAGCTCGCGGACGCGCTCCCGCTTCTCGGTCGGGTCGGACGGCGAGCCCGGCCGCCCCAGGATCGCGCGCATGCAGCGCTCGTACGGGACCGGCTCGCCCCGTCCCGCGACCTCGAGCGCGAGGTCGAGCATCACCTGGAAGCACGTGCCGAGCCCGTCGAGGTACCGCGCGCGGAGCCCTTCCCCGCGCCCCGCCTCGTCGCGGACGCGGGCGATGGCTCCGCGCACGTCGACGGCCGCGAGGTACGCGTCGAGGGCCGCGAGAGCCTCCGGCTTCGTCGACGCGCCGCCGAGCTCGCGGAGCCGGGCCGCCTCCGGCGCCGCGTAGGCGGCCGGAAGCGGCTCGTCCGAGAACCAGGAGTCGGCGATGAACCGGCCCACGCCGGACGGGTTCATCACGTCCCCGCCCCAGAGCGTGTCGAGGCCGAGGACGGCGGTCGCGACGGCCTGGTCGAGGGCGTCCACGGCCTACTCCTCTCCGTTCGTCCGGCGGGCGTCCCAGTACATGTAGGCCGCGAGGAGGACGTAGGCGCCGAGCGCGAGGAGCTCCGGCCCCATCCCCTCCGAGAACCCGAAGTTCCAGCCGAGGAGGGAGGGGATCCCCGTCCCGATCGCGCCCGCGACCTTCTCGTCGGTCGCCAGGAACTTGAAGACGGTCGCGACGACGCCCATCACGGCGCCTCCCGCGATGAACCCGGAGGCGATCAGGATGCCGCGCGAGTTGCGGGCGGCGGCGAGCTTCTCGTCCTTCCCGGCGCTCTTCGCCACGAGGTGCGCGATGAAGCCTCCGACGAGGAGCGGCGTGTTCAGCTCGAGCGGGATGTACATGCCGAGCGCGAACGCGAGCGCGGGGACGCCGATCATCTGCATCGAGATCGCGATGAGAGCCCCCGTGCCGTAGAGGAGCCACGGGACCGGCTCGGCCGACATGAGCGTCTTGATGACGGCAGCCATCGCGTTCGCCTGCGGCGCCGCGAGGACCTGCCCCGCCGGGTGGTCGGGCCCCGGGACGAAGCCGTAGACCTTGTTGAGGAGGAGGAGGACCGAGCCGACGGAGAGTGCCGCGACGATCGTCCCGAGGAACTTCGAGCGCTGCTGGACCGCGGGCGTCGCCCCGATCCAGTACCCCACCTTCAGGTCGGTGATGAGGCCGCCCGCCATCGAGAGCGCCGTGCAGACGACGCCGCCGATGAGGAGCGCCGCGAGCATCCCCGCGTTCCCCGAGAGGCCGGCCTTCACGAGGAAGAGGGACGTGAGGATGAGCGTCATGAGCGTCATCCCCGAGACGGGGTTCGTCCCGACCGTGGCGATCGCGCGCGCGGCGACCGACGTGAAGAGGAACGAGATGACGATGACGACGAGGAGCGCGATGAGCGACTGCATCCCGATGCTCGGGGAGGGGTCGAGGACGCCGAACCGGAAGAACGCCCAGGCGACGAGAGCCACGGCGACGAGGCCGCCGAGGATCACCTTCATCGGGAGGTCGCGGTCGGTCCGCTCCGCCTCTCCGGAGGCCGACTTCGCGCCGCCGAAGATCGCCTTGAAGGAGAACGCCTTCGCGATGACACGCCAGCTCCGGAGGATCCCCAGGATCCCGGCCGCGGCGATGGCGCCGATGCCGATGAGCCGGACGTAGTTGCGGAAGACGGCCTCGGCGCCCATCGCGCCGACGAGCGTCCCGTCGGTGACCGGCGGGATGCCGGTCGTGGCCCCCGCGCCGAAGTGCGCGATGACCGGCACGAGGAGGAACCAGGAGAGGAACGACCCGGCGCAGATGACCGCCGAGTACTTGAGGCCGATGATGTAGCCGAGCCCCATGACCGAGGAGAGGACGTCGATCTTGAAGACGATCTTCGACCTCTCGGCGACCTTGTCGAGGAGCCACACCGAGCGCGTCGTGAAGACCTCGGCGAAGGCCTGCAGGTGGAGGATCAGGAAGTCGAAGATCCCGCCGATCAGGGCGGCGGCGACGAGGACCTTCGCCTGCTTCCCTCCGGCCTCGCCCGCGACGAGGACCTCCGTCGTCGCCGTCGCCTCCGGGAAGGGGAACTCCCCGTGCATCTCCTTCACGAAGTGGCGCCGGAGCGGCACGAGGAAGACGATTCCGAGCGCGCCGCCGAGGAGCGACACGAGGAAGAGCTTGAAGAGGTCCACGGGCAGGCCGAGGATGAAGAGCGCCGGGAGCGTGAAGATCGCGCCCGCGACGACGAGGCCCGAGGCGGCGCCGACCGACTGGACGATGACGTTCTCCAGCACGGTCGACCGGCGCTTGAAGGCGTAGCCGAGGCCGACCGCGAGGATGGCGATCGGGATCGCCGCCTCGAAGACCTGCCCGACCTTCAGGCCGAGGAACGCCGCGGCGGCGGAGAAGATCGCCGCCATGACGATGCCGAGCGTCACGGACCGCGGCGTGAACTCCTGGATCGCGGAGTCGGCGGGGACGATCGGCTGGTAGGTCTC
>JAKPXO010000080.1 GCA_029567505.1 Acidobacteriota bacterium
TCACGCGTCTTCTCGCTCTCGGCCTGCATCTCGGCGAGGCCGGCGAGGGCGGGGCCGAACTCCTTCTGGCGCGCCGGGTCGGCGGCGATCCAGGTCTCGAGGGCCTTCTGCTTCTCTTCCTTGCGGGCCAGGATCCCGCCCTTGACGAGCCCGGCGAGGACCCCCTCGTTCTTCTTCATCCCGTTCTGGAGGCCCCGCATCCGCGGCTCGGCCTTGATCGCGAGCTCCTTCGACCCCTTCGTGACCTCCTCGAGGATCGCGATCATCTCCCGGTTGCGGCGGACGTACCGGGGGAAGCCCCACTCCGTCCGCTCCTTCACCTCGGCGAACGTCTCGTGGCGCTGCGTCCGGCCGGGGTAGCCGGCGACGAAGATCAGCTCTCCCGGGCTCGCCCCCTTCGGGGAGACCTTCAGGAAGTGCTTCGGGCGGTAGGGGACGTTCTCCTTCGAGTACGGCGCGGGCTTGCCGTCCTTGCCGACGTAGGCGCGGTAGAAGGAGAAGTCGCCCGTGTGGCGCGGCCACTGCCAGTTGTCGGTCTCGCCGCCGTAGTTGCCGATCCCCTGCGGCGGGGCGTAGACGAGGCGCACGTCGCTGATCTCCAGCTGGGCGATCTCGAAGTACTTCAGCCCCTCGAAGAAGGAGGCGACGCGGCAG
Source organism: Acidobacteriota bacterium (assembly GCA_029567505.1). Classification (GTDB taxonomy): domain Bacteria; phylum Acidobacteriota; class Thermoanaerobaculia; order UBA5066; family UBA5066; genus UBA5066. The sequence goes on from JAKPXO010000080.1 coordinate 655, forward strand.
CGCAGGCCGTCCTTCTCGCAGGCCGCCGTCCGCTCCTTGATCCGGCGCTCGATCGCGTCGTAGCGCTGGCGGTCGGTCAGCTTCGGGGAGATCTTCCCGGTGATCGCGTCGGTCACGTCGTTCACGGCGACCGTCACCCAGACGCGCGAGCCGGGGCCGTTCGAGAGCTCCTCCTCGCGCGTCCGCGCGAGGTAGCCGTCGACGATCAGGTTCTTCTCGGGGGTCGAGTTGTACTGGAGCGACCCCTGGACGCAGTGGTGGTTCGTCGCGATGAGGCCGTCGGGCGAGATGAATGAGGCGCTACAGCCGCCGAGCGAGATGACGGCGTTCATCGGGAAGCCGGTCAGGTCGGCCCACATCTTCGCGTCGCCCGTGAAGCCGAGCTGGGCGAGGCGGGGGGCGAGGTCGGGGATCTGCTGGGGCATCCACATCCCCTCGTCGGCGGCGACGGGGGACGCGGCGCAGAGCGCCGCCATGAGGACGACGGTGGTACGGAACGCTTTACTCAAGTCGAATCCTCCCTCCGGAAAAGGCCGGACCTCGCATTATCCCTTCTGCAGGACGGCCCGGACCCCGTTCAGATACGGGGCGGCCTCCTTCCGAGTTGCCGGACCGTCTCCGCCGGGTCGTCCGTCAGGACGGCGTCGCAGCGGAGGAGCTTCCAGAGCCAGAGCCGGCGGGTCGGGGACGGGTCGAGCGGCGCGACCGCCTGCCCGCGGCGGTGCGCCAGGGCGACGTAAAGCGGGTTGAGGAGGAGGAGCGGCCAGTACGGACCGAGGAGCTCGGTCCCCGAGATCGGCCGCGACTCCTTCAGCGTGATCCAGCCTGTCGGGAGGCGCGGCGCGCCGCGCCGGCACGCCTGAAGCCGCGCCCGCGAGAACGAAAGGGCCACGCACCTTTCGAGGACGCCGAGCGCTTCGAGCTCCTCTCCCAGCCGCCGGCCGACCTCGGGATCGAGGAACCGGTCGCTCTTCAGCTCGAGCGCGAGCCCCCGGTCGGGCGGAAGGAGGGCGCTGAGCTCGGCGAGCGTCGGGATCCGTTCGGAGGCGAACTCCGGCCGCCCGCAGCCGGCGGAGAGCGCCTTCAGCTCCGCGAGGCTCCGCGCCTCGACCGTCCCGCGCCCGTCCGTCGTCCGCTCGAGGGTGGCGTCGTGGATGCAGACGAAGACGCCGTCGGTCGAGAGCCAGAGGTCGGTCTCGAGGACGTCCGCGCCGTCCTCGAGGGCGCGTCGGAACGAGGCGAGGGTGTTCTCCGGGCAGGCGGTCCGGTTCCCGCGGTGCGCCATGACATACGGCTTCTCCCGGCCGGGGAGCGAGAGGGAACGACCGGGCGGAGGGCCCCTGCGGCCCGGGGGGGTCAACTTCATCCGCCGGCGATTCTGTCAGCCCCGCTTTCGGACCGGCTCTGTCCGCCGGGCCGCGGCCGGCGTCGAGGCTCCACCCGCTACACTCGCGGGCCTCATGGGCCACGGCCGTTCCTTCCTCCTTCGGGTCGTCCTTCCGGCGGCGCTCGCGCTCGCCTCGGGATGCGGCCGTGAGGCCGCGCCCCCGACGCCGCCCCCCGCACCGGCGCCCCCCCGCCCGTCGCTTCTCCTCGTCACGCTCGACACGACGCGGGCCGACGCGCTCGCGCCCGAAGCCGACGCCGCCGCCACGCCCGCCTTCGCGGCCCTCGTCGCGCGGGGCATGCGTTTCACCCAGGCCTACGCGACGGCGCCGACGACGCTGCCGTCTCACGCCTCGATGCTCTCCGGGCTCTACCCGGGAGAGCACGGCGTCCACGAGAACGGACGCCACCTCTCCGAGCGTGTCCCGCTCGTCGCCGAGCGTCTGCGCGAGCTCGGCTACTCCACGGCGGCTTTCGTCTCGGGATTCCCGCTCAAGAGCCCGTTCGGCCTCGCCCGGGGCTTCGACCTCTACGACGACGAGTTCGACGCCGGGAAGACGGAACGCGTCGCCCGCGAGACGACCGAGCGTGCGCTCGCCTGGCTGGCGAAGAGCGACCCGAGACCTCGCTTCCTCTGGGTCCATTACTACGACCCGCACGAGCCCTACGCCCCCCCGGAGCCGTTCCGAAGCCGCTTTCCCGACGACCCCTACCAGGGCGAGGTCGCGGCCATGGACCACGAGCTGGGCCGGCTTCTGGCCGCGTTCGAGGCCGCCCGCGGCGGGCGCGGAACGGCAGTCCTCGTCGCCGCCGACCACGGGGAGGGGCGCGGCGAGCACGGCGAGATGCTGCACGGGAACCTCCTCTACCAGGGCGTCATGAGGGTCCCGCTCGTCGTCGCCGGGAGCGGACTCGCGCCGGGAACGCGTTCCGACCCGGTGAGCCTCCGCCAGGTTCGCGCGACGCTCCTCTCTCTGGCCGGCGAGGACGCGGACGGGAGCCTCCTCTCCTCCGGCTCCGGGCCCGTCCTCGGCGAGGCGATGCAGCCGTTCCTGAACTACCGCTGGCAGCCGCAGGTGATGGGCGTCGCCGGCCGGCAGAAGCTGATCCTGTCGGGACGCCTCGAGCTCTTCGACATCGTCGACGACCCGGGGGAGACACGCGACCTCGCCGGGACCGTCGCCCCCGACCGGGCCCTCGCCCGGGCCGTCGCCGGGTACCCGCTGCCGGGCACGGCAGCCGCACCGGCCTCCTCGCCGGCCGGCGAGGAGGAGCGCCGGCGCCTGGCGAGCCTGGGCTACCTCGTCTCCGGGGAGACGCCCGGCACGATCCCCGACGGCGCGCCGCGCGCGGCGGACATGACGCCGCTTTTCGGCGACCTCGACTCCGCCGCTCTCGCCTTCGCCGGCGGGAGCTGGGCCCGCGCCGCGCAGCTCTTCGAGCGCGTCCTCGCGCGCGACCGCGGGAACCTGATGGCCGCGGTGCAGCTCGCGGCCTGCCGCTCCTTCCTCGGCCGGGAGCGCGAGGCGCTCGAGGCCTTCGAGCTCGCCCGACGCATCGACCCCCGCTCGATCGAGGTGCGCCACTACCTCGGCCTCCACCACCTGACGTACCACCATCCCGAGCTCGCCGCGCCGCTCCTGGAGGCCGTCGTCGAGGCCCAGCCCGACCGGCTCGCGGCGATCGAGGGGCTCGCGCAGGTGCGGGTCAGCCAGGGACGTCTCGCCGAGGCCGCCTCGCTCCTCGAGCGGGCCGTCCCGCTCTCCCGCAACCCGGGGGCACGCCTCGTCGAGGCCGGCCTCCTCCGGATGCGGCTCGGCGAGACCGGGCCGGCCATCGCGGCGCTCGAGCGGGCGCGCGGAGCTCAGGGGGCGGCCTTCCGGCGGGACCTCGAGCTCGGCGTCCTCTACCTCTCGGTTCGCCGGCTGGAGGAGGCGCGCGACGCCCTCGACCGAGTCCCCCGCGGCCACGCCGACGCCCCGATGGCCCTCTTCAAGCGAGCCCAGGTCAGCGTCCTCCTCGGCGAGACCGACCGGAAGGAGCGCGTCCGCGCCGCCCGCGCGGGCGCCGACGAGACGACCCGAAGGCTGATCGAAGGGGAGCGGCTCTTCGACGGTCTCCTCCCCTGAGCCCTCGCCGACGACGGAGAGTCTCCGCCGCTCGACGCCCCGGCCTCGGCTACACTAACGTGTATCTTTCCGTCCGCCGTTACCCGGGGTCCGACACTCGCCGCGCCGGTCGGCGTGGCTACCAGATAGGGAGGAGATTCGAATGAAGTGGCTCCTGAGGGCACTGTTGGTGGTGCTGATCGCCTCGCCCGCGTTCGGCCAGCAGACGGGCAACATCGTCGGCAAGGTCACGCTGGACGACGGCTCCGCCTTGCCTGGCGTCTCGGTCCAGGCGACCTCGAACGTCCTGCCCCAGCCCCGGAACACCGTCTCCGGCGCGAACGGCGACTTCCGCCTCCCGCTCCTCCCGCCCGGCAAGTACGAGCTGACGTTCAGCCTGCAGGGGATGGCCTCCGTGATCCGTCCGGCCAACGTCGTCCTCCGCCAGGACACGATGGTCAACGCGACGCTCTCGATCGCCGGGGTCACCGGAGCGGCGACCGTCGTGGCGACGGCGACGCTCCTCGACACCGAGTCGTCCGCGCTGAAGGCCGCCGTCGACGAACAGGTCATCAAGGCCCTCCCCGTCGGCCAGGAGTACCGCGACCTCGTCAAGCTCGTCCCCGGCGTCCAGTACTCCGAGGACTCCGTCCGCGGCCCGAGCGCGGGAGGCAGCGGCCAGGACAACGTCTACAGCTTCGACGGCGTGAACGTGAACCTCCCGCTCTTCGGCACGCTCTCGGCCGACCCCTCCTCGCACGACATCGAGCAGGTCGCGGTCGTCAAGGGAGGCGCCGACGCCACGGAGTTCAACCGCGCGGCCGGCATCACGGTGAACACCGTCAGCCGCTCCGGAACGAACGCGTTCCGCGGCAGCCTCTCGTACCAGATGCAGCCGGAGAGCCTGATCGCCGATCGCGAGACGACGAGCTCCTCGGTCTTCGAGGAGGACAAGGACTGGGCGGTCGTCAACTTCGGCGGCCCGATCCTGAAGGACAGCCTCTTCTTCTACGCCTCCTACTACAGCCCGACGAGCACCCGGGACAACCGCGCGAACCTCTACGGCGAGGTCCCGAACTACAAGAGCACGCGGGACGAGCTCTTTGGCAAGCTCACCTTCTCGCCGACCGACTCGATCCTCCTCAACGGCTCCTACCGGCACTCGGACCGCGAGGAGAGCCACTACGGCGTCGGGGGCGAGGCCTACGCCGCCTCGACGAGCAACGGCGCGAAGGCGAAGCAGAAGATCGCCATCTTCGAGGGCTCCTGGATCATCAACGACCGGAGCTACGCGACCGCGAAGTTCACCGACTTCCGCAACCCGAACGCGGGACGCCCCGACACGATCCTCGACGTCGTGCCGTCGATGGCCGTAGGCACGACCCTGAACGTCAACGCCCTCGACACGATGGGCTTCGTCGCGATTCCGGTCCCCGTGACGGGGCAGACCGCCTTCAACGACTTCATCGCCCCGATCATCGACCGGTACGGCTACCTGCAGGACGGCGTCCGCAAGGGGGGCGGCCGGATCGGCGCCGGGACGCAGTTCGACAACGACGACTTCTACCGCCAGAGCTACCAGCTCGGCTACGACGTCTCGTTCGGCCAGAAGGTGACCCACAACCTGCACGTCGGCTACCAGTGGTCGAAGGACCAGGAAGACCTCTACCGGACCTCCAACGGGTGGGGCTCGATCACGATCCCCGGCGGGCGGATCAACTGCCCGACGGAGTCCACCTGCGCCGGCCAGCCCGTCTTCTACCAGGCCCAGGTGCAGCAGCAGGGGATCCTGAACGTCCCGACGATCAACTCGCAGTACCACCAGCAGAACATCGAGCTGAACGACTCGATCCGCTGGGCGAACGTCACCGTCAACGTCGGCCTCCTGGCGAGCAACGACAAGCTCTACGGGCAGGGCCTCCGTGAGAAGGAGGGGACCGTCTCGGGATTCGAGCTCGCGCCGGGGAACCGCTACCTGATGCACGAGATCAAGTTCGGAGACGCGCTCCAGCCGCGGCTCGGCATCGTCTGGGCCTACCAGGGGGCGAACACCGTCTACGCGAACTACGCCCGCTACATCCCGACGGCCGGCTCGCTCCCGCGAGCGGCGTCCTGGGCCCGGAGCTCGGCGGCCATCATCAACGTCTATTTCGACCAGAACGGCAACTTCATCGGCTCGACGCCGGAGGCCTCGTCGAGGGGCAAGATTTTCCAGGACGGCATCAAGCCCCGGAAGACCGACGAGTACATGATCGGGACGACGAAGGACCTCGGGATGGGGTGGACCGGCCGCCTGCACGGCCGCTACCGGAAGTCCGACAACTTCTGGGAGGACACGAACAACAACGCGCGCCTCGTCTTCAACCCGCCCCCCGGGATCCCGCAGGAGCTCTACGTCCCGAACCTCCCCGAAATCAACAAGGAGCTCGGCGCCACGTCCTACGTCATCGCCGCGCTCGACGGCGCCTTCACGAAGTACTACGAGGCGGGCCTCGAGGCCGAGTGGCGGGGGCGGAACGCCTACGTCCGCGGCTCCTACGTCTGGAGCCACTACTACGGCAACTTCGACCAGGACAACTCCGCCGGCTCCGGCACGGGCAACGACAGCAACATCTTCATCGGCTCGTCGAACATCGGCGACGGCGCCGGCCGCCAGCTCTGGAACTTCAAGTACGGCAACCTCCGCGGCGACCGCCGGCACCAGCTCAAGATCTACGGCTCCTACCAGCTCCCCTGGAGGGGCTCCGTCGGCGCCTACGCGGTCTACCAGTCGGGCCAGCCGTGGGAGTACCACAGCTACGAGCCGTACATCTCGCAGACGACCAGCACGAGCGACTCGAACCGCTACGCGGAGCCGGCCGGCTCCCGACGGACCGACGCTCACTACCAGATGGACCTGAATTACACCCAGACGATCCCGATCGGCGACCTCTTCCGGCTCGAGGCCCGCGTCGACGTCTTCAACGTCTTCGACCGCCAGACCGGGTACAACATCCAGGACAACGTCCACTCGGCCAACCCCGGCACGCCGCAGACGTTCTACGACCCGCGGCGGGTGCAGTTCGCCCTCAAGCTCGAGTTCTAGCCGGCGAACCGAGACCGACGAAGGGCCCGCGGAGCGATCCGCGGGCCCTTTCCTTTTCTCCTCCGCGAACCGGGACGCTCCCGGCGGTACGATTCGCTCCATGCCCAGCCTCTACGCCGGCGTCGACGGCGGCGGGACACGGACACGCGCCGTCGTCACGGCCCCCGACCTCCTGCCGCTCGGTCGCGGCGCTTCCGGCCCCACGAACGCCTCGGTCGTCCCCGTCCCCCACATCGTCCAGTCGGTGGCGGAGTCGGTCGACGACGCCCTCGAGGCCGCCGGCGCTTCCCGCGCCGACCTCGCGCTCGTTTCCTGCGGCCTCGCCGGAGTCGACGCCTCGGCGACGGCCGGGCGGCTCGTGGCCGCGCTGGAGGCGGTCTTCGGCCCCGGCCGCGTCCGCGTGACGACCGACGCGCGCATCGCCCTGGCCGGGGCCCTTCCCGATCCGGTCGGAAGCGCTGGAGCGGTCCTGATCGCCGGCACCGGCGCGATCTGCTTCGGCCGGAACTCCCACGGCCTCGAGGAGCGCGCCGGCGGCTGGGGCGCCCTGATCGGCGACGAGGGCTCCGCCTCGGAGATCGCCCGGCGCGGCCTCGCCGCCGTGGCTCGCGACGTCGACGGCCGCGGCCCCCGGACGAGGATGCGGGAAGCGCTCGACGCCACGGAGGGGACCCGCTCGGCCGTCGAGACGATCCGGCGCCTCTTCCGTCCCGGCGCCGGGCCCACCGACACCGCCGCCTACTTCCCGGTCGTCCTCGGCGCCGCGCGCGCGGGCGACGCCATCGCCCTCGGGATCCTCGAGTGGGCCGGCCGCGAGCTCGCCGGGACGACGCTCGCCGTCCTCCGCAAGCTCGGGATCGCCGGCGAGGAGCCGACCG
>JAKPXO010000083.1 GCA_029567505.1 Acidobacteriota bacterium
CCCCTGGCGGAGGAAATCCGGGGTCATCGAGGAAGCGGTGACCTCGCCGACGATCCAGCGGCGGCCGCGAACCGTGACGAGCTGGCCCGGCTCGGGGAGCGGAGCGAGGGTCGCGCTCATTTCAGAACCTCCCGGATCAGCTTCTCGATCCGCGAGCAGTCGATGCCGCCGTTCGGGTCGTCCTCGGTCCAGACGAGCGTCCCCTCGGGGCCGCCCCCCTTCTCGTGGGGGAGGATCCCCTGCTTCTTGTACCAGGCCTTCTTCTCATCCCAGCGCTTCCTGTAGCCCGGGTCGGTGAGGAGGCCGAGGTGCTCCCAGTAGATCCGGATTCCCGAGGCCGCGTCGTCGAGGGTGAAGTCCGGGTATCGGCGGGAGCCGTCCTTTCCCACCAGCTCTCGCTCGTACTGGTAGTCGCGGACGCCGCAGTCGTAGAGGAGGTTCGCGAGGATGACCTCGGACTTGGAGCGGACGAGGTCGCCGCGGCGGGTCCGGTGGATGAGCCCTTCCTCGAGGAAGCGGCGTTGCTTCCCCGTCTCGACCTCGACGGGGCGAGGGTCCTCGAAGAGGTTCGTCATGCGGGCCGCGACGTCGGAGTAGTCGCCGCCGCCCCACTTCCGGAGGTCGCGAAGGGGGCCCTGGTGGAAGAGGACAAGGCGCGAGCGCTGGCGCGTGAGGGCCGTGTACAGGAGTTCGCGACTCAGGAGGCGGCAGGGGTTCGGCAGGACGACGAAAGTCGTTCCGAACTCGCTCCCTTGGGCCTTGTGGATCGTCAGGGCATAGGCGAGCTCAAGCGGGGACGACTTGTCGTCGCTGAACTCGTACGCCCGGAAGTCGACCTTCACGCCCGGGTGCGAGACGAACTCGACCTCGAGGTCCTTCGGGACCCATTTCCCGTCCTTGGGGCGGTACTTCCCGACCACGATCCCGATGTCGCCGTTCGCGATGTAGGGGGGATTCCCATTTCGGGGAAAGTGGGACCTCTTCCCGTCGTTGACGAGGTTGATGACCTTGTCGCCGTAGAGGATCTCCTGCGGACCTACCGGCGGCGGCGTCTTCCGCTTCCAGAACTCCCGCTCGCGGGCCCGCGCCTTCGCGGACTTCCGGAACTGCTCGTGCAGGAGGCGGTTGACGGGGTCGACGCCGTGGAGCCCGGCCCTGACCGGGGAGAGGATTTGCCACGCTTCCGCCGACGCGGCGGCCCCGGGCCGGTCCTCGCGGTGCGGGTGGAAGTAGACCGCCCCGTTGAACTCCGAGCCTCCGATGGAGAGCTCGAAACCCTTCTCGTCGTCGGGGCCGGAGAGCGAAAGCTCTTCGACGAGCGCTTCGACGAGACGCTCCTGGAGGTCTTCGGGCGTCGCCCACTCGACGAGACGCAGGTGTGGGCTCTTCTCGTGCTCAATCCGGTCCCACAGCTCGTCTGCGGAGCTCTCGAGCCGCGTCCCCGCGAACCAACCGGCGAGGAGGATGTCGGGAGTCCGCTCCCCTTCCTGCCGGCGAAGGACCGTCAGCTCGGCGTAGCCCGGAGCCCTCCGGGGGAAGACCGTCTCCACGTTCTCGGGAGCCAGCTTCCGCACGATGTCGACGAAGGGCCGGCCGGCGCCGATGGGCGGGAGCTGGCGGGTGTCGCCCACGAGGACGAGCCGCTCGACGCCCGTGAGCGCGTCGAGCGTCGCCGCGAGCTGCTCCTCCGTGAGCATAGAGGACTCGTCGATGATCACGGTCTTGTGATCGGAGGAGGTCAACGGGGACCGGGTGACGAGGTATTCCCCGGTCCTGCCGTCGTACCGCTTCAGCGCCGAAAGGAACTGGGCGATCGTCTTCGCGCCGATTCGTGCCTGCTGCTCGAGACGGACGCGGGCCTTCCCGGTAGGGGCAAGGAGAAGGATGCCGCCGTTCGAGACCTCCTGGATTTTGCAGAGCGCTTTCAGGAGGGTCGTCTTTCCCGTGCCCGCCGGGCCGACGAGGACCGACACTCGCGACGAGTAGAGCTCCTCGAGGGCCTCCGCCTTCTCCAGTCGCGCCTTCTCCTCGTCGGGGCCGCGCCCGGCCTTGCCGATCGCCTCGTCGACGAGCCTTCTCCACGGGTGCCCGGCCGCGTGCCGCTTCCCCTTCCGCCTCTTCGAGATTTCGAGGCTGATGAGGTCTTTCGTCCGGTCGTACCGGTCCAGCTGGAGCGCGGACTTGCCGCCGGAGAGGGAGACGACGCGGACGACGCCGTCCAGGAAGTCCGCAGACGACTGCAGGGTGTCGGGGCCCAGCGCGCAGGCGGGTCGGACCTCGCGATCGCGGACCCTCTGGATCGCCCAGAATTCCGGCAGGAGCGTGTGCCCTTCGGACGCTGCTGATTCGAGCGTGTCAGCCAGGATCGCCCGGACGCGCCGCGGATCGAGGTCTCCGTCGGGCCTGGAGGGCGCCGGGACGGGATACTTCTCGCGGACGACCGGGTCGGGGAAGAGGCCGCGATCGACGACGTCGAACTCGATCCGGTTAGGCTGGCGGCGGTCGAGCTCGAAGAGAAGATAGGGGTTCTCGAGGAGTTGGCTGTCCTCGACCTCGATGCCGGCTTCCAGGCGCTCGGACGGCTGGAAGTACCTGGCGGCCTGCCCTTCGCTGATGGCAAAGCGGCTCAGGAGCTTGAGGAGCGCCTTCCGCTCGGGCTTCAACGCCTTCCAGTGCTTGGCCCAGGTGGGGCCCAGCTCGCCGCGGACATCCTCACCCAGGAGCGCCGGGTCGTGGAGCGCCAGCTCGAAGAGCGCCCACGGGTCCTCGCTCCAGTTCGCACCCGCACGCTCCTGGGCAGTCCCGAGATCGTGAGCGATCAGGTTGGCCTTCGCCATTCCCCAGGCCTTCAGCGCCGAGCCGAAGCCCGGGAAAGGCCCTCGCATCTTCCAGAGCCGATTCAGCTCGGCGTCGATCCAGCGGATGACCTCGTCCCATGGGCCCGGCAGGACGGCCTTGAGCTTCCCGATCGCCCGCGTGCATTCGAGGAGGCTCGCGATGGCTCCGTCGTGAGGGACGTGTTCCGCCGCATAGGAGAACTCGCCGAAGTACTCCCGCGGAGCGAAGGCGACCATCTCCTCGAGGTTCAGGCCCGGGTCCTTCTCGGCGGCGGCGAGAAGGTCCGCGTATGGGAAGAGGAAGCCGTCGGTCATCTCCGGGGTGATGGAGTGGCAGACGTTCCGTTCCCAGAGGACGCACCGAAGCCCCGCCTTGCCGCTCCGCTCGTACTCGACCGGCTTGCCCACGGCCGTGACGCGCCCCACGCCGACGATCACGCGCTCGGAGCGCTCCGAAAGCGGCGTCCGCTTCGCGTAGAAGAAGCAGAGGGACTCCTGGGGCTGAACCGCGCCGAAGAAGGTGTCGAGAAGCGCAAGCTGGTTCCGGCGCTCCTGGACCCAGATGGAGGCGAACGGAAGCTCGGGCTCGAGACGAGAGTCGTACCCGATGCCGTGCCTCTCCGCGAGTCCCTCGGGCACCTCTTTCGTTCCCTCGACCTCCGGCTTCATCATCCAGCGGAATGGGATGCAGGCCGCCGATCGGGGCGCGTGGCGATACGGAGTCGGCAGGAAGTGTCCATGCGTCTGCTTGCTGCTCTCCGCATACGGGTGCCGCGCGGTGCGGACGATCTCGTGCGGGCTCATGAAGGTCGCCCGCTCGCCGAGGCAGGGAGGCAGCAGGTGGGTCGGAAGATCAGAGAAGGGTCGCCCGGCGTACTCCTCCTCGAGAGCGTCGTCGCGCTTTCCGCCGATGTTCTTGAGAACGAGGCACGAGGTGTTCGCGCGAGGCGTCGTGCAGACGGTGCCCTTCCAGCCGTCGTCATGCCAAGGGACGCGGATGGAGATGTGCTGGGCCGGAAGGCGGCGGGCGCCGGGGTGTAGCGTCGCCATCGTCATCGACCTCCTGTCATACGGGGGGAAAGGTCGGGCCCGTTCGGCACGTGGGCTGCGGACACGTCGGCCACTCTCGCGCGGACGAGAGCCTCGAGGCGGGTCCGCGAGCTCGCTGCCTGGTGGTAGGGCCTTCCCAGCGTCCGCTCAGGTTGACCTGCATTTCGCTTTTCGAGTAAGAGTCGCGGCCTTCGTCTCGTCTCGCTGCTTTCCGCGGCGCCCTGCGCCTCCAGCCTCCCGGCGATGAGCTGATCCCGAAAGTCGAAGACCCTCACTCGCTCCTCCCGCCGGGGGCTGAAGCCCGGAGACCGTCGTGGCGCGAGAGGAGGCAGCCGCCGCGGGGCCGCTCGACTCGAGCCGGGCGAAGGCACGGGACGCCGGAACGAATCCGCCGCCAGACGGATTCTGCGGTGTGGGGTCGCGATTGGGAATGATGCGGCGAGATCAGCGGGGCACGCCTCCGCGTGGCGTCACGCCTCACCCGTTCGGGGGATGACAGCCGGCGCCGAATCGTGGTCGAAGCGGCGCCGAGCGAGGTCATGCACCGCTCCCGCTCGCCGTTCGGGTCTCCTCTCCTTCCTCCTCCTCCGCCAGGCCGTAGTCGAAGCCGTAGACGTCGGTGTACCAGACGGGACCGCAGGCCATGCCGCCGTAGGTGATCTCGAGGGCGAGGAGGCCGTTGCCGTAGCCGGCGTTCACGAGGAGGGTGCGGAGGCGGGCGAGGTCGAGGTCGTGGATGCGGCGGTGGGCGGTCCTGCGGGTGAAGTCCGGCGAGCGGTACTCGAAGTCGCCGACCTCGCCGACGAAGACGAAGGCCAGGTGGCGGCACGGGTCGGCGTGGGCGAGGCCGTCGTCGTCGACGCGCAGGACCGCGTGGCCGCAGATCGGGCAGTGGGGCCTGGGCGGCGTGCCGCCGAACGGCTGCTCGACCGAGGCGAGCTGGGGCTTCGACGCGGATCTCATCGGCTCCTCCTCCTGCGGCCCGCGGCCGGGCGGGCGCGTTCGAAGGAGAGGGTGCGGCGCAGGGAAGGACAGATGGTGTCCGCTGGCGGGGGCGTGGGGCGCGACCTCTCTTCCGGCGCCGTTTCTCGCGCGCGAGGGTCTCGGCTGCGCCGGGGGAGATTCGGCGTCACACTCCACGTTGCGTGACTCCTGCCGGTCCGTCCGCTGCTCCCTCACTTCGCGGCTCACGCTCTCGTCGCCACCGAGCTCCGCTCGCCGCGCTCCTTTCGCTCGCCTTCGTCGCCGTCCTCCTTTCCTGCCGGCCGTCGGCCGGAGGAGAGGCGTTCGAGGGGAAGGTGGTCGCCGTCGCCGACGGCGACACGCTCGTCGTCCTCGACGGGACGACGCAGGTGAGGGTGCGGCTCCACGGGATCGACTGCCCCGAGCGGGGGCAGGCGTTCGGGGCCGCGGCGAGGCGGTTCGCGTCGTCGCTCGCGTTCGGAAAGAGAGTGACGGTGAAGTCGCGCGGGAAGGATCGCTACGGGCGCGTCCTCGGCGAGGTGGTCCTCCCCGACGGCCGCCGTCTCGACCGCGAGCTCGTCGCGGCCGGAATGGCGTGGCACTACGCGCGCTACTCGGACGACGAGGCGCTCGCGAAGGCGGAGCGGCGGGCGCGGAAGGCCCGGGTCGGGATCTGGTCGGAGCCCGACCCGGTCGCACCCTGGAGCTACCGGGCCGCGAGCCGCTGAGGCGGGGGCAGGGCCCCGGGTCAGCGAACGAGCCGGACGTCCGCCCCGGTCGCCGCCTTCAGCCAGGCCGCGTCGGCCGTCAGCGCGGGGACGCCCAGCTCCCGCGCGAGCGCGAGGCAGGCCCGGTCGCCGAGAGAGAGACCCGTGCGGCGAGTCGCGGCCCGGAGCGCGCCGGCGGCCCAGGCGGCCGTTTCGTCGAAGGGCTGCACCTCGAGGCCGAGCCCGCCGAGGGCCTCGTCGGCCTCCTCCCGGGACAGGCCGACCTCCAGAAGCTTCGCGACGACCTCGGAGAGGTTCACGGCGCTCACGACCGCATCCTCGAGCGCGGCGGCCACGGCCGCGGCGCCCGGCTCGTCGTTCAGGAGGGCGAGGATCGCCGAGGCGTCGAGAACGACCTTACCCACGCCGCCACTCCGCCCGCCGCTCGGCGATGAGCTCCCCCGCGAGGGAGCGCCCGGGCTTCACGTAGCGGCGGACCCTCGCCTGGGCCGCGCGGATCGCCTCGGCCTTCGCCACGACGCGCAGCTCGCCGTCCGAGACCCGGAGCGTGACCGCCGTCCCCGGCGTGAGCCCCAGCTCTTTCCGGACACGGGCCGGAATCACGAGTCTGCCCGAAGTGTCGATTCGTGCCGCAATCTCGTTCATCTGGCACCTCGGGTCGAGTCTACCGCTGCGTGCGAGAGGCGGCGCGGTGTCGTTCTCGGGGCCGGGCCGGGCGGGCGGGGGCGCCCGTCGGCGTGCCCCGCGGAGTCTGGCGCCCGGACCTTCGGATCTGAGACGATCCCGCGACCGTGAGAGCCGCCGGGAACGATGCGACGGGGAGGGCGCTCGGGGGCGCCCCGGAGGGGCGATTGAGCGAGCGCGCCGCGGGGAGGAGAAGAGTGGTCGGGGCGGGCGGATTTGAACCGCCGACCTGTTGCTCCCAAAGCAACTGCGCTGCCACTGCGCTACGCCCCGGCCGGCCGGATTCTCGGGCCGCGGCGGGGGGATGTCCACCCGAGGGAGGCGCGGCGTGAGCCGGACGATCCTTCTGCTGCACGGCCTCGGCGGGTCGGCGGAGGACTGGAAGGAAGTCGCCGCCGCGCTGCCGAAGGGGCTCCAGGCGCTCGCGCTCGACTTCCCCGGGTTCGGTAAGTCGACGCGGCCGCACGACAGCTACGACCCGACCGCGCTCGCGCGGTGGGTGGTCGGGGAGATGGACGACCGCGACGTGGAGACGGCCGTCGTCGCGGGGCACTCGATCGGGGGGCGGGTCGCTGCAGAGGTGGCGCTCGCCGCGGCGCGCCGCGTCGCGGCGCTCGCGCTCGTCTCGCCGCTCGGGGCCGTCTCCTACGGCTTCACCGACACGCTGAAGTGGAAAGCGATGTCGCGCGCGGCGCTCGTCGCGGCGGCACCGGAGGCGTCGCTCCGAAACGCGCTCGGCTACGGGTTCGCGGTGGACGGCGCCGGGAAGAAGGGGTTCGTGACGCGCGGGATGAAGGCGCGGACCGGGGCGAGCGCCGCGGCGGCGCTCCGGGCGCTCGAGCGCTCGGTCGACGGGCTCCTCTCGTCCCCTCCGCTCGGCAAACGTCTCGCCGGGACGACGGTGCGGCTCCTCGTGGCGACCGGCGCGGAGGACCCCTTGGCGCCGCCGCGCGACGTGAAAGCGATCCTCGAGGCGCGCCCCGACGCGCGATACGCGGAGCTGGCCGGCGTCGGCCACTACGCGCCGCTCGAGGCGCCGAAGACGGTGGCGAAGCTCCTCGCGGAGCTCGCGAAGAAGGGCTGAAGGCCGCGCGCCTCAGGGCGAGGCGAGAACGCGCGCGAGCCAGGCGCGGAAGCGCGCGAGGGTGGCGGGCGACGGGGCCTCGTGGCCGGCCTCGTCCTCCACGGCGAGCTCCACCTCCGCCCCCGCAGCGCGGAGCGCCGCGACGGCCTGCTCCGTCAGCTCGAAGGGGGTGTTGCGGTCCTTCGCGCCGTGGAAGACGAAGAGGCGGACGCCCCGGAAGCGCGCGGCGACGGCCGGGTCGAGGAGGTTCGGGTGGTCTCGCGTCCCGGTCCAGCGGTTCGCGAGGTCGGGGTGGCCGGAGAAGACGGCGAGAGCGCGGAAGCGCTCCGGCGCGTCGAGGAACTTCCGGTAGACGCCGTAGCCGCCCATCGAGAAGCCGGCGAGGACGACGCGACCGGGGTCCGCCCCCGTCGCCGCGAGGGCGTCGTCGAGCGCCTCGTCGACGTCGGCGAGGGCCTCCGCCCTCGCCCAGGCGTGAGAGGCGCCGCGGCCGCGAGGCGCGGCGTCGACCGTCGCGCCGCCGGAGTAGTCGGGCGCGGAGAAGAGGGCGCGCTCGTCCGAGCCGCTGCCGTGGAGCCAGAGGAGGAGCGGGTGCTTCGCCCCCGCCTCGCCGCGCTTCGGGACGCGGAGGGCGTAGGGCTGGAGCGTCCCGTCGCGGCGCGAGCGGAAGGCGCGGCGGAAGGAGCCCGTCCGGCCCGCAAGCGGATCCACTCCCGACTCGGCGCGGTGGAGGAGCGCGGCGGCCTCCTCGAGGGCGAGGCGCTCGCGCCCCGCCGCCTCGTAGCGCGGGAGGGCGAGGAGCCCCGTCTCCGCTTCGGTGACGAGGAGCTCGATCGTCGCCTTCGTCCCGGGCGAGACCGCCGGCGCGAGGCGGGTGAGCCGCGCGCCGGTCTCCTCCCGCCCGAGGCGCGGGAGGACGGTGAGAGACGACTCTCCCGAATGGCCCGCCTCCCGCGTCGTCCACTCGACGCGGTAGCCGCCCGGGAGGAGGTCTCCCGCGTCGACCTCCACCTCCTCGCGGCAGGGCTCGGCGGCGCATCGGATCGCGGCGCGGGCCAGGGCGACGAGGGTCCCCTCGGCCGTCCTCACCCGGAGCGTCGCGGCGTCGTCGGCGCCGGGCCCGCCGACGACGATCGCCCGAAGCGGCTCGCCGGCGCGGAGGTGGCCGACCGGGAGCGCCACGAACGTCGCGCCTCGGGGTGCGGAGCGCGGCGCCTCGAACGTGAGCGGCGCCGAGAGGCGCGGCTTCCCCTCGCTGTCGACGAAGCGGTCGGGGACGAGGAGGTGGACGTTCTTCTCCCGCGCGCCGACCGCCCGGACGACGGCGAGGTTGAAGCCGATCGCGGGCGAGAGCCACGGGTGGAGCGGCGCGACGTCGGACCACGGAAGGAGGAGCTCGAAGCCGAGTCGCCCGTCCTTCGCCGCCGTGGCCGCCTGCGCCGCGGGAGAGAGCGGGACGAAGACGCGGTCGGGGCCGCGGTACCACGCGACGCGACGGGTCCACTCCATCGCGGGGCGGTCGACGGCCGAGACCGCGACGACCGTGAACTCGGTGCTCGGCGCGCCGTCGGGGCGCGGGCGCGCGAGGACGAGGTGGAAGCCGTCGCCGTTCTGGAAGGCGCGGTCGCGGAAGGCGAGCGCCTCGCCGGGCGACTCGACGTGGAGCCAGAGGAAGCCGGCTCCGTAAGCGAGGCGGAAGGTGGCCTCGGTCGCCGGGTTCTCCGCGGCGCTCCGCTCGGGCGGCGGGAGGGGGCGCGCCGGGAGCGCGGCGAGGCTCTCGTCGAGGAGGCCGTCGATGCGCGGCGCCTGGGCGAGGAACGGGACCGGCGCGGCGAGGGCCGCGGGCGCCTCCGCCGCCGCCCGCCCTCCGGCCGCGGCGGCGAGAAGGAGGAGGGCGGCGAGGGCGGGACGCATCAGGCCGGCGGAAGCCAGTCTTCCGGCACGCGGCCGAGGAGCGCCTTGCGCTGGGCGCGGAAGAGGCGCCGGAGCCCCTTCTTGCCGACGACGAGCATCTCGCGGAGGCGGCGGTCGTCGAACGGCTCGCGCTCGGCCGTCCCCTGGACCTCGACGTAGCGGCCGGTGGAGGTGCCGACGACGTTCAGGTCGACCCAGGCGGTCGAGTCCTCGGAGTAGTCGAGGTCGAGGGCGACGACCCCCTCGGGGCGCTCGGGGTCGGGGAGGACGCCGACGGAGATCGCGGCCACCGCCTCGCGGAACGGGCGCGGCCGCTTGAGCGCGCTCTTCTTCCGGAGGCTTTCGAGGGCGAGCGCGAGCGCGACCCAGGCGCCGGTCACCGACGCGCAGCGGGTGCCGGCATCGGCGACGAGGACGTCGCAGTCGAGTGTGACGGTCCAGTCGGGAAAGGTCGTCCGGTCGGCGACGCCGCGGAGGGCGCGCCCGATGAGGCGCTGGATCTCGAGCGTCCGCCCCGCCTGCTTCCCCTTCGCCGCCTCGCGCGGCGTCCTCTCGAGCGTGGCGCGCGGGAGCATCCCGTACTCGGCGGTGATCCACCCCTCGCCCGAGTCGCGCAGGAACGGCGGGATCTTCTGCTCGATCGTCGCGACGATGAGGACCTTCGTCCGGCCCTCGGTGATGAGGCACGAGCCCTCGGCGTGCGGCACGACGCCGACCTCGAGGGAGACGGGGCGGAGCTGGAG
Organism: Acidobacteriota bacterium; assembly: GCA_029567505.1. Lineage (GTDB taxonomy): Bacteria > Acidobacteriota > Thermoanaerobaculia > UBA5066 > UBA5066 > UBA5066. The sequence continues at coordinate 10,004 of JAKPXO010000083.1, forward strand.
GGGAGAGCGGCCGTCGGGGCGAGACATCGCCCCGGAGCTTACGGCAGGTCGACGAGCTCGAGCGCCGCCGCCTCGCGGCCGAGGAAGCGCCCCGCGACGCGCCGGAGGCGCTCGGAGGCGTCGGTGACGAGGAGGTGCGTCTCCCCCGCCTCGCCCGCGCGCCGCCCCTCGGTGCCGAGGAGCGCCTCGACCTCGATCGCGGTGGAGGCCGCGGAGTCGACGAGGAGCGTCCCCTCGGGGAGCGCGGCCGCGATCGTCCGCGCGAGGAGCGGGTAGTGCGTGCAGCCGAGGACGACGACGCGCGCCCCTGCCGCGACGACGGGGGCGAGGTAGAGCCGCGCGGCCTCCCGGGCGACCTCGTTCTCGGTCCACCCTTCCTCGGCGAGCGGGACGAAGAGCGGGCAGGCGACGTTCATCACCGTGCGGGACGGGTCGAGGGAGCGGATCGCGCGGCCGTAGGCGTCGGAGGCGACGGTCGCCTCCGTGGCGAGGACGGCGATCGGAGCCCCGGCGGCCGGACCCGTCACGCCGCGCGCGGTGCGGAGCGCGGCGCGCGCGCCGGGCTCGACGACGCCGAGGACCGGGACGCCGCGCGCCTCGTCGACGATCGCGTCGAGGGCGAGGGCCGAGGCGGTGTTGCACGCGACGACGAGCGCCTTGACCCCGCGCGAGAGGAGGAGCGAGACGGCGCGGCGCGCGTAGCGGCGGACGGTCTCGGGCGATTTCGTGCCGTAGGGGAGGCGCGCGGTGTCGCCGAGGTAGAGGAGGTCTTCGCCGGGGAGGCGGCGGGCGACGGCGTCGAGGACGGTGAGGCCTCCGACGCCGGAGTCGAAGAGGCCGATGGGGCGCGGGTCGGTCATGTGCGGTCGAAGCTCTTTCGGGGGGGCGGAGTGGCGCGGGCGGCGGGGCGCGGCGGAGCGGGAGAGGCCGCGGGCGCCGGGACGGTCGAAGGCGCGGCGGCGTCGGGAGCGGGGGCGGGGGCGGGAGAGGCGGCCGGATCGGCCGGTGCGTCCGGGTCGGCGAGCGGCGTCGGCATCGGGGCGACGAGAGGCGCCTCGTCGGCTGCCCGGGAGAGGTCGGGCGGGATCGGGTGCGTCAGGTCGACGTGTCCGGCGAGCGTCTCCACCGGCTCCCCGCCCACCAGGAGGATGACGCGGGTGACGGCGGGGAGGTTCCTCGTGACGGTGAGGACGAGCGACTGGACCGCGGCGAGCTCCTCCGAGGAGCCGGTCTCCCAGCGCTTCGGCGGCTCGGTGACGACGGGAGGCGGGGTCGGCGTCGGGGTCTTCTTCCCGTCGGCGGCGGCTTCCTTCGCGTCCTTCCCCTCCTCGGCCGGCGGCGCCGGCGGGGCGGGCGGCGCGAGATCGAGGACGGCGAGGCCGTTCGCGAGACGGTAGGCGGCGCGGAGCGTCCACCCTTCCGGGAAGGGGCGGAGGAGGTCGGGGTGCCGCGGCCCGGCGAGGACCTCGGCGCCGAGGCGGCGGAGGAGCGCGACGTCGTCGACGGCCGCCGGCACCTCCCGCACCTCGCCGCGGAACATCCCGTCGGCGGCCGACTCGAACCAGATCGCCGCGAGGCGCGCGGGGATCGGAGTGGGCGGCGGCGGGATCGTACGGGTCGGGACGGGCTGGCTCCCGACGCGCCGCTTCTGCCGCGACTCGTGGACCTTCCGCCCGGCGAGGAGGCCGAGGAGGAGGAGGACGAGGAGCGCGAGGAGCGCGAGGGCGAAGCGGCGCGGCATCGGACGGGCGTCAGCGCCGCTCGGCCGCGGGCGGCGCGAACGGGACGGGGGCGACGGCGTCGGAGCCGACGCGGAAGAAGCTGTCGAGCGACCCGGCGAGCGTCTCGGCCACGGCGCGGCGGAACGCCTCGGAGGCGATCTTCTTCTCCTCCTCCGGGTTCGAGATGAAGGCGACCTCGACGAGGACGGCCGGCGCGTTGACGCCGATCAGGACGCGGAACGGGGCCTGCTTGACGCCGCGCGTCGTGATGCCGAGGAGGCGGTTGAAGTCGGCCTGGATGATCTCGGCGAGCCGGCTCGAGGCGGTGATGTGCTGGTTCTGGGCGAGGTCCCAGAGGATCAGGTCGAGGTCGCGCAGCGCCGCGTTCGTCTCGGCCGACGGCGTCGGCTTCGGCTCGTCCTCGTTCTCCGCGTCGGCGAGCGCGGCGGCGGCGCGGTCGGATGCGTCGAGAGAGAGGTAGTAGACCTCGGTGCCGTGGGCCGACGGCGAACGCGAGGCGTTCATGTGGAGCGAGAGGAAGACGTCGGCCTTCGCCGCGTTCGCGGTGGCCGTCCGGTCCTGGAACCCCACCGACGCGTCGCTGTCGCGCGTCGTGACGACGCGGTAGCCGCGCGCCGTCAGCACCTCGCGGACGGTGCGCGAGAGGGCGAGGACGACGTCCTTCTCGAGGAGGCCGCCCGGCCCCTTCGCTCCCTCCTCCGTCCCGCCGTGCCCCGGGTCGAGAACGACGACGCGCGGCTCGGGCCGGGGCGTGGGCGTCGGCGTGGGGAGGACGAGGGCGCCGGGAACGCGCGTCGCCGCCGGGGAGGCGGCGGGGGCCTGCGGGGCGCCGCGCGTGACGTCGACGACGATCCGGGGCGGCGCCGCGAGCGGGTAGACGTTCGTGGAGAGGTCCTTCCCCTTCAGCACGACGGCGAGCTCGGCCGGCCGGAGGAGGATCCGGGCGACGCGCTCGTCGTCGGGGACGACCTCGGGCGAGGCGGGGACGAGCTTCGCGCCCGGGAACCGGAGGACGACCTGGCCGTCCCCCTTCTCCGTCCGGTAGGCGGGCGCCTGCGAGAAGCGGAAGACGACCTTCGTCGTCCCCTCGAACGCGGAGACGGTCGCCTCGACGCCGATCTCGGGCGTCTCCACGGGCCTCGCGGCGAGCGTCCGCGAGGCGCGGTCCCACGTGAAGGCGACGCCGAAGAGAGGAGAGAGGACCCGCGAGAAGAAGTCCGGCTCCGCGTAGGCGGTCCCCCCCTCGGCCCGCACCGCCGCGGCGAGCGGCACGAGGCGCGTGTCGACGACGGCGATCGGCGTCCCGGTGCCGAAGACGGCCGTGTGCGCGCCGATCTTCAGCC
>JAKPXO010000084.1 GCA_029567505.1 Acidobacteriota bacterium
AAGCCGGTCCGGAGTCGGAGAGCGCCGACTTCCCGAGCCAGAGGTGGGCGAGCTCGTGAGCGATCGTGAACATCTGCGCCGCCTTGGTGTCGGAGCCGTTCACGAATATCAGGGGTGCCAGATCGTCCGCGAGCGCGAATCCCCGGAACTCGTCGGGATCGAGCTTGCGTCGGTTGTTCGATCCGACCACTCCGCTGATCATCACGAGCACCCCGAGGTCGTCTGCCTGGACCGCGAACTGACGGAGGGCCTCGGTCCACGTTGCACAGGCGCGTCGACGCTCGAGGTCGAATCCGAGGGCCTCGCGCATTTCTGCCGCGACCGTCTCGGGCAGGCTGTCGATGCTGGCGGAGCTCACGAATCGCCTGGGGTCCTCGCCGATCGAACGCGCCCAGTCCCTGTACCAGGACTGCCGGCGCTGGCAGAGGTAGATCGTGTCGAGGAGGTCAGGGCTCGGTCGGCCGAGACGTTCGCTGGCGATGGTGCGAAAGTCCGGGATGGGCACGGACTCCTGTGGCGGCTCGGCGAGGAAGAGGAATCCTATCGGCACATAGGTCGCTCGCGCGAAGGCCTCGAGCTGCTTCAAGGTGGGGCTGGATTCGCCAGCCTCCCAGGCGGCCAGTCGCGGGAACCTCGTCGCGAGCGTCTGGACGCCTCGCTCCGAGCGCTCGCGCGCCCAACGCAGCAGTTCGGGCCTGACCTGGACGCGCGTCACGGAACCTCCCCGAGCCTCGACATGTCAGCGGTTTCGGGCGCCCGGTGGTCCGCCGGACCGGCGTTGTCGCGGAGATGCGCGGTCTACCTGGGCCGGGCGACTCCACCCTTGCGCTTGATGCCGTACCCGTAGCGGTAAAGGTCGGGAACGTCGATCCGCCCATCGTCTCGGATGCGCAGCACCCCGAGCTGGACGAGCTCCTCCAGAGCCCGCTCGCCATCGTCCCCGAAGCCGTCCCGGTTCTTGCCGATCGCTTCCGACAGGCGAGCCACGATCGTCTTCCGCTCTGTCATGACGGTGAGGCCCTTGAGGCCCTCGAGGCGATCGACGACGTAGTGCTCTTCCTTGAGCTCCTCGACTCGGTGAAAGGACGTGTTCTCCAGACCCGCGTAAAGCTCTTGCGGGGTCAGGAGACGCCGACCCGTCGCCTTCGGACCTCTGTCGCGGGCCCCTGCCGCCGCGAACGCGAAGAGATTGATGATGGACCGCGGAACGATCGCTCCCTTCGCGTCCTGGATGTGGTTCGGGATCCAGCGATGCGTGTAGCCCTTCTTCGTTCCGGCGCCCATCACGAGGCCGACGATCTCGGCGCACAGGGTCTGCTGGGAGACGGGCCCCTCCTCCGGAAGGGCCTCCGGCGGAAGCCAGCCAAGCTCCGAGTCTCTCGAGAACGGGATCGGCTGCGCCCACGAACCGAGGAGCGCCCGGAGATCGTCGCTCGTCGAGAGGTGACGCAGGAAGACGCGGTAGAGGTCTTCTCGACTCCACCTCAGCTGCACCGATCGAGCCTCGAGCTTGCTCGCGTCCGGCGTTCGCTTCGCCCTCGCGTACAGGTCCTCGCGAAGGAAGACTTTCGCGCGAAGATTCGAATAGCGGTTCGAGAACGTCAGCCAGGTCGCGAGCAGTGTGGAGACGTACTTCTCGCGAATGCCGGCGTCGTACTGCCCGAGCTTGTCGAGATGATCGTAGGTGACCGCTACGGTCTCGCCCGCCACGGTCGCCTTCGCGTCGACGTCGTCCAGCCAGCGGATGATCGGCGAAAGCGCTCCCTTCGCCGCATCGAGCCAACGGGCTGGAGACGTCGGACTCTCTGCCCAGAGAGTCCCGAACGGCTCGGGTAGCGCGCTGGCAAACCGCGTTTCGCGGCTGAGACAACCCGAGAGGTGCGCGATCCAGAACGTCCGCAGATCCTCGTCGGTCGCCGAACCGGCCAGCTGGTCGAGCTCTGGCGGCGACGGGTTCCCGTGGGCCTTCTCGCTGAAGCCCTCGACCCACCGGATCTCCCCTTCGGGAAGGTCCCGGAAGACGGATCGAACGGGGATGCTCTCGTACTTCAGCGCCCGCAGGAACTTGAAGAGGGCTGACTTCCCGGCGCCTCTTTCCCCACGAACGAGCACCGTTCGGGGGTGAATGGCCTGCGTGTACGCGTGCAACGGAAGAAACGTTCTGAGGTCGTCGGACATCGCGTCCGCGTCGGAGGAGAGCCGCGCGAGCTGGTCGAGAAGAGCGTTCCTCTCGGCGTCCTGGAGCGGAGGAGCCTGACTCATGCTCGCGAAGCACCAGTCGTCGAAGAGCCGGCGGACTCGGGCGGCTCCGGTGCGGCGACGGCCTCGATCCTCGACCGCAGGCTCGTGTAGGCGTCGTTCGCGAGGACGGCTTCGGAAACGTCGAGGATCGCCTGGGCGCTCGCGAGCTCGTCGTACCGTCCGAGGACTGCCGGGAAATGGGCCGAGATCGTGTCGTCCTCGTCCGGGACATCGGGTCTGGGTGAGGCCTCCGTCTTGCCCGAGCCGTCGGTCTCCGACGGAGAGGCCACTTTGGCCGCTTCGTCCCCCGCATTCCCGGCGTCCTCCTCGGCAGCTTCGCCGGCCCAGATCCATCGAATGAACATCTCGTATGCGGTGTGCCGGTGCCTCTTCTGAATTCCGCGACTCTCTTCGCTCGAAAGCGGGAGAGGTGCGAAGTTCTGGACGATGACCATTCGCCTGTCCCGGGCTCGTCGCCTCGTGGCGAGAACCTGGAGAGAGAGCTCGAGTCCGGCATCCCACTGTGCGCCGGCGCGGCCGACGAGGACGTCCACATGCGGCAGGTCGTTCATCGTGAGGCCTCCGATGTCGGAGACCCCCGCTCGGCAGTCGAGCAGGATGAAGTCCGGCGCGTGAAGGTGCCGGACCAGAACGAGCAGCTTCCTGAGAGCACTTTCCACTGGGCTGTGGGTCGCGCCTTCGCCGCTTCCGTGAGAAAGGAAGTCGAGGCGTGCGAGCTTCTCGACGTAGCCGAGCCCCACGGGGCCAGAGGGCACGACGAGAAGGGACGCCCCTCGAACGCTGACGCTCAGGGCGGGGTCCTCGTCCGGAGCCTTCTCCGTCGCGAGCGTCGTCAGGAGGAAGTCGAGGACCCCGCCTTCCGGCTTCAGGGAGAAGAGGGGGCCGAGGCCGGGCGCTTCGAGGTCCAGGTCGATGCAGACGACTTTCTTCCCTTCGCGCGCGAGCTGCCAGGCGACGACCGCCAGGGCGGTGGACCGCCCGACGCCACCTTTGAACGAGGAGAAGGCGACGATGGCGGGAGCACGCTCGACGAGCGGCCACGGTGGCGAGGCGGGCTCCGTCGTCAGCCACGACTCCTTGCTCAGCGACCGTTGGAGGGCGCACCACCGCGCCGAGTCGATCGACCGCGGGCCCGTCGGGGTCTGGCCCTCCGTGGGCCAGTGAGAGGGCCACGGAGGCGCCTTCTGCATGAGGTTCTTCGCGAGTCGCATCTGCTCCGGTGGGCCGGAAGCCGTCGAGAGGACCGGACCCGCAAACCACGCACCCAGCTCGGTGCAAAGGCCGCTCTCCAGCTTCTCCAGGCTGACGAGGGCGCCGTCTGCAGGCTTCACGACGAGTCGGAGGCGGCCGCGTACGTCCCGAATGAGGCAGCACCTCTCGATCGAGGCACAGGATGTATCGGACTCGACGATGCCGAGGAGCGCCGGAAGCACGGAATCGAAGGTATGGGTCACGACGTGCCTCTCAATGCGGGACCTTTTCAAGGAGACCCGAGGACCAGAGCGTTCCGATCGCAAGATCGACGAACTCTCGAGCTGCCTCGACGGCCTTTCGAGTCTCGTCCACCTTCGCCGTACCCGTTGGGTGGTAACGGACCTCGGGCGCCCAGCCCGCCAGGGGACCGACCGGGCCGGTCTGAACCAGTCCGAGCCTCCAGGCGGTCGGATCGAGCGCGACGGCGAAATCTAGGAGAAGAGCCGCTCGGTCGCCGAGGTCGTGGCCGAGGGGCTTGTCCGCCCAGTCCTCGGCGAGGCATGCCTTGCGGACGCATTCGGGGCCGAACCCGACCAGATGCCACGCCTGGTCGACCGAAGGGTGACCGGTGTCGTCGAGGAGCGCTTCAGCGTCTCGGACGTGCCTCAGGCTCGCCGAAAGCAGCTCGAGCTGCCTCTTGCTGAGCCCGGGCGTCGGAGTCATCGACTGAGTTTACCCGCCGACGGCGGCGTTCGCGGCTACTACCGGGGCTTTCGCGGTCGCCGAGCCCGGGCCGCGCTCGTCGCCGCCGGCCTCCACGCCCCGAGCGCCTCCATCGTCGTCCCCAGCTCTCGCGCCTCGTCGGCGACGAAGGCGGTGAACCAGGTGCCGAGGCGTTCGCCGGTGGCGGGGTCGAGGTCGTCGTGCCACTGCCTGAGCCAGGGGAGGAGCTCGGCGAGGCCGGCGAGGAGAGGGACGAGGCGCTCGGGAGGCCAGCCCTCGTCGGTCTTCATCCGGAGGTAGTACGCCGCGAGGGCGCGGGCGCGCTGGAGGTGGTCGTGGCCGGCCCAGCCGAGGACGGGTGAGGGGTCGGCGGCGCGGGAGGCGTCGGGGTAGTGGACGAAACGCTCCTTCGGGACGTCGAGCTTGCCGCGGAGCGACCAGTACGAGCCCTTGCGGAAGTCCTCGCGGGCGTACTTCGGCGGGACGGGGATGTCGAGCGTCTCGCCGGCGTCCTCGCGGCGCTGGAGGTCCCACGTCCGCTCCCAGACGGCTCGCTTGCGGAGGCCGTCGTCGGTGTAGCGATAGGCGGCGAGGTAGGGGACGGCCTCCTCGAGGGCGAGGTCGGCGACGAGCTTCTCGAGGTCGACGTCGGGGCGCCCGGCGTAGAGCTCGGCGACGCGGCGGAACTCCTCGTCGTGGCGGACACGGTCGCAGAGCTGGACGGCCGACTGGAGCGAGGGCGCCCCCTGCGCGTCGACGGGCCAGCAGCGTGGCTCCTCGAGGCGGTCGAGGAGCCAGGAGCGAAGAGCGCGGGCCTCCATCTCTTCCCACGGCTCCTGCGCCCAGCGCCGCTTGTACTCCGGCTTCTCGATGAGGGCGATGTTCGGGTTCGTGGCGATGAAGGAGATCCGGCGCTCGACGAGGTCGCGGTAGGCCGCCGGCCAGCGCGCGGGGATCTCGGTGACCGGAGTCGAGCCGTGCCGCTCGAACCACTTCGTCTCGAACTCGCCCGCCGCCATCGCCCGCGCGAGGACGATCTCGAAGGCGCGCTCGCCGAGAAGAACCACGGGGACGGCGTCGAGGCCAGTGTTCGACGCGTAGGTCAGGTCCTCGTCGAGGAGGCCGTAGAGCCGGTAGACCTGCCAGTCGAGCTCTTCCTGGAGAGCAATCTGTCGGCGGCGGAGGGAGGTCGCGGTGGCGCGGGCGGCGTCGAGGGAGGCGCGGGTCGGGGCGGGGTTGGGAGGGGAGAGGAGGGCGGAAGGGAGGTGGGAGGCGAGTTGCTGGGCGACGGACTCGAGGGCCTTAGCGAAGGAGACAGTCGACTCCCACCCCTGAGGGAGGGGAAAGGCTGACAGCTTGGTGGCGTCGTGTTCCCAGAAGTCCTCGAAAGGAATCGTCGTCTGCCGCGCGCCCTTCTTGTCGACCGAGCTACCTCGGCAGAAGAACATCTGCTTCATCCAGAAGCACGCGGCCGAGCTGTTCAGGAGACCGAGAAGACGAAGGTGATCCTCTTCGCTCGCCGTCGTCGACAGCTTGATGACCGGGGCCGTCCGGTTGAAGACCTTCCCGCCGCGATCGAGGACGAAGTGGTTGTGCGTGGAGACGAAGGCGAAGGCGATGGAAAGGGGCGAACGGTACCGGCCAGGGAAGAACATCGAATGAGCGAACCACGGCAGGCCGCGCTCTTCAGGCGTCTGTCCGAAGTCTCGCCTCTGTCGAAGCGTAGTCCGACACGGCCAGAAGTGCCGATGTAACGGCCTCGGAAGCCCTGCGAGCGGCTCGGCGGTGACTCGCTCATACGGGAAGACGGTCATCGTGTTGGGGCTCAGATCCCAGTCTCTGATTACCTCGCCGACCACGAGGGGTACGCAGTTGTCCTGAAGGCCGCTTGTCTCGGCAGCGCTCAGCGGGAAGTAGAACGCCTCGTCTTCGCCGGTGTGCGTCGTTCTGCCGATCTCGGAAATCACGCCTTCGAGTCGCGCTGAAGCCGCTTGATCAACTCGTAGCTTCAGTTCGGCACTTCCGCCACCTCCCAAGCTCCACGGGTGCATCGCGAACCGCTCCCGCTCCACATCGCTCACGCTGACGAACGAGCCCTTCGCCCCCACCCGATCCACGAGCCCGACGATCTCCGTCCAGACGAGGCCCTTCGCCGGATCCTCCGGCGGCGACGGCTCGCCGCGAATCCCCATCACCGCACGCACCGTCTCGCCGAGCGGCTTCCGCCCGCGCATCAGCAGGATGACCGTCGGCGTCCCATGCCCGGGGATGTACGCCCCCGACGTGTCGAGGACGTGCGTCAGGTCCCACTTCGGGAGGAACTCCTCGACGAGCTTCGACCCGAACTCCCTTTTCATGAAGGCGTTCGAGACGATCGCGCCGAGCCGGCCCGCCGTGCCGCGCCCGTCCGGACCCGGCTGCTCGCAGAGGTCGACGAGGCGCTCCGTGAACGGGCAGACGAGGGAGTACTTCCCCTTGCACGTGTTGAACCTCTCCCGGTACAGCTGGTTCAGCCCCGCGTCCTTCACGGTGATGTACGGCGGGTTCGCGACGACGACGTGGTAGCGCTGGCCGAGGATGCGGCGGAGCTCGCCTTCGTCCTCGGTCTCGTAGAGGTGGCCGAGGGGGTCCTTGTCGAGGAGGTAGAGCTGGCGGTCCTGGCTCGCGCGCCCCGGGACCGGGCCGTGGAGGAGCGAGTCGCCGACGGCGACGTTCACCTTGAATTCGGGCGCGTCGGCGAGGCGGGCGAGGCCCGAGGCCTTCAGCGCGGCGACGAGGAGGCGGAAGCGGGCGATGGCTGCCGCGTAGGGGTTGAGGTCGACGCCGTGGACGGAGTCGAGGGCTCCCTGCGCGGCCCTGGCGGCGGGGAGGCCGGGCTTCTCCGTCTGCCAGAGGGCGACGAGCCGGTGGAAGGCGCCGAGGAGGAAGTGGCCGCTGCCGCAGGCGGGGTCGATGAGGCGGACCTTCTCGAAGCCGACCTCCTCGAGCGCCGGGGTGAGCGTCCGGTCGAGGAGGAACTCTTCCACGAACTCGGGCGTCTGGAGGAGGGCGTAGCGCTGGCGGGCGGCCTCGGAGAGGTCCTGGTAGAGGTCGCCGAGGAAGCGGGTCGCGAGCTGAGGGTCGGTGAAGTCGTGGAGGAGGTCGCCCGTCGTCTCGTCGCGCCGCTGCCAGAACTCGCGGAGTAGGCGCGCGCCGTCGGCCGAGAGGCCGAGGGCGAAGGCGAAGTTGTGGCGCGGGTCGAAGAGGTGCGCGGCGCCCGGGAGCGTGCCCGCCTCGCGGAAGAGGGCGAGGAGGACGTCGCGGTCGGAGTGGCTCGGGAAGGTGCGGATGTGGTGGGTGTAGCGATCCTCGGCGAGGCGCTGAAGGTCGGGCGTCGTGCCCCAGAGGAGACGCGCGGGCCGGGAGCGGTCATCGAGGAGGCCGTTGTCCTCGAGGAAGCGGAGGAAGACGCAGGAGAGGATCCAGGCGACGGCCGCTTGGGTGATCGGTTCCTCGCGCCACGCCTCGTCGGCGAGGGCGGTGCGTCCGGCGTCGCGGGCCTTCTTCCACTCGGCTTTCAGGTGCTCACCCGTCGCGGCGTCTTCCTCGGAGCGGGTGCGGAGATCGTCCTCGAGGCGGGGGAGGAGCTTCTTCAGGTCGGCGAGGAGGCGGGGGGAGTCGATCATTCAGGCTCTCGTCCGGCTCCGGGCGGCCGGTCGTTCAGGGCTTCGGCAGAGGGTCTTCCACCTGGAGATCTGCGATGCCGGTGAAATCCGAGACGTTGTGGGTGACGAGGGGAATCCCCTCGACCAGGGCCGTCGCCGCGATGATGGAGTCGCCGAGCGACATCCGCCGCCGCCGCCGGAGCTCGATCGCACGCTCGGCGACGTCGTCACTCACCGGAACGACCTCCAGCGCGGAAAAGAGAGCTTCGAGCGCCTCTCGTTCCGGGTCAGATAGGCGGTGGTAGCCGAGCACCTCGATGCGAGTGACGATGGACACGGCCACTTCGCGCCAGGGTATCGACCGGCGGAGGTCGTCCGCGCCGGGACGCGCGGCGTAGATGAGGACGTTGGAGTCGACGAGCTTCAAGACGGGCGGCCGGGAAGGGGCCGGTCGCCCCTCGCCTCACGCTGCCAGGCCGACGGGTCTTCGATGCTCGAGAGCCCGCCGAGCCGGGCGAGGCGCTCGAGGGCTTCGACGGCCGTGGTGCCGTCCGACGGAGTCGCGGTGCGGGAGGGCAGGAGGCTGACGCGAACTTCGACGCGAGCGGTCGTCGGGGGCGGGTCGATCCATTCGATCCGGTTCCCGGCGACGATGGCCCTGTAGCCGGTGGCGACCTTCCTTCCCATGCCGCGAGGTTACGCCAGCGGGGTCCGGTTCGGAAGCGCGGGCGCGGCGAGGAGGCGGCGGGAGTCGATCACTCCTTCGTCTCGTCGGGGGCGGCCTTCTCCTCGCGGCGGCGGAGGATCTCGCCGGTGGTGTTCCCCTCCTCGCGGCCGTCGGGGTGGTAGTGGGTGTAGTCGAAGGCGTCCGACGCCCGGAACTCGACGCGGGCCCCGGCCTTGAGGCCCGAGACCTCGTACGGGTCGTTCTGGAGGACGCCGTTCACGAGGTCGCCCTTCCAGGTGACGACCTCCACCCACATCCACTCGGTTCCGCCGTCGTCGGTCTTGAACGGGGCCTTCAGGAGGAGCCTCTCGCCGGGGGCGAAGCCCTTGCGCGCGAGGGCGGCGAGGCGCGGGAACTCCGACTTCGCCTTCCGGCTCGCCGCGAGGAGCTCCTCGTCGTGCTGGACGTAGCTGATCGCGTCCGTCGCGCCGAAGAGCCCGGTGATGAACGCGTTCTGGGCCTCGAGGCGGGTGGCGTGGCCGGCGAGGGGGAAGTCGATCTCCCAGAGGCGGTTCGCCGGGTCGCCCTCTTCGCGCGTGCCGGCGACGAGCGTGAGGTCGGCCTTGCCGGTGGCGTCCTTCTCGTACGACTTCGTGAGCCGCTCCTTCTCGGTCTCGTCCTCCAGCGCCGCGACATCGACGTGGAGGCGGCCGGGGGCGTCGAGGCGCCCCTTCTCGAGGAGTGTCTGCGCAGCGAGGTTGATGAGGCTGCCCACGGAGCTCGAGCTGCTCGCCGGGAGGTCCTCGACGACGAGGTCGGGGAGGCCGAGCTTGGCCATGCCGAGGGTGATGGCGCGGAGGAGGTCGTCGCTGCGGTAGAGGTGGATGGTGAACTGCGTCGGGGCGACGGGCACGGGGCCTTTCCACGGGTCGAGGCGTCGCTCCTGCCAGGCCTCGGGGGTGAAGAGCTCGCGGGTCTCCTCGTCCCAGAGGAGGCCGCCCGTCTCCGTCGCGAGGGCGAGGAGGAGCTCGTGGGCCTCGCGGAGGACGGCGTAGCCGTCGGCGGGGCTGTAGCGGAAGTCGAGGACGAGGTGCTCGTCGCACTTCTGGAGGGCCTCGACCTGGGCGTCGGAGAGGCCGCGGCCGGAGTACTTCAGGCTGTCGACGGTGGGTGGGCGGTACTCCGCGAGCGGGATCGCGGCGAGGCGGACGGTGGCGGCGGTGTCGTCCTTCGACGTCGCGAGGCGGAGGGCGGGGTAGCGGGGGAGGAGCGCGTCGAGGGCGGGCCGGGCGGGCTTCGTCGCCTTCGGGAGGTAGTAGAGAGCGAGCTGGAAGGCGGCGTTCTCGGCCCGCGCCTCGACGGGCGCCAGCTCGCGCGGGGCGGCCGGCGCGTCGGGTGTCTTCGCGCGTGTGACGGTGGAGGGGCGAAGCCGCGAAATCAGCTCTTCGTGGAGGCGGAAGTGCCAACCGAGGGCGAGGACGATGGCGAGGAGGGAGACGGCGGAGACGATTCGCTTCATTCGGTTTGCTCGGCGTTCTCGAGCCGGGCGCGCGGCTCGCGGGCGTGCGCCGCGGAAGCAGCACATGCCAGGCTTCTCCCGTGACACGGCCATCGGAGACCCTCTGGCAGGTCCTGAGAGGGACGTCCGATGCGAACGTCGCGTTCTCCGACCTGATGGCGCAGTTCCATCACCTGGGATTCTCGATGAGGACGAAGGGAAGTCATCACATCTTCACGAAGGAAGGGATACCGGAGATTCTGAACCTCCAGTCGAAGGGGTCGGCCGCGAAGCCGTACCAGGTGAGGCAGGTCCGGGGCGTGATCTTGAAGTACCGTCTGGCGGGGGACCTATGAGCCCGAGGTACGAGGTCATCATCTACTGGAGCGCAGAGGACGAGGCGTTCATCGCCGAGGTCCCCGAGCTTCCGGGCTGCGCTGCCGACGGCGCGACGCGCGGCGAGGCTCTCGCGGCGGTCGAGACAGTCGTCGCCGAGTGGATCGAGACGGCGCGTGAGCTGGGTCGGCCGATCCCCGAGCCGCGCGGTCGGCTCGCGTTCGCGTAGCGGGGAACCCGACCGCCCGAGATCCGGGATCGGTCGTCCCCTCGTCACGGGGCTTCCGCCTCCTCCAGCCAAGCGTGTGGCACGCGGGCGTTTCTGAGCGCCATCGGCCTGGGAGGGCTCACCTTCGGGGCGGCGGAGTCCGGCCGTGTCGAGGCCAACACGAGGGCGGTCGATGCCCTCGCGGCGCGGCTCGCGTCCTTAGCGGCGCAGCGCGGCCTTCCGGGCGCTGGAGATCCGCGCCAGCGCCTCACCCGGCGAGACGACCTCCACTGGGGAGCCGCGGAATCGCGCGGGTTCACTGGCGACGAGGAGGTCGCAGCGGGCGGCGGCGGCCGCGGCGGCGCTGACGGCGTCGTCGAAGGCGGTGAGGCGGAGGGAGATGGCCGCGTTCAGGACG
>JAKPXO010000094.1 GCA_029567505.1 Acidobacteriota bacterium
TGGATCAGCCCGAGGACGATCAAGGAGACCTTCGTCCCCGCGACGGAGTGGCGCTACCCGTACCAGGGGTAGGGAAGCCGCGCTCGGCCCGACGGCGGGGGCCCTACGGCGGGGTCAGGCGTGAAACCGCGTACTTTCAGAGGGAGTGCACGGTTCCTCGCCTTGACCCCACACGCCTGACCCTTCGCGCCGGCGGTGGGGCGGACGGCGTCGCCCGTCCCGGCTGCTCCTCGCACACCTCCTTGACGCAGCCGCGAAACCAGCGGTGCGCAGCGTCGGCATGGAACCGCGGGTGCCAGAGCATCGAGACGGTGAACCCCGGTGTGGCGACCGGGAGCGGGAAGCTGTGCATACCGTCGCGCAGGCTCCCGGTGTGCCGCTCGGGGACCGTGGCGATCAGGTCGGTCGCGCGCGCCAGCGCCAGCGCGGTCGAGAAGCCGCCGACCACCGTGTCGATCTCGCGCTCCAGCCTGAGCCGCTTCAGGGCGTCGTCCATCGGTCCCGTGCTCCGGCCCCGTCGCGAGACGAAGACGTGCCGGCCCGCCGCATATCGCGCCGGAGTGATCTTCCCCCGGCACAGCGGGTGCCCCGTCCGGACGACGCCGACGAACCGGTCGCGGAACAGCGCCTGGACGCGAACCTCCGGGTCGGTCGTGTCGTCGACGACCCCCGTTTCGAGATCGACGTTCGCGTCGCGGAGGGGCACGTTGTCCCTGTCGAGCTTCTGCACGAAGCGCAGCCTCACGCCGGGGGCCTCCCGGGCGACTCGCGCGAGGAGGCTCGCGCCGAAGCTCTCCACGAAGCCCTCGGCCGACCTCAGCGTGAAGCTCCGCTCCAGCGTATCGAGGCGGATGTTCTCGGCCGGGCGCAGCATCGCCTCCGCCTCCTGCACGAGCGGACCGACCCGGTCGCGGAGGGCGATCGCCCTCGGGGTCGGGACGAGACCCCGGCCCGCCCGGACCAGAAGCGGATCGCCGGTCGTCGCACGCAGCCGGGCCAGGGCTCGGCTCATCGCCGAGGCGCTGAGCCCGAGCCTCCGGGAAGCGCGCGCGACGCTCCCCTCGGCGAGCAGCACGTCGAGCGTGACGAGGAGGTTGAGGTCCGGGGCCGCCACGGGCCGAACGTAGCACGAACCGACAGGAACATGGCGTTTCATGCATGTATTCAATGCAATGTGTGCGTCTTCCGCCATGCCGTGGTCGCGCCTACCTTGATCGCGACACCGAATCCGGAGCCGGGCAAGGAGAGGACTCACGATGAATGCGATCCGCGACAGACGGGACGAGGCGGCGACGGGAGAGGCGGAACGACGGACTCCGGTCGGATGGGCGCTCGCGAGCCTCTCCTTGCCGATGCTGCTGTCGTCTCTCGGAACGAGCATCGCGAACGTCGCGCTGCCGACGCTGGCGACCTCGTTCCGCGCGCCGTTCCACGCGGTGCAGTGGGTCGTCCTCGCCTATCTCGTCGCCACGACGACGCTCGTGGTGAGCGCCGGGCGGCTGGGAGACGTCACCGGCCGCAGGCGGCTGCTGAGCGCGGGGATCCTCCTGTTCACGCTCGCCTCGGCCCTGTGCGGCCTCGTGCCCGCGCTCTGGATGCTCGTCACGGCGCGAGCGGTGCAGGGCGTCGGCGCGGCGACCATGCTGGCCCTGACGCTGGCGTTCGTCGGCGAGACGGTCCCCAGGGAGCGGACCGGGGCCGCGATGGGGCTCCTCGGAACGATGTCGGCGGTCGGCACGGCGCTCGGGCCCTCGCTCGGCGGGCTCCTGATCGCCGGGCTCGGATGGCGCGCGATCTTCCTGGTCAACCTCCCGCTCGGCGCCGCCGCTCTGGTGATGGCGCGGCGGTACCTTCCGGCCGATCGTCGAGCGGCGAAGGCCGGTCGGCCCCGCTTCGACCTCGCCGGCACGGTCGTCCTCGCCCTGACCCTTGCGTCGTACGCGCTCGCGATGACGGTGGGGCGCGGCGGGCTCGGAGCGCGCGGCGCCGCGCTCCTGACGGGAGCGGCGCTCGGCGTCGCGCTCTTCATACGGGTCGAGGCGCGGGCGAAGGCGCCGCTCGTCCGGGTGGCGGCGTTCCAGGACCCGGCGCTCGGCGCGGGCTTCGCGATGAGCGCCCTCGTGTCGACGGTGATGATGGCGACGATGGTGGTCGGCCCGTTCTACCTCGCTCGGGCGCTCGGGCTCGATGCCGGGAGCGTCGGGCTCGTCCTGTCGGCGGGACCGCTGGTCGCGGCGATGACCGGCGTGCCGGCGGGTCGCGCGGTCGATCGCTTCGGCGCGCCGCGGACGACGCTGGCGGGGCTCCTCGGGATCGTGGCCGGCGCGGTCGGCCTGTCGATGATGCCGGCAGCGGCCGGAGTCGTCGGGTACGTCGTCCCGATCGTCGTCATCACGGGCCACTACGCGCTCTTCCAGACGGCGAACAACACGGCCGTCCTCGCGGAGGTCGACGCGGGCGAGCGGGGCGTCGTCTCGGGCCTGCTCAACCTGTCGCGCAGCCTCGGCCTCATCACGGGGGCCTCCGTGATGGGCTCGGTCTTCGCCAGGGCGTCGGGCGCGGCCGACGTCGCCGCCGCCGACCCCGCCGCCCTCGCCGCGGGGATGCGGGCCACGTTCGTGGTGGCCGCGGTCCTGGTCGTCGTCGCCCTCGCCGTCGCGCGGGCGAGCCGCGCGCCCGCTTCCGTGCCCTCGCCCGCCGGGGAGATGTCGTGACGCGTTCCGGGACGCCTTTCGGCATCTCGGCACGGTGCCTCGCAATGGTGCCCTCGAAATGGTGCCACCTCGATATGGTGCCAGGCGTGAAATCGTGTATTGTTTATAACAATACACGATTTCACGCCTGGCACCGAGTCGGTGTGGCACCGAGTCCGTGTGGCACCGAGCGTGGCGGAGCGGCACGGACGACACGGCCCGCTCGAGGCATCCCCTTCCGCTGGATCAACCGGAGGAGGAGTCGGGAGGCGTCCGTCCTGCGACGGCGCGACGCGACCCGCACCTCGGGCAGGGGAGGCGGGGAACGACCGGAGCGCGAGGAGCATCACGGAACCGGCGCCGACGTCCGTGAAAGACTCGTCCGCCATGAAACGGCGGCACGCTCGGGCGAACGGTCTCGCGAGCCTCCTTTGTGCGGCGGTCGTCCTGTCGACCGGCTGCTTCTCGTTCCCCGCGATGCCGCTCCCGGGTTACGCCGCGACGGAGACGGCTCCCGCGGGAGCTCTCGGGTCCTTCGCGGTGAGCTCGCCTCTCCTCGGGAACACGACCGTCGCGCCCACGGGCTGCGTCAGCGGGGACCTTCAGCAGTTCCTCGGAGGGGATTTCTCCGACCCCGCCTCGGGTCTCGTCGTCCGCCTCGTCGTCGACCCGCTCGAGGGACCTGCCGCGCGCGTCTTCGACGCCGCCGACCCGTTCCGGCAGAGCGTCGTCCTGCGACGCTCCGAGTGCGCCGTCTTCCACTTCTCGCTCGAGCACACGGGCCTGACGATCAACGAGGTCCGCGACTACCGACTCTCCCTCGAGCTCGACTGCGCGCTGGCGGACGGAACGACCGTCCATGGCCGCGCCTCGACGACGCACTGCCACTGAGCCGGCGCCGGCGCCACTCGGCTGAGGCCTGAAGCTCGGGCATGAGCGGCCCCTGACGGCGTAACCGGCGGTGAGGTCCAGCCGTATCCCACCCGGCGTCTGAGCCGCGAGAGCCGCGATCCCCTGGAGCGAGGCCTCGTCGACTCGAACGAGCAACGGGCAGGGCCGCGATGGCCGGGGAAGGAGGAGAACCATGGCGTCGACTCAGCCGAGGTCCGCGGGGCCCTTCCCGAGACGTGCGAGGTCGGCGGGTCGTGGCCCGCTCCTCCCCGTCGTGAGCGCCGCCGTCGCCTGCGTCCTCGCGGCGTCGGCGCTCGGGGTGACGGGAACGACGGGGCGGAGCGCGCCGGAAGCGTACGTGCGGGCACTGGAGGAGCGGGGGCGGACGCCAGTCGACCTCGTCCTCGGCGCCCTCGAGAAGCACGACCTGCTGATCTTCGACGACGCCCTGCACAACGCCGTCGAGCCGTTCGAGCTCTACGCGTCGCTGCTGCGCGACCGCCGGGTGCGCGCCCGCGTGCGAACGGTCTTCCTGGAAGTCTTCTCGATCGCGGCGCAGCCGCACCTCGACGCCTACCTCGCGAGCCCGACGGACGACCGGAGCCTCCTCGCTCCGGCCTTCCGCGACGACTTCTCGGGCTACGGCTGGCGGTACTCCACCTACCTCGAGCTCCTGGCGACCGTGCGGCAGCTGAACCAGGGGCTTCCGCCGTCCGAGCGCGTGCGCGTCGTCGGCGTCGACCAGCCGATCTGGTGGGATGCCATCCGGACGCGTGCCGACTACGAGCTCTTCCAGGACTCTCTCGCCGGCCGCGACTTCTTCCTCTACGCGACGATCCGGCGCCGTCTCCGTGGCTTTCGCGAGGGGGAGAAGGCGTTCTTCCTCACGAACACGCGCCACGCATACATGCGCCTGCGCGATGCCCGGGGGCGTCCGCAGCTCAACGCCGCCGGCTTCTTCGCGCGCGACGACCCGGGGCGCGCCTGGTCGGCGCGCCTCCACAACGCGACGCTGGCGGTGGACGGGGTCGTGCACGCCGCCGGCCCCCGCTCGACCCAGGGGCTGGAGTCGAAGTCGTACCGCTGGGCGCGCATGGAGGACGGGGCCTGGGACCGGGCCTTCGCGGCCAACGGCAACGTCCCCGTCGGCCTCGAGCTCGCGGGCACGCCGTTCGGCGCCGCGCGGTTCGTCGGGAACACGATGCTCGACGCGGCTCCCGGATCGACGATGGCGGATGCCTACGACGCGCTGATCTTCCTCGGGCCGATCGACGAGCTGCGCCTCTCGGGCACGACGGGTTTCTACGTCACGCCGGAATTCCGGCCGGAGCTGGAGCGCCGCATCCGGCTCGTGGAAGGGGACGGTCTCGCCCGCGCTCTCGCCGCCCGGGGCGTCTCGACGGTCGACGCCCTCCTCGACGGCCTCGCCGCCGGGACGCCCGCGCGGAGGAACGGTCTCCTCGACCCGCCGGCGAAGCCGTAGCCGCGGCCGGCAGAGGCGGACGGGCTCACGCCGGACCCCGCGCTCTCGAGCTTTCGTTCCGCGGCGCGCCGGCCGCGAGAAGCACCTCGCGCGGCACGTCCAGGGGGAATCCGGAATGCCGGGCCGCGTAGCGCGCGAAGGCGAGGACCTCCGGCCCGGCGTTGATCCGGCTCGACAGCTTCAACGGCCGGCCCGCGCCGCGAGCCTCGAGGCGGAACCAGTCGTCGTCGTCCGAATCGATCGACACGGACACCGCGAGCGTGCCGTGACGCACTTCGCGACGGCGCTCCCAGGGGCCGAGGCTCCGCACCCTCGCGATGAGGCCGGGACGAAGGAGCCACGACTCGCGCGCGAACGCGAGCCAGCCGCAGAGGACGTCGACGGCGAGGATCACGAGCCCGAAGACGAGGGCGGCTCCGGGGGACTCGCGGCGAACGCCGGCGGCGAGGAGCACGGCGACGAATCCGGCCGTAACGACGACCGCGACGGCGAGCGCGCAGCCGGCCGTCTTTCGCGACCTCGCGGGGGGCGCCGAGAGGAGGACGCCTCCCTCGGGGAGCGGCCGGGCCTCCCAGTCCACCGGGACCGGAGGCTCGGCGGAGGCCTCGGCGTCCCGCTCTCCCGAATCGGCGAGCTTCGGCTCGGGGAGGCCGAGGGCGGCCCGGAGGCGGGCGGCGAGCCATTCCGCCACGGGCGGCGGGGTCCCGGAGCAGAGGAGCCTCTCCGAGCCCCGGACGACCGCGACGAGGCGCGAGCGGCGGACGTCGGCGTAAACGGCCGAGACCTCCGAGGCGGGGAAGTCCCTCGTCCGGCCGAAAGGGCCTGCGCCGGGCCTCAGGGAGAAACCGCCCGGGCGGGTGACGAACCGGTCGCTCCCCGCGACGAGCCGAAGGAGCTGCCAGGCCGCCGTCAGCCCGCCCCACGTCCAGAAGACGAACCAGACCGCGAGGAAGGCCACGACCGGCCACGGTGTCGAGCCCGCGAACCGGGGCGGTCGCGGCCAGGACCCCGGGAGCACCTCGCGAAGCGCGGAGACGAGCGGGTCGGCGAGCGGCCCGAGGAGGATGAGGAGGACGAGGAGCTCGCCCACGGCCCAGCCGCAGAGCCAGAAGAGAAGGAACGCGGCCGGCACGAGGCGCAGCCAGCCCGTCGCCCGAAGGACGATCTCTTCGCCGTTCGGGAGGGGGCGCACCGAGACGGTCCCGCCCGGAGCCGGCGGCGGGAGAGGCCCGGGCCCCCACGCGGGCGGCGGCGTCAGCGCGGCGGACACGACGGCATCGTAGCGCCCGGCGGCAAGGACCACCCGAGGCACCGGTCGATCGAGACCGAGGGTGCGGGAGCCTACCGGGTGCGGGCCGTTGGGCGGAGCTTCGCGGCCCAGGACGCGGCCTCGCGGTCCCAGCCTCGGCCCGGCTCCGAGCCCTGCCGGACTCGATAGAGCTCGACGAGCGCTTTCGCGCACTCGCGCGTCTCCCTGTGCTCCTCGCCGCGCGTCGAGAGGAGCAAGGGGTAGGCCTCGAGGAAGTCCTTCTCCGCGGCGTCGAGCTTCCCGAGGGCCGTCCGCGCCAATCCGCGCCGCGTCAGGAGCTTGGCCACCCAGCGCGCGTTCGATCCGGTGAAGGCCTTGCGGGCCGCGGGCTCGACGCCGTCGAGGACCTTCTCGGCCTCGGCGGCCTTCCCGCGGGCCTGGAGTGCGCCGCCCGTGTTGATCATCGTTATGAACGTGTTGGGGTGCTCCGGACCGAGGACGCGCCGGCACTTCTCCATCGCGTCCCGGTAGTACGTTTCCGCCTCGGCAGGGCGGTCCATCGCCTCGAGGACGGCGCCGTAGTTGTTGATCGAGGTGATCGTGTCGGGATGCTCGACTCCGCGGACGCGCCGCTTCGTCTCGAGCGTCTCGCGGAGGACGGGCTCCGCCTCCGCGAGACGGTCCACCGCCTGCAGGAACCGGCCCAGGTTGCCGAGGCAGGCGATGGTGTCGGGGTGTTCGTCGCCGAGCACGCGCCGTCGCCTCGCGAGCGCCTCGCGAAGGAGCGCCTCGGCCTCGGTGTACTTGCGCTGGTCCTGGAGCAGGAGCGCCAGGTTGTTCATGGCGGCGAGCGTGCTGGGGTGGTCGGGGCCGACGGCCCGCCGGTACTTCTCGACCGCCTCGCGCTCGAACGGCTCCGCCTCGTCCAGCCTCCCCTGGAACTGGAGGGAGAAGCCCAGGTTGTTGATCGCCGTCACCGTGTCGGGGTGCTCCTCGCCGAGCACCCGGCGGGACATCGCCAGCGCCTCGCGCAGGACCGGCTCGGCCTCGGCGAACCGCCCCCGCGCGAGGAGGAGGTTCGCGAGGTTGCTTACGGCGACGACGGTCTCGGGAGCCTCCTCTCCGAGCGCGCGTCGGTGCCGCGCGAGGGAGTCGCGGTAGACCGCTTCGGCCTCCTCGAGCCGGCCGAGCGCCTGCAGTGCTTGGGCCAGGTTCCCCTGCGTCGCCAGCGTCTCGCGGTGCCCCTCGCCGAGGACGCGCCGCATCGCTCCGAGCGCCTCGCGGCAAAGCTGCTCCGCGTCTTCGTTCCGCCCCTGCAGGTGCTGGACGTAGCAGAGGTTGTTGAGGGAGACGAGCGTGAAGGGGTGCGCCGCGCCGAGGGCGCGGCGGCTCCGTTGCAGCGCGTCGCGGAGGATCGGCTCGGCCTCGGCCAGCTTCCCCTGCGCGCGCAGGAGGTCGCCCGAGGCTCCGAGCGAGCGGAGCGTCTCCTCGCTCGCCTCGCCGAGGACCCGCCGGCGCGTCTCGAGCGCCCGGCTCTGGAGCGGCCTGGCCGCGTCGTAGAGGCCGAGCGTCTTGTAGAGGTCGGCGAGGACCTGCCGGAGCTGCGCGTCGACGGCCGGCTGGTCGGCGAAGCGCGCGTCGATGGCGGCGACCGCGGGCCGGAGGATCGTCCGGTCGATCAGGTTCCGCGCCGCGTCGGTGGCGTTGACCCGTCCCCACTGGCCGGAGAACGACGCCCGCTGCGCCGCCCGCTCCCGCTCCGAAAGGTCGGCTTCGGCCAGCGTCCTCTCGAACTGCCCGACGACCTCCTTCTCGAGCGACCGGCCGGCGGACGCCGGGTCGACCTGCGCGAGCATCGCCGCCTGGAAGTCGGAGACCTTGCGGAGCTCGTCCGCCGTCCTGCGGGCCCGCGCCTCGGCGGACACGGCGCGGTCGCGCTGGCCGCGCGCGATCGTCGCCTGCCAGGCGACGGCGACGGCGCCGGCGACGAGAGCGACGGCGACGGCCGCGGCTCCGACGACGGCGGCCCGGTGGCGCTTCACGAACTTCCCGGCGCGATACGCGGCGCCCGGAGGCGCGGCGACGACCGGCTCGCCACTCAGGAAACGCTGGACGTCCATCGCCAGGGCGTTCGCCGTCGGGTAGCGGCGCTGCCGGTCCTTCTCGAGCGCGCGCATGACGATCCAGTCGAGCTCGCCGCGGACGATCGCCGAGAGGCGCTTCGGAGCCGTCTGCCTTCTCGCGGCGGTGGCGGCCGCCGTGTCGGCGGAGTGTCCGATGCGGGTCGAGGGCTTCGGAGGGTCGACCTCGCGGATGATCCGCCGGATCTCGGCGAGCCCCGCGGACTTCAGCTCGCGCGTGCTGAAGGGCGTCGACCCGGTGAGGAGCTCGTAGAGGAGGACGCCGAGGGAGTAGACGTCGGTGCGGGCGTCGACGTCGAGCGAGCCCTCGGCCTGCTCCGGGCTCATGTACTCGGGCGTGCCGATCATCGCCCCGTCGACCGTGAAGAGCGTCTCGCCCTCCGGCCGGACCGCCGTCGCCTTTGCGATGCCGAAGTCGATCACCTTCGCGTGGGGCTTCCCGTCGTGGGTCGAGACGAGGACGTTCGACGGCTTGATGTCGCGGTGGATGATCCCCTTCGTGTGAGCGTGCGGAACGGCGTTGCACACCTGGGCGAAGAGCCCGAGGCGCGCCGCGACGGGGAGCGCGTTCTCGTCGCAGTAGGTCGAGATCGGCGCCCCCACGACGAGGTCCATGACGAAGAAGGGGCGTCCCGACGGCGTCGCGCCCGCGTCGACGACACGCGCGATGTTGGGATGGTCCATCATCGCGAGCGCCTGCCGTTCGGCCTCGAAGCGCGCCACCACCCTCTCCGTGTCCATACCGGGCTTCAGGAGCTTCACCGCGACGCGCCGGACGATCGGCTCCTGCTGCTCGGCGAGGAAGACCGTCCCGAAGCCCCCCTGCCCGATCCTCTCGATCAGCCGGTAGGGGTCGAGCACGGTCCCGGGCCCCTCGAAGAGCGGCGTACGAGCGCCGGCCTCGCCCGGGGCGACCGTCTCGTCGGACGAGAGCGGCGCCGCGCTGTCCCGCTCAGCGGCGGGTCGCGAGCGCCCGGCCGCCCTTCACGTCAAACTGGACCTCGTAGTACAGCCGGAACGTCTCGAGCACCGTCTCCTCCTTCCCGGCGAAGCTCTTCAGACTTCCCGAGACGTGCTTCTCTTCGACGACACCGGGCTTCCAGTCGAACGGCGCAATCGGGGTGATGAAGCACTTGCCGGCCCCGAAGCCGTCGTGGCAGATCCAGAGCCTCACCGATCTGTCGGGCTCGACCTCGAGCACGACGCGCTGCGGCGAGAGGTCGAGCGCCGCGAGGAGAGTGCCGGCGGCGTCGAGCTTCTTCGGGTCGAGCGGCTGCGGCGTCAGGAGGACGATCGCGTTCTGCTGCGACGCCTTGAACGCGTCCGGGGCCCGCAGGAGGTAGCCGTGGGCGAGCCGGAGCTCCGTGTCGTCGACCCGCGCGAACCCGCTCACGGCCGGAGCCGCGGGCACGGCGCCGGCGGTCGCGCCCCCCGCAGGGCGGTCGGCGGGCGGCGCGCCATGGAGGGACGTGGCGTACGCGACGAGGAGGACGAGAAACGTCGTTCGCGGCGCGTGAGCGCACCGCACAGCAGCGTCCCGCATCGAGGACCCCCTTCTTCGTTCGAGCTTCGAGCGGGCGGATATTAGACGGTCAAGCCCCGCCGGACGAAACGTCGCGGGAACGCAGGGCGCGGGAAGGGTGGGGCGCTCCCCGTGTGGTGCCACCCCGTGTGGTGCCAGGCGTGAATTCGTGTATTGTTGAAAACAATACACGAATTCACGCCTGGCACCGAGCCTGGGGGCACCGGACCCGGGCGGCGCGGGCGAACGGGTCGTCGAAGCGGCGGGGGTAGGGGACGAGGAAGCGCTTCGCGCGGAACGGCTCCGTTTGCCGCACGGCGTTGAAGCCGGCCGCGGCGACGATCCGGTCGGCGGCGGGGAAGAGGCCGGTCGCGGGGAAGGCGTCGCGCCACTCGACGTCTGCGGGGAGGGAACCGGGCCGGGCGGGCGAGGCGAGGACGACGCGAGCCCCGCGGCCGTCCGCAGCGGCGAGCTCGCGGGCGCAGGCGACGAGGTCGAGCGTCTCCTCGTCGGGCCCGGAGTGGACGACGAGGACGTGGGGCCCCTCGATCGGCTCGGACGGGGGAGCCGGCGGGTCGACGAGGTCGAGCGGGCGAAGCTCGCGGGTGGCCGCTTCGAGCGCCCGGCGGTGCTCGACGTGAAGCTCCTCGACGACGAAGGTCACGTCGAAGCGCGGGAGACGGGGGGAGGCATCGGCGGTGTAGCGGTCCCACCGGAGGAGGCGCGCGACGTGCCAGAGCGCCAGGCCGGCGGGCGGAGCCCACTCCGCGAGCTCGCCGAGGAGGCCGGCGGGGAAGGCGTCGACGACGAGGCGTGTCGCGCCGGTGTCGGCGATCTTCTCTTCGAGGAGAGCGCGCAGGCCGGCGCGGTCGCCGTTGAGCGAATCGGGGACGCGGACGACGGGGAGGCCGCCAGTGACACGGTGGTCGTCGGCGAAGCGAGAGGAGGTGAAGAGGGTCGCCTCCGTCTCGAGCCCGAGCGTGTGGAGGAAGGCCCGGGCCCTCACGAGGTGCCCGAGCCCGCCCCCGAGCGCGTAGTAGACGAGCACGCGCGCCTCAGCGGCGGCGCGCGAGGATCTCCGCCATCAGGATCGCCCGGTGCTCCTCCGGGATCCTCTCGAGGACGAGGACGCCGAACGACGCCGTCCTGCGGCGCGGCGAGCGGCACTCCCAGAGCTCCGCGCCGTCGGCCCCCTTCACCTTCGTCTTGTCGGGGCCGAAGCGGACCTCGGCAAGCTCCTTCTCGGCGGCGTCGACGACCTTCGCCTTGTCGGGGTACTTCAACTTGATCGAGTACGGGTTCGCGTTCTCCTCGTTGTCGCTCACCTTGATCTTGTCGTCGGCGAGCTTCACCTTCCAGAGGAGCTTCCCGTCCGTCGTCCGGAGCTTGAAGCCGGCGTCGCCCGGCTTGACCTCGCAGACCGGCGGACCGCCCGCGCCGCGGCGGTACTTCCGCTTCTCCCCGGCCGGCTCGCCGAGGAGTCGGACTCCGCCCGGGAGGACGATTTCGATCGCGTTCCCGTTCTCGACGATCGTGAAGCTCTTCGAGCCTCCGGCCGAGCGGACGACGACGGTGTGCACGTCCGCGGGGGTCACGGCGCCGGCCGCGAGCGGGACGGCGAGGAGGGCGAACGGGAGGAGGCGGGCGAGAGGGTTCTTCATGGCTCAGCTCTCCGTGAGGACGTCGGCGGGAACCGGGCGCGACGTGCGTCCGGCGGTTTCGGCGAGGAGCGCGCGGTAGCGCGCCGCTTCCTGGTCGTGGCGG
>JAKPXO010000105.1 GCA_029567505.1 Acidobacteriota bacterium
TGTCCTCCTCGTCGCCTCGGTGCTACGCTTCTTCATGGCCGGTCTCCCTTCTGGGCCTCGAGCCCGTCTTCTTTGCAGCTGATCTTCAGACTGCGGCGGGAGACCGGCCTTCTCATTCCATCTCGCTTCGCTCGCCGCTGAACCCACGGTCAGGTGGCACTCTCGCGTCGTCGCCACTCGTCTGATGCTCGGCGACACAGCTCCCCTTCCCCTTTCCGTGTTAGGGATGCTGCTATGCCGCAACGTGACGCTCTCCTCATCGTCCTCGCGGGCCTGCTACCCGTGGCAGCCTCTGCTGCCGCAGCTGCTCCGCAGCCGTCCTCACTCACCGTCGTCGTCATCGGCGTCCCCGATGGCTACTCCCTCCTCGGGCATTGGCTCGAGAAGCAGCTCTTCGCACGCACCGTCGTTCCGTCGAAGGCGGGCGACCCCTTTTCCTTCTCCGTTCAGGTTCCCGCCGGCCAGGGCCAACTCAAGCTCTGGGTTCTCACCACGGGCCAGCGTGGTGTCAACACCGCGACCGCCGTCAAGGCCACTCTCCGCTCCGGTCGTCGCTACACCGTCACGGTGACCAGCGACGGGGTTCACTCCCTCCGCGCTACCTTGGCGCAGGACCCCGCCACCGACATCGCCCGATGCCACGGCTTGCCCGGGTCGATGAAGTGCAAGCGGACGCCGTTGGCCCGCGCCCAGCGGTGCATCGCCCTCGACGTGAACTCCGGTCCGTTCTCCACGCCGATGACCTTCGGCAGACCTCGCGTCTTCTTCGCCTCGTCGAGAATGCCGAGTGACCCGCACGCCGGAGATCGACGTGTCGGTCGGGACGTCCGGACTGTCGCGCGTTCCTTCGTCCACGATCGTGAGGCAGCGATACCGCCGCCCCGTGGCGAGCGTGCTGGAGATCGACGCTCGCCTTCCGCTGACGCCCGCCGTTAGGCGCCGTTCGGACCCGTCACTGCCCTTCATGAGCACCGGAAGGAACGCCTGGAACACGTCGTCTGAGACTCCCCGCCCCGTTCGAAGGTCGCGCTGGCCTGCGATCCTGGTGGCCGCGCTCGCGATCAGCGCCTGCCGCTCACCGACCGAGCCCGTACCCGCGAGCCCGACTTTGACGGGTCAGTGGGTCGGAACCGCCTCCCGAGGCCCGTGCGGCCAGGGCTGGGCCGAGGACTGGTCGACCGTTTCGATGACGCTCGTTCAGACGTCCACCTCCGTCACCGGCGAGGTGTTCGCCTCCGAAGGCCGCCGCTTCCCCGTTTCGAGCCTCGACGGCATCACCCTGCATGTATCCGGCCTCGAAGGCTCCTCCACCTGCTCCACCTACGCGTTCTTCATCAGCGACCGGCAGTACGACGGCCACGGAACGCTCGTGGCCTTCTCCGGCAACCTCTCTGGCCGGTGCTGCGGCACCCTCGCCGGCCCCTTCCGCGTCCAGCGTCGCCCGCAGTAGGACCTTCCGTCCGGGCACCGCACCCACCTGCATTTCTGAAGCGCTCGCCTCGACGCGCGGTTCGGTGCCCGACTCGGCATGCACCGGACTCGCGCGGCCTCTCTGTCCGCGCCACGGACGCCCGCGGACAGGGCTTCGCAGGGAACCCCCGCCTGCCACGTTTCTCCGCCTCGTCGCTGCCGCGAACCTCGGCGCTCGCCGCGGGGGCGCTCCGGTGTCCGGGCCCGGGTCTCACTCAAATGGCGGCCCGGACCCCCAGCGCCCACACCTCCCGCCCATGGGGAGACCACCGGCGCATCCATGGTGGGCCCCGTACCCGTCCGGCCGTCGCCGCACCGATGCCGCTCGACATTCGTGCGTCGCTCCTTCTCCTCCATGAACAGCCACCTGACCGTTTCCGTGGGTTGGCTGATACTTCGAGGCACCCGGTCTCCCCGAAGACCCGGGGGAACGACCTCCTGAGCAGCTACAGCGAGATGACGACATTCATCACGGAGTCGCCCTGGAACCGTGCCCGACCGCGCGTTCTCGTCGTCGCCTGCTCAGACGGGCGGCTTCAGGAGAACCTCGACGACTTCCTGCAGCGGTCCCTTCGGATCACGCACTACGACCGCCTCTACGCTCCCGGCGGCGCCGGCGCATTGACCCGAAGCGGCTCCGACTTCATTCGGGCCGGGTTCTATCGCAGGGAGTGTCTCGACCTCGTGCGCCTCCACGGAATCCAGAGCCTGATCCTGCTGTTTCACGGCCCCGCCATCGACGGCCCCGCCGAGGCCGTCTGCGCCGACTACCGGCGGAAGCTCCCGGCCTCCTCCCTCCGAGACATCCGGCGCCAGCAGGAGGTTGACGCTCGAGAGCTTCGGTCGGCCGGCCTGGGCTGGCCGATGCCCGTCGAGACGCTCGTCTTCCGATGCGAGGTCGGCGCCGATGACGTCGTGCGCTTCGCAGCCCTCGCGGCAGAGCCCCCACAAATCGCCTGACTCCGGCGTCCCGCGGACTCGGTCCGCCGGGCTCCCCTCGCCGCCGACGCCGGACGGTCGACTCCGCCGAATCGCGCGTAGCCGGGCATCGGCCGACATCTCCGGGGCGACGCAGATTTCGGCGGGTCGACGGGTCGCGAATCGCTTCTCGGCCTTCGCGGGCCGCACGGGACCTCCAGGCCATACTCGTGGTTCAAGCGAGGAGAGAGCGATGCCGGAGACCCCGAAGGCCAAGGGGCCTTCTTCGCACTTCCCGTCCATCGAGAAGACGTACGGCAAGCCGATCTCCCTCTGCATGGGCGTCCTGGAGCGGGCGCGCCCCGTCAAGCACATGGAGCTCGTGAGCCTGCTCAAGACGGAGCATGGACTCGGACACGGCCACGCAAACGCCCTGGTCGCGCACGTTCTCGCGACGGAGTGACGGCCGGAGGGCGCCTCCATGTCGGAGCCGGGCCGTCCCTGGCGATGGCTCGCTACGGCGCGCTGCCGACGCGTGGCGCCCACGTTCGACGCCCGCGGGCATGGCTCCCATCTACGCTCCGGGAATGTCAATCGCTACGACTGCCGACACACCTCACGACCTTCTCGCCGTCCTCCGCCAGCGCCTGGTCCTCCTGGGGCGCTCCCCCCGCACCGTCGACGCATATGCCAATTGGGTCGGCCGGTTCTTTCGGTTCCACCCTCGCCGCGCCCCGTCCGAGCTCGGCATGGGCGACATCGAGTCGTTCCTCACGCACCTGGCGACCGTCGATCACGTCGCCGCCAGCACGCAGGGCCAGGCCCTCGCCGCGATCCTGTGCTTCTTCCGTGAGGTCCGCTCGATCGACCCGTCCACGCCGCTTCAGTTCGGCCGAGCCCGGCACACGCGCCACATACCGACGGTCCTCAGCCAGCGCGAGGCTCTCGCTCTCCTCGGTTGCCTTCAAGGCACGCTTCGCCTCATCTGCCAGGTGCTGTACGGCTCCGGCCTTCGTCTCTCGGAGTGCCTGAATCTCCGCGTCCAGAACCTGGACTTCGATCACCATACGATCGTCGTCATCAACGGCAAGGGCGAGCGGGACAGGCTCACCGTCATTCCGCCCAGCCTCGAGAGGCCTCTCGAAACCCACCTTCGGCGCCTCTGGGCGCTGCATCAGGAGGACCTGCTCCGCGGCTACGGCCGCGTGCCCCTCCCGAACGCCTTCGCCCGCAAGGCTCCGACGGCCGCATGCGACTTCCGCTGGCAGTACCTGTTTCCCGGTTCCCGCCTGATCGACGACCCACGCACCGGGCTCCGCGGCCGTTGGCATCTCGATCCATCCGTCGTCCAGCGGGCGGTTCGCCAAGCGGCCCTGCGCGCCGGCCTCCGGAAGCGGGTCGGCCCCCACACGCTTCGCCATTCGTTCGCCACGCATCTCCTGGAGCGCGGCTGCGACCTCCGGCGCATCCAGTCCTTGCTCGGCCACGCCCATCTCGAGACGACGGCGATCTACACGCACATCACGGACCTCGCCTCCGCCTCCATTCCCTCGCCCCTCGAGCCCGCCGTCGCAGCCGCCTCCTCGTCGCCGAAGACCTGACCCCGCGTCCGGCGGCTCCCGGCGCCCGGAACCGCGAGCCGCTGAGGCCGACCGCCGGGCCGCGGCAGGGCCGCGCTCCATCCCCGATCCCTCGGACGGGGCGGTGCGGCGGACTCTCGCGGACCGGCGCGGCTTGCGATCCTCGTCGCCGCCCGCATGTCGCGCGCGGCAGAGTCCGCTCCGCCCGAGTCCGGAGCCAGCCCCGCCGTTCCGATCAGGCTGGTCGAAGCCTTCCCTCGTTCGCTCGCCGGCGAGCTCCGACGGCATGGCGGGTCCCGCCCCCGCCGGACCGATCGCCCGTCGCCTGACGGGGATCCGTCCGGCCCGGCGCGCCACGGCCTTCGCCTCGTTCGCCGCTGACGCTCGCGATCGGCCTGGCGGATCCTCGGCGTCGTGAGGCCGTCGCCCGGCCCACGACGGACGCAGGGCTGCGAACCGCTTCCCCACCACCGCCGCTCGAAGGACCGGATGACCGCAATCGGACGTCTCGGACTGCTCCTGGGCCTCGCGTTCGCCCCGCTCTTGCACTTCGGACCACGCCCCTGGGCGCAGGTCCTCGTGGGCGCCCTCGTCGTTCTCGCCCTCCTCGCGGCGGCCGTCCTCACCTGGCGTCGCGCCGGCCTGCGTCTCGCTTCCGCGGGCATGGCCGTCGCGGGCCTCGCAATGGCGCTGCTCATGCGAATCCTCATCCGCGGGCCTGACCCCTTCGCCGCGCCGCCATCGGCGCTCATCGCGTTCGGCCTCGTCCTGCTCCTCGCCACGGCCTTCCTGCTCGCCCAGTCCCGAACCGCCCCGGAGCTCTGGGACCAGTGGCGCCGGCACCAGCGCACCGTGACGCTCGCGGATGTGCTCTGCTTCAGACAGATCCCGAGACTCCCCGGCGCGGGACCCTCGAGCCTGCCGATCCGGGCCTGAGCCTCGAAGGGGGAGTCGAAAGGCCGCCCACGCCACCGAGCGACCAACCCGGTCTTCGCCGGGGCGCTCGCGAACGCCCCGGCCCCGTTCGGGACGGTAGACTCCGAGCCCGGCCCCGCAACGCAGCGGCCTTCGCCGCGCGAGATCCGACGGCCGCGGGCGCTCACGACCGGCCCTCGGTGCCGAAGGAGTGACGAATGAAGCTACCGGTTCGCCTGGTTTCGCTGCTGGCCTCCTGCACGCCCGCCTGGGCCGCCGCCGCGGAGGTCCTGCCGGAGGCGCCGCGATCGGCCGGGAACGTCGGGGCCTCGGGCCTCTGGGTCCTCGCGAACATCTGCTTCGCGGGCATGAGGGCGCAGAACAGCCCGCGCGCGGGATGGCGCATCGTCGCCTTCCTCTTCGGGCTCCCCGGAACCCTCGTGACGTACTTCGTCGTGGCCGAGGGAAGCGAGCGCGCCTACGGGATCGACATTCCCAGGAAGCGATGAGCCCGGGAAGAACGCTTCACGACGCTCGCGTGCCGCCGACGTCCTCGATGAGGCACGTCGAGGAGATCCGATGCGCACGACTCTGACCGCACTCGTCCTCTGCGGCCTCGGCTTCGCGGGATGCGCGACCCGAGGGGTCGCTCCCCCTCTCTCCCCCGAGGTCGAGCTCTCCCTGGACGACTTCCGGCGCGCCCTCGACGAGGCCACGCCCTCCGATCCCGTCTTCGATGACCGGGACCCTTCCGTGAAGGCGCGCCTGACTCCCCCTGTCGAGCTCCACCGCGTTCAGCCCGAGCTCAGCCGCGCGGCCCGCGCGCAGTCCCGCGAGGGGAACGTTGCGCTCGCGTGCGTCATCGAGCGCAACGGCTCGGTCTCGAACGTAAAGGTGCTCTCCGCGACCGGCCACGGCGACTTCACGGCCGCCTCCGTCGCGGCTGTTCGCCGGTGGCGCTACACCCCGGCGAAGATCGACGGCTCGACCGTCAGGCTGCTTCTCACCGTCACCACGTCCTACCGCGTCCGCTGAACGGGCCTCTCTCTTCCACGCATCCGGAGGCCACGCCCACGCGGCTCGCGCCTTCAACCGGGGTGTCACGAGCCGGCTCGGTCCCGGCGGCCGGCAGCGGCCGGCGCTGCCGGACCGCTAGGGTGCCGGGGTCGATTCCGGGGGTGATCCGGCCCCCGCCGCCCTCGAGCTCGCGAGGATCTCGGTGTATTCGGCCATCCGGATGTTCGACTCGGAGCGCGTCTGGATGAGGATATGGTTCTTCGTCCCCTTCTCGAGCGCCGAGACGGCGTTGAAGAGCCGGGCCTGCGCGTCTGAGACCCGGGCGGCGAACTCCTCCCGGGTGCCGGCCGGCGCAAGGACGATCGTCACGAGCTCCGTCGTGGCCTTGCGGACGGCGTCGATGTCCCCCGCGCGTGGGAAGGACGAGTCGACGGGAACGGGCTCTCCGAGCTCGGTGAGATAGGTGACCGCGGCGAGCCCCTCGTCCGACGCCCGGTAGGCGTCAGCCGCTTCCCAGGACGGGGCGGTTCCCGCTTCCGCGGGAGCCTGGCCGGCCACGGCCTCGTCGTAGCGCGAGGCGAGGTGGCTGGCCGCGGCTCGGGCGACGTGGGCGTCGACGAGCGCCGCCTTGGTCGCGAGCTGCTCGGGAGTCGGTCCGCCGCCGCACGCGCCGACGGCCAGGGCCGCGAGGAGTCCGATCACCGCTCTGGGCATGAGTGCCTCCCTTCGAGCCGGAGCCGGAAGCAGCCGCCGGTGCCACGGGTCCGGCCCCCTCTTCGATCCGCCCGATTCTAGGGCAGGCGCGTGAGAGGATGGCTCGTGTCCGGTCGCCCGACGCTCCTCGCCGTCGTCCTCGCGCTCGCCGCCCCCCTGCGGGCGGAGCCTCCCCTGCCCTCGCCCGTCGAGGCGCCAAGGATCGTCGTGAAGAAGGCGCGTCGCGAGCTCCTTCTCTTCTCCGGGGAGACGCTCCTGCGGACCTACCGCGTCGGGCTCGGGTTCAACCCCGTCCCGCCGAAGGTACGGCAGGGGGACGGAGCGACGCCCGAGGGCCGCTACTTCGTCTGCCGGAAGAATCCGCGCAGCCAGTTCCTGCTCTCGCTCGGCCTGAACTACCCGAGCGCCGCCGACGCCGACCGCGGCCTCGCCGCCGGGCTCGTCACGCGCGGACAGCACCGGAGGATCGTCGAGGCGGAGCGGCGCGGGACGTGCCCGCCCTGGGACACGCGGCTCGGCGGCGAGATCTTCATCCACGGGCGGGGCTCCTCAAGCGACTGGACGTGGGGGTGCGTGGCGCTCGACGACGGCGACGTCCGGGAGCTCTACGCGCGCATCCCCGTCGGGACGCCGGTCCTCGTCGAGCCGTGACGTGCCGGCCCGGCGGTAACGCCCTTCTGCCACACTCGGACGCATGGGCTCACTCCGCTTCTCCGTACTTCCCGGCTCGTGGGCCGTCGTCCGGTTCCCGCCCGACGCCGAGGTCCCGGCCGCGCTCCTCGCTGCGCCGTTCCACGCCGTGACGCGAACGGCGGCCGAGCTCTCGGTCGTCTGTCCGGACGGAGCGGTGCCCGAAGGGGCGCGCGCCGAGCGCGGCTGGGCGATCCTCGCGCTCGAGGGTCCGTTCCCGTTCGACCTCGTCGGCGTCCTCGCCGCGTTCCTCGTGCCGCTCGCCGAGGCCGGCGTCGGCATCTTCGCCCTGAGCACGTTCGACACGGACTACGTCCTCGTGAAGCGGGAACGGCTCGAGGCGGCGCTCGAAGCCCTCTCCTCCGCCGGTCACGTGCGGACGGGCCCGGACGCCTGAGCGGCGTCGAGGCCTGGCCGGAGCGCCTCTTCGAGGATCGTCCGCGCGCCGGTCCTGGCGTCGCGGTACTTCACGATCACCGCCGCAGAGATCGAGAGGCCGCGCACGTGCGCCCAGGAGCCGGGCGCCGGCCGCGATCCCGGTACGACGACGGCGCCTTCGGGCACGGTCAGCGGCTGGCCTTCGCTCGCGCGGATCTCCCGCTCGCGGACGAGGTCGTAGAGGACGCTCGATCCGGTCAGGACGACGCCCGCCGCGAGGACCGCCCGCGCCCGCACCCGCACCCCCTCGTAGAGGCCGCAGCCCCCTCCGACGAAGACGTCGTCCTCGACGACGACCGGAAGCGCGCCGACGGGCTCGAGGACGCCTCCGATCTGCGACGCGGCCGAGAGGTGGACGCGCTTCCCCACCTGTGCGCAGGAGCCGACGAGGGTGTGGCTGTCGATCATCGTCCCCTCGTCGACGTACGCCCCGACGTTCACGTAGGCGGGCGGCATGACGACGACGCAGGGCGCGACGAACGCGCCCCGCCGGATCGCCGACCCGCCCGGGACGACGCGGACGCCGGGCGGCACCTCGCCGCGCGGCGGGAGCGTGTCGCGGTCGCGGTACGCGAAGGGCGGCGCGGGGAGGTCGACGTCGACGCCGAGCCGGAACGCGGCGAGGATCCCGGCCTTCACCTCGGGGTTCACGCGCCAGCCGTCGCCCTCCGGCTCGGCCGCGCGCAGGTCGCCGCGCTCGAGCCGGTCGAGGAGGGCCAGGACCTCCCCGCGCGAGAGCTCGCCGCTCACGCCTCCTCCCCCACGGGGTCCCCGTCGGCGTCGAGGAGCCCTGCTTCCTTCAGCGCCTCCTCCATCGGCTTGTGCTGCCCCTTCGAGAGCGGCACGAGCGGCAGCCGGAGGACGTCCTGGACCAGCCCGAGGCGGTGGAGTGCCCACTTCACCGGGATCGGGTTCGACTCGCGGATGTTGGCCCGCATCAGCGGCAGGAGCTTCGCCTGCAGCCGGGCCGCCTCCTCCCGCTCGCCGGTGAGGGCGGCCTCCACGAGCGCGACGAGGAGCGCCGGCGCCTCGTTCGAGACGACGGCGATCACGCCGTCCGCCCCACACGCGATCATCGGGAGCGCGAGGGGGTCCTCCCCCGAGAGGACCGAGAAGCCCGCCGGCCGGTGGCGCAGGATCTCGCACGCCTGGTCGAGGCTCCCGGAGGCCTCCTTCACCGCGCACGTTCGCGGGTCTTCCGCGAGCGCGAGCACCGTCTCGGGGAGCATGTTCACGCCGGTGCGCGAGGGGACGTTGTAGGCGACGACGGGCAGGTGCCCGGCGTCGGCCACGGCGCGGAAGTGCTCGATCAGGCCGCGCGGGGTCGGCTTGTTGTAGTACGGCGTGACGACGAGGAGCGCGTCGGCCCCCGCCCTGCGGCAGCGCTCCGCCAGCTTCTGAGACCGGCGCGTGTCGTTCGAGCCGCAGCCGGCGATCACGCGGATGGGGCGGCGGGCCGTCCGCGCCTCCTCGACCGTGACCGCCACGACCCGCTCGTGCTCGTCGGGGTCGAGCGTGACCGCCTCCCCCGTCGTCCCGCACGGGACGACGCCCGCCACGCCCCCGGCGACCTGGCGCCGCACGAGCTTCCGGAGCGCCGGCTCGTCGACCTCGCCCTTCTCCGAGAACGGCGTCACGAGCGCCGTGAAGGCTCCCGTGAGGTGGATGCGGGGCACCTCCTGCGTCTTCATCGGGTCCTCCTGTCGAGGAAGTCCTCGAACGTGACGGGCCCCGTCAGGCCCGAGGCGACGAGCCACTCGGCGGCCCGGACGGCGCCGAGGGCGAAGACCGACCGGGACCGGGCGCGGTGGACGAGCTCGATCGACTCGTCGGGCCCCTCGAAGACGAGGACGTGCTCTCCCGGCTGCCCGCCGTGGCGCAGCGAGACGATCGGGACCTCCTCGCCGGCGGGCCGACCGACGCCCACGGCCTCCGCGATCGCCTTCGCCGTCCCCGACGGGGCGTCCCTCTTCGCGGAGTGATGCCGCTCCACGATCGCCGGCTCGAACTCCGGGATGCGTGCGAGCGCGCCGCCGAGGACCATCGCCGCCCGCCGGAGGGCGGCGACGCCGATCGAGAAGCTCGGCGCGTGGAGGAACGGCACTTTCCGCTCCTCGGCGAGCCGCCTCATCGGCGCGACGTCCCAGCCGGTCGTCCCCGAGACGACCGGGACGCGGTGCATCAGGAGAGTCGCCACCGTCTTCGGCGCCGACTCGGGTGCCGTGAACTCGAAGGCGACGTCCACGACGTCGGGCTCGAGCGCCTCCATGTCGTCGCGCCGGCCATAGCGGGCTCGGACTCCGTGGCCGCGCCGGAGGAGGACCGCCTCGATCTCCCGCCCCATCTTCCCTGGTCCCACGATGAGAGCCTTCACGCCGCCTCCTTCTCGAAGAGCGCGCGGTGGAGCCTGCGGAGCGCCTCGGGCGCGTCCTCCGCCCCCACCACGAACGTCAGGTTCGTCTCCGAGGCCCCCTGCGAGATGAGGACCACGTTGACCTCGCCGAGCGCCGCGAAGACGTTCGCGGCCACACGCGGCGTCGACCGGAGCCGCCGCCCGACGACCGAGACGACCGCAAGGTCGGTGAGGACCGAGACCTCCGCGAAGGCCGAGAGGTCGCGCACCAGCGCCTCGAGCGGCGCCCTCTCGTCCACCGTGACCGAGATCGACACCTCGCTCGTCGCGATGACGTCCACCGGCACGGCGTGCCGCTCGAAGACCGAGAAGACGCGCGCCGCGTAGCCGTGGGCGAGGAGCATCCGCGGACTGCCGACGAAGAGCGCTGCGACGCCCGGCCGCATCGCGAGCGCCCTCACCCCCGTTCCCGGCGCCTCGGAGCGGACCGTCGTCCCGGGCGCGTCGGGCCGGAGCGTGTTCCGCACCCGCACCGGGACCCCACGCGACACCGCCGGCCGGATCGTCGCCGGGTGGAGGACCTTCGCCCCGAAGAAGGCGAGCTCTGCCGCCTCGGCGTAGCCGACCTCCGGGACGATCCGCGCCGCGGGAACGACCCTCGGGTCGGCCGTCAGGATGCCGTCCACGTCGGTCCAGATCTCGATCGAAGCGACCCTCGCGCCGCACTCCTCGAGGGCCGCACCGAGGAGCGCCGCGGAGTAGTCCGACCCGCCGCGCCCGAGCGTCGTCGTGGCCCCGTCCGGCGCCGCGCCGACGAAGCCCCCCGTCACGACGACCCGCCCGGCCGCCCGCTCCGGCAGGAGCCGCCTCGCGACGTTCGCCGCGAGGGCCGCCTCGTCGGGCGTCGCGGCGCCGTGGCTCGCGTCGGTCGCCATCCACTCGCGCGGGTCGACGCGCGCCACCGCCACGCCCCGCTTCGCGAGCGCCGCGGAGACGAGCGCCGCCGAAAGGAGCTCCCCCGCCGCGCAGACGGCGTCCGCCGTCCGGGCCGAGAGCTCGCCGAGGAGGGCGACGCCGGTCGCCAGGCCGTCCAGCCGCGCGACCTCGCGCTCGATCTCGCCGCGGGCCGCCGCTTCGGCGGCCGGCCCGAGATCGAGAGCCTCCACGGCGGCATGGTGCTTCTCGCCGAGCGTCCGGAGCGCCGCCGAGGCGGCCTCGCGGTCTCCTTCCCGCGCCGCGCGCGAGAGGTCGAGAAGGGCGTCGGTGACGCCTCCCATCGCCGAGACGACGACGAACGGCTCCTCGGCGAGCCGGGCCTCCACCAGCTCCGCCACGCCCGCGACCCGCTCGCCGCTCCCCACCGAGGTGCCGCCGAACTTCATCACGAGCATGGCGATCTCCTCAGATCCGCCCCGTCGCGGCGAGGAGCTCGGCGTTCAGGAGCGCCGCGCCCGCCGCTCCGCGGACCGTGTTGTGGACGAGGAGCGTGAATCGTACGTCGTAGACCGGGTCGGGCCGGAGGCGCCCCACGGTGACGACCATGCCGCGCCCCGCGTCGACGTCGCGGGCCGGCTGCGGGCGGTCCCGCTCGTCGCGCACGACGATCGGCCGAGCCGGCGCCGAAGGGAGGTCGAGCCGCTGCGGCTCTCCCGCAAATCCCTCCAGCGCGGCACGGACCTCCTCGAGCGGCGCCCGCCGGCCGAGCTTCACGAAGACCGACTCGGTGTGCCCGTCACGGACCGGCACGCGGTTGACGGAGACCGAGATCGGGAACTCCGCCGGGACGACCCGTCCCCCCTCGAGCCTTCCGAGGATCTTCCCGGGCTCTTCCGCGATCTTCTCCTCCTCGCCGGCGATGAACGGGACGACGTTCCCCTGCGCGTCGAGCGAGGGGACGCCGGGGTAGCCGGCCCCCGAGAGCGCCTGGAGCGTCGTGACGCAGACCGCCTCGACGCCGAACGCGCGGTGGAGGGGCGCGAGGGCCATCGCGAGGCCCACGACGACGCAGTTCGGGTTCGTGACGATCCCGCCCCCCGCCGCGGCCCACTCCTGTCGGTCGAGGAGGGCGAGATGGCCGGCGTTCACCTCCGGGACCAGGAGCGGGACGTCCGCGTGCATCCGGAACGACTTCGTGTTCGAGACGACGAGCTTCCCGCGCGCGGCCTGCAGCGGCTCGACATCGTCGGCCACCGCCGCGTCGAGGGCCGAGAGGACGAGCCGCGACGAGAGCGGCCCGTCGACCGGTCCCACGACGAGGTCCCGCGCCTCCCCGGGGACGTCGCCCGGGAGGATCCAGCGCGTCGCGTCGACGTACGTCTTCCCCAGCGAGCGCTCCGAGGCCGCCACCTCCGCGAGCCGGAGCGTCGGGTGCCCGGTGAGGAGCGACACCATCCGCTGCCCCACGGCCCCCGTCGCTCCGAGGACCGCCACCGGGATCCGCGCGTCGTTCGCTGCCGTCGTCATGTCGTCCCTTCGCTCTCCTCCGGCAGGTGCGCCGGAAATGAAAGAGCCCGCCGATCCGGCGGGCTCTGGCTTCTCTATCGGTTCCGTTCGACCGCGTCCTACACGCTCGTACGGTCCCCCGCCGGCCCGCCTCGCGGCGCGCGCATCGTCGTCTTCGTCGTCCGCTTTCGGCCGGTGACGGGGCTCATTGGCGGCGGATTCTGGGTGTGGACGGCGGGGCGTGTCAACCGGCCGTCGACGGCGAGGCGCTCGCGGCGTCCCCGGCGGGGCGCGCCTTCTCGGGGAGGAGGATCGAGAAGAGGACCGCCATCGCGAACGCGAGGAGATAGCTCGCGAGGCGCTCGGAGACGCCGGTGGGCTGCTCGAGGAACGTCTTCCAGACGATCGTCCCGACGGTCCCGGTCACGAGCGACGCGAAGACCCCGGCCCGCGACAGCCGCTTCCAGAAGAGGAGGAGGACGAGCGCCGGCCCGAACGACGATCCGATCCCCGACCAGGCGTAGGAGACGAGGCTGTAGACGGTGTCCCTCATGGTCAGGGCGAGGACGATGGCGATTGCGCCGACGGCGACGGTGGCCACCTGGTTCAGGAGGAGCATCCCGCGCGCCGTCGCGGCCTTCTTCCGGAGGCTCGCGAAGATGTCCTCGCTGAACGAGGCGGACGAGACGGTCACCTCCGACGAGGCGGTCGACATCATCGCGGAGATGACCCCCGAGAGAAGGAATCCGGCGAGGATCGGATTCACCAGGGTGAGGACCATCGCGGGCAGGACCTTCTCCGGGTCGGCGAGCGAGCCGCCCGAGCCGACGATCCCGCCCTTCGCGAAGGCGACGCCGAGCATCCCGATCAGGACCGCGCCGGAATAGGCGAGAAGCGTCCAGATCGTCGCCACGCGCACCGCCCTCTTCACGTCGCCCGCGCTCCGGATCGCCATCATCCGCGTCAGGAGCTGAGGCTGGCCGGTGTAGCCGAGCGCCCAGCTGAGGCCCGAGAGGACGAGGATCGCGGCGGCGGCGCCCGTCTTTCCCCCGGTGAGCGAGAGGTAGTCGGGTCCCGCCGCGGCGAACGCGGCCGCCAGGTCGAGCCCCCGTCCGCCCGCCGCGAAGAGGGCGATCACCGGGAACGCGACGAGCGTGAAGATCATCAGGACCGCCTGGAGGACGTCGGTCACGACGACGGCGATGAAGCCGCCGATCCCGCAGTAGATCGTCACGACGGCCGAAGCGATGAGGATCCCCACGAGCGGGTCGAGCCCGAACGTCTCCTGGAGGACCTTCCCGGAGCCGCTGAACTGCGCGGCGATGT
Organism: Acidobacteriota bacterium; assembly: GCA_029567505.1. GTDB lineage: Bacteria > Acidobacteriota > Thermoanaerobaculia > UBA5066 > UBA5066 > UBA5066. The sequence continues at coordinate 13,864 of JAKPXO010000105.1, forward strand.
AGAGCAGGAAGAAGAAGACGACGATCGCCGCCGAGAGGAGCGAGATCGGCCTCTCGGCCCCCGGGAAGCGGCGTGCCAGGAGGCTCGACACGGTCATCGCCCCCGTCCGCTCCGTCTCGTCTCGCAGCCGTCGCGCCATGACCATCCAGATGAAGAGGATCCCGGTGACGCAGCCGAGGGCGACCCAGATCGTCGACAGCCCGTCGGCGTACGCGTGACCGGTGAGGCCCAGGAACAGCCAGGCCGACTCCCCCGTCGCCCGCTCCGAGAGCGCGAGGGCCGTCCCTCCGAAGCGCCCGCCGCCGAGGACGAAGTCACGGTGAGAGCGCGCCCCGCGCGAATACCAGACCGCGAGCGAAACCGTCGCGACCATGTAGAGGACGAAGACGGCGATCATCTTTCGAGCATAGGAAGGCCGGGTTCGCCGGGCAAGGGCGCAATCGCCGCCCCGGCGCCCGGCCGGGCGGCCGGCTCAGCCGACGAGGAGCGCCAGGCGCGCGATCCGCCCGATCGCCGGGCGGATCTCGCCCGCGAGGAGCGCCCGCGCCACCCCCTCCTCCCGCACGGGCCCCGACGCGTCGCTCAGCTCCAGCGCGCCCGAGCAGACCCGGGCGACGACCGCAGCCAGCACCTCCTCCTCGTCGCGCGTCCCGTCGAGCTCGAGGAGGACCGCGCGGGCGAGCTCGTCGAGCTCGACCCGCCTCCGGAGGAGGGAGGTCACGGTGCTCCCGCTCGCGGCCTGGCGGCGGGCGAGCGGGCTGCCGACGGGCCGCTCGGCCGGCTCGGCGGCGGGCCGGGGCGGACGGACGTGGAGATCGAGGAAGTCGGCGAGGAAGAGCCGGAGGAGCGACGAGCGGAGCGCCTCGCGCGTCTCCGTCGCGGGGCGCGGCGAGGAATCCGCGCTCCTTGAAAGGCTCTCGTGCACATGCTCCCAGAGCGTCCCGAACGGGAGCGCCGCCGGCCTCACCTCGTAGAGCGCGAGGAGAGCGGCCTTCAGCGCCGGGTCGTTCGTCCGGATCGAGCCCCCCCGCCCGGGGTGGACGAACTCGATCGGCCCGTCTTTCCCTTCCGCCTCCCCCGCGACCGGCGCGGGGACGACGACCGCGCGCGCCGCGAGACGCTCCACCGCCTCGGGCGACGGCGCGGCGGCACGCAAGCCGCCCGCCCGCCGGAGGACCGACCGGCGGAAGGTCCGGTTGACCATCAGGTCGAGGTACTGCTCGCGGGCCGCGACGTCGCCGGCCCACCTCACGACGAGCTCCCGCGCCGCCTCCGGCAGGCTGGCGAAGAGGCCGGGCGCCTGCGCCTCGGCCACGAACTCCAGACCCGCGGCCGCCGCGCGCCGCAGGAACTCGTGCACGAAACAGGGGGCGTTGTCGTCCTCGAAGAACTCGTGGAGGAGGTACGTGTCGTCCGCCTCTCGGAACCGCGACGCCTCGACCTTCAGGACGCTCGCGTACGCCCCTTCCTGCCTCACGACGTGCCCCGCGAGCTCCTCCAGGAAGCCGCGCGCCCGTTCGACGCGCCCCTCCGGCGTCTCCTCCTCGCGCACGTGGAAGCGGACGAGGTCGCGGACCATGCCGCGCGAGCTCCAGCCGGGGTACGTGTTGTAGGAGACGTAGGCGAGGCCGTCCGGGGAGAGGTTCGTCGCGCAGATCGCGAGGATCCGCTCGCGGACCGGCTCGGGCACCCACGAGTAGACCCCGTGGCAGACGACGAAGTCGAACGTCCCGAACGCCGCGTCGATCTCCTCCAGCCCCATCGCGTGGAACGCGACGTTCCGGAGGCCGAGGGCCTCCGCGGCTTCGCGCGCCTCCGCGACCTGCCGCGTCGAGAGGTCGACCCCGACGAACGACGCCTCCGGCAGCTCCAGCGCCATCGGGAGGAGGTTCCCGCCGCGGGCGCAGCCGAGCTCGAGGACCCGGCAGCGCTCGACGGGAGGCGCCGGGAGGCCGTACACCGCGGCGAGCGTGGCGAGGCGGTCGGGGTGCGTCGCGCCGTGACACGTGTCGACGTACGGGACCTCGTCGTAGCTGCTGCCGGGAGCATTCGACATCGGGAGACCTCCTCGGGACGGAGCCCGCCCCCGCGACGGCGACGACCCCGTCCGGTCCGGACTCAGGCGCTTTCCGTGAACCGCCTGAGGATATCCCGCCACGGCCCCTCGGCGCGCAGCCGCGCGAGGTTGCCGAAGTGCCCGAGGACCGTCCGGTTGACGAAGACGATGTCCCGCGGGAACCGGACGTCTCCCGCCTCCGAAAGGCTCGTCCGCGCCGCGTCGACCATCCGTCGCGCCACCGAGTCGTCCGAGCCGAACCGGTACGGCGGCGCCGGCCGGAGGAGCTCCACGACGAGCGCGGCCCAGGGCTCGACGAGATGCTCCTCGAGCGGGGCGCCGTCGAGGCGGTGCATCCCCATCCGCTTCAGGACGGCGGGCAGGTCGTCCGTCCGCCCCTCGAGCGCGGCCCGGCAGAGGCCCCGGTAGCCGCGGGCGAGGCGGAGCGGCACCTCCTTCACGCAGCCGAAGTCGTAGACGACGACCCGCCCGTCCCGACGGAACGAGAAGTTCGCGAGGTTCGGATCGGCGTGCAGCAACCGGTGCTCGAGGAGACCCCGGAGGAGGAACGCGAAGAGGACGGTTCCCCATCGGTCCTTCAGCGCCTGCGACGTCTGGGGCGCGCAGGCCTCGTCCGGAGAGAGTCCCTCCTCGTACTCGGTCGTCAGGATCCGCCCGGTGGAGGCCTCCTCGACGACCCGCGGGATGACGACCTCCGGCACGTCGGCGTGGAGCTCCGCCATCCGGCGCATCCGCTCCGCCTCGTGCAAGTAGTCGAGCTCCTCGCGCAGGCGGGCGCGCATCTCCTGCCAGATCGGCTCGAAGTCGACCTTCGAGACGAGCGCGACGACCGACTTCAGGACTCGCCGGAGGTTGCCGAGGTCGGCCTCCACCATCCGGTCGATCCCCGGGTACTGGATCTTCACGGCGACCCGCCGGCCGTCCCGCAGCACCGCCCGGTGGACCTGCCCGATCGAGGCGGCCGCGAACGCCTCCTCCTCGAAGCTCGCGAAGAGCTGGAGCGGGTCGCCCAGCTCCTCTTCGAGCTGCTCCTCGACCATCGAGAGCGGCAGGCTCGGCGACTCCTTCTGCAGGGCCCGCAGGACGGCCGCGACCTCCGGCGGGAGGAAGGCGTCCTGCAGGCTGAGCATCTGCCCCACCTTCATCGCGGCGCCCTTCATCTCCCCGAGCGTCGCGACGAGCCGGCGCGCGTTCCGGACGAGCTCCTCGACCCGGAGCTCCTCCCTCCGCGCCGCCGGCCGGCCGAGGCTCGAGACGAACGCCGCCGCCGTCGACGTCCCCGCGCGCACGGCGAGCCCGCCCAGCTCGAGGAGCCGGCCCATCGAGGAGGTCTTCGGGGGGCGGCGGGGCATCGTCCCTGAGTTTGACGCATTGCGAAAACGGTGGCGATAATCAGGGGTTGGGCGCCCGCCCGACGTATGACCGTCTCCCCAGAACAGCAGAGGCTCCTCTACAGGCATCTCCTGCTCACCCGCCTCCTCGAGGAGCGGATGGTGAGCCTCTATCGCCAGGGAAAGATGACCGGCGGGCTCTACCGGTGCCTCGGCCAGGAGGCGACCGCCGTCGGCACCGCGTTCGCGCTCGAGGAGGAGGACCTCCTGATCCCGGTGATCCGAGACCTCGGCTCGGTGCTGGTGCGGGGAGCGCGGCCGGCGGACGTCCTCCGGCAGCTCCTCGCGAAGGCCGACGGCCCCTCCCGGGGGCGCGACGCCTTCCTCCACTTCTGCCTCCCGGAGAAGGGGCTCTACTCCGGGATCGCGATGCTCGGGACGGCGGTGCCCGTCCTCGCGGGGATGGTCCTCGCCGACCGCTTCCTCGGGAGGCGGACCGTCGGGATGACGTACCTCGGCGAGGGCGGCACGTCGACGGGGGCGTTCCACGAGGGGATCAACCTCGCCGGCGTGCAGAAGCTGCCGCTCGTCGTCGTCCTCGAGCACAACGGCTACTCCTATTCGACGCCGTCCGGGATGCAGTGCGCGGCCGCGACGCTCGCCGACAAGGCGGCCGGCTACGGCGTCGCGAGCGCGATCGTCGACGGGAACGACCTCCTCGCCGTCGTCGAGGCGGCACGGGCCGCCGTGGCGCACGCCCGCGCGGGGCGCGGCCCGTTCCTCCTCGAGTGCAAGACGTACCGGAGGAAGGGGCACGCCGAGCACGACGGCCAGGCCTACGTCGACGCGGAGGAGCTCGCCGAGTGGTCCCGCCGCGACCCGATCGCCCTCTTCGAGCGGCAGCTCGACGCGAGCGGCGTGATGGACGCCGCGGCCCGCGTGGCCGTCCGCGCCGAGGTCGACGCCGAGCTCGACGCCGCCGTCACCGAGGCCGAGGCCTCCCCCACCCCCGTCCCCGACCCGGAGTTCCGGGGAGTGAGGGCGGACGAGGAGGAGGTCGTGCGGCGCCGGCGCGAGACGTTCGTCGGGGGGCTCGCGTGAGCGGCACGCCCGCGCGGGAGGCGACGCTCCTCGACGCCGTCGGGATCGCGCTCGCCGAAGAGATGGAGCGCGACCCCCGCGTGATCCTCATGGGAGAGGACATCGGCGTCTACGGCGGCGCCTTCAAGGCGACGGCCGGCCTCCTCGATCGCTTCGGCCCCCACAGGGTGATCGACACGCCGGTCGTCGAGGAGGCGATCGTCGGCGCAGCGATCGGCGCCTCGCTCCGGGGCCTCCGTCCCGTCGTCGAGATGCAGTTCTTCGACTTCGCCTCGCGCGCGTTCGACATGATCACGAACTTCGCGGCGAAGCACCGCTACCGGACCGGGCTCGGCGTCCCGATCGTCGTCCGCGGCCCTTCGGGGGGCGGCGTCCAGGCGGGGCCGTTCCACTCCCAGAGCCCGGAGGGGTACTTCGCCCGGACACCGGGGCTCGCCGTCGTCGTCCCGTCGACCGCGGAGGACGCCCGCGGCCTCCTGAAGGCCGCGATCCGCGACGACGACCCGGTCCTCTTCCTCGAGCACAAGCTCCTCTACCGGAGGGCGAAGGGGCTCCTTCCCGAGGGAGACGGGCTCGTCCCGATCGGGAAGGCCGCCGTCCGCCGGCCGGGCCGCCACCTGACGATCGTGACATGGGGCGCGATGGTCCCGCTCGCGCTCGAGGGGACCGACGCGCTCGCCCGGGAGGGCGTCGAGGCCGAGGTCGTCGACCTCCGGACGCTCCTCCCGATGGACGAGGAGACCGTCCTCGAATCGGTCCGGAAGACTTCGAAGGCGCTCGTCCTCCACGAGGAGTCGCGGACGCTCGGCGTCGGAGCCGAGGTGGCGGCCCTCCTCGCCGAGAAGGCGTTCGAGTGGCTCGACGCGCCCGTCGTCCGCCTGGCCGCCCCCGACACGCCCATTCCCTTCGCCCCCGCCCTGGAGGCCGCGTACCTGCCCGGCCCCGCGACGCTTCTGGCCGCCGCGCGTAAACTCGCGGCCTACTGACCCGACCTCGGGTAGACGGAGAATCGGACCATGCCGACGAACGTGATCATGCCGCAGATGGGCGAGTCGATCGCCGAAGGGACGCTGACCCGCTGGCTGAAGAAGGTCGGGGACGCCGTCAAGCGCGACGAGCCTCTCTTCGAGATCTCGACCGACAAGGTCGACGCCGAGATTCCCGCCCCGGCCGCCGGGGTCCTCCTCGAGATCATCGTGGCGGAAGGGACCACCGTCCCGATCAACACCGTCGTCGCGAAGATCGGCGAGGCGGGCGAGGCGACGGCCTCCGCCCCGGCCGCCGAGGCGCCCGCTCCGGCGCCCGCCGCGGCGGCCGCCCCCGCCCCGACGCCCGCTCCCGCCGCGCCCCCGGCTCCTGCGCCGGCTCCTGTGGCGGCGCCGGCCGCCCCGCACTTCACCGTCCCGCCGCAGCCCGGCGAGTCGAAGGAGGAGCTCCAGAAGCGCCGCTCCTCCCCCGTCGTCAGGAACATCGCCGAGGAGAAGGGGGTCGACCTCTCGCAGGTCCCCGGCACCGGCATCTCGGGCCGCGTGACGAAGGCCGACATCGTCGCGTTCGTCGAGAAGGGCGGGGCTCCGGCCGCCGCCCCCGCGCCTGCCCCGGCCCCCGCGCCTGCCGCCCCGGCTCCGGCTCCGGCCACCCTGGCGGCCGTTGTCGCGGCGCCGGCCCCCGCGCCCGCGAAGCCGGCTCCCGTCGCCCCGGCCACGCCCGTCATCTCCTTCCCCGCCGGCGCGAACGTCACCGTCGAGCCGATGTCGACGATGCGGAAGAAGATCGCGCAGCGGATGGTCGAGTCGAAGCAGACCTCCGCGCACGTCGCGACCGTCTTCGAGGTCGACTACACGAACATCGCCCGCCTGCGCGAGAGGGTGAAGGAGCGCTTCGCCGCCCAGTACGGGACGAAGCTCTCCTACATGCCGTTCATCTTCAAGGCCGTCATCGCCGGCCTGAAGGCCCGTCCCGCCGTGAACGCCTCGGTCTCCGGCGACGACGTCCTCTACCACCGCGACATCAACCTCGGCATGGCCGTCGCGCTCGACTGGGGCCTCATCGTCCCGGTCATCAAGAACGCCGACGACCTCTCGATCGTCGGGCTCGCCCGCGCCGCGAACGACCTCGCCAGCCGCGCCCGGACGAAGAAGCTCCTCCCCGACGAGGTCCAGGGCGGCACGTTCACGATCACGAACCCGGGCGTCTACGGCTCGCTCTTCGGCACGCCGATCATCAACCAGCCGCAGGTCGCGATCCTGAACATCGGGACGATCGAGAAGCGGGCGAAGGTCGTGGAGATGCCCGACGGCAGCGACGCCATCGCCGTCCGGACGATGGGATACCTCGCCCTTTCGTTCGACCACCGCCTCGTCGACGGCGCCGAGGCCGACGCATTCATGGGCGTCGTCAAGGCGAGCCTGGAGAGCGGGAGCTTCGGCGACCTGGAATAGAAGGGACACCACCACGAGCGGAGCGACGAACGGGGGGCCACGGCCCCCCGTTCGTCCTCATGGAGCCCGGGCCGGCAGCGAGAAGGAGCGACGATGGCTTCAGCAGGATCGGAATACGACGACGTCCCATACCTCGCCCCGTCGTTCGCGAACACCTACCCCGACGCCCTCGGCGTGGCCGCGATCCTGCGCGGCCTCGACGCGCCTCCCCTTCACGGGGCGCGCGTCCTCGAGCTCGGCTGCGCACGGGGCGCGAACCTCGTGCCGATGGCCTGGTCGATGCCCGACTCCGAGTTCGTCGGCGTCGACCTCTCGCGCCGCCAGATCGAAGCCGCCCGCGAGCGGGCCGCGGCGGCCGGCACGGCCAACGTCACGTTCCACGCCATGGACCTGAGGGACGTCGACGACTCGTTCGGCGCCTTCGACTTCGTCGTGGCGCACGGCCTCTTCTCCTGGGTCCCGAGGGAGGTTCAGGAATCCCTCCTCGAGGTCTGCGCGCGGCGCCTCTCCCCGAACGGGATCGTCTACCTCAGCTACAACACCCTCCCGGGCTGGAGCGCGGGGGTGATGTTCCGGGAGATGGTCCTCTACCGCGTCCGCGGGATCGCCGACCCCGCGGAGCGTCTCCGGGAGGCGAGGGCCTTCCTCCGATTCCTCGCCGGGGCGACGAGGCCGAAGGAGACCATCTGGGCGGCGCAGCTGGACGAGCACGCGTCGTACTTCGAGCAGGCGCACGACTGGTATCTCCTCCACGACGACCTCGAGGCCGAGAACAACCCCGTCTACTTCCACGAGATCGTCGAGCGGGCCGGGCGGCACGGGCTCCAGTACGTCACGGAAGAGCGTTCCCTCACCTCGGGCGAGGTCCTGGCTCCCGAGGCCCTCGCGCAGCTCGACCGCTTCGCGGCGAACCGGATTGAGCGCGAGCAGGTCGTCGACTTCGCCTGCAGCCGCCGTTTCCGCCGGAGCCTCTTCTGCCGCGCCGGACGGCCCCTCCCCACCGGCCCGGAGCCCGGCCGCCTCGCCGCCTGCCGTCTCCGGTCGCGCGTGAAGCCGGTCGACCCGTCGGCCGACCCGCTCACGCCGGGCTCGGAGAGCTTCCTCGGGCTCGACGGGCTGACGCTCGAGACCTCCGACGTCCGCCTGCGCACCCTCCTCCACGTCCTCTGGGGAGTCTGGCCGGGGACGCTCGAGCACGCCGCCGCGACTCACGTCCTCGCCGAAGCGACCCGCCGCTCCGGCGGCCCGACGCCCGAGCCGCCCGTCCTCGACCGCATGGTCCACCAGGCCATCCTCGGCCAGGTCGTCTCCGCCCACCTCCTCGACCCGCAGATCGCCGCGGCCCTGCCCGAGCGCCCGTCCGCCTCCCCGGTCGCCCGGTACGAGGCCGCGGCCGGCGAGCCGGTGACCCACCTGCTCAACGGCTCGGGCGACCTCGACCCGCTCGACCGCTTCGTCGTCCGGCTCCTCGACGGCACGCGGACCCGGGACGACGTCGTCGCCTCCATCCGCGAGGCGCTCGACGCCGGCCAGCTCGAGCCGACCCCGTCGGGGCGCGCCGCGGAGCCGGGCGAGGAGCCGAAGTCCGCCGCAGAGCTCGCGGACCTCTCCCTCTCCCACCTCCTCGCGGCCTGCTACATTCACCGCTGAATGCGCCGCCCCGTCGACGTCGTCTCCCTCCTGCCGCTCGGTCCCCGCCCCTACGACGACGTCGTCGCCCTCCAGAAGGAGGCGGAAGCGCGTGCGAGGGAGGGCGGACGGGAGACCCTCTTCCTTCTCGAGCACGAGGACGTCATCACCGCCGGCCGGAACGCCGGCACCGACGACCTGCACCTCCCGGCCGAGCAGCTCGCCCGGCTCGGCGTGGCGTTCCGGCGCTCCGACCGGGGCGGAAAGCTGACGTTCCACGGACCGGGCCAGCTCGTCGCCTATCCGATCCTCCGCCTCGAAGGGCCCGAGAGGGACGTCCGCCGGTTCGTGCGTAGCCTGGAGGAGGTCCTGATCCTCACGGCGGCCGCCTTCGGCGTCACCGCCGCGCGGAGCGACCTCCCCGCGCGCTGGTCCTCCGTCTGGGTCGGCAACGACAAGCTCGCCGCCATCGGCGTCCACCTCTCCGACTGGGTCACGACGCACGGTGTCGCCCTCAACGTCACGACCCGCCTCGACAGGTTCGAGCTCTTCGTCCCGTGCGGCATCCGGGACGGCGGCGTCACCTCCCTCGAGAGGGCACGCTCCGACCTTCCGCCCCCGCCCCTCGTGGACGTCGCGGCCCGCTTCGTCGAGAGCTTCGCGGAGGTCTTCGAGCGCGACGCGGTTCCCGTGTCGGCGGCCTCCTCTTCGGAGGAGCTCGCCCCCCCGACCGCCGCGGCCAGCCGCTCGACCGGCCCGGACCGATCGCCCTCGAACGGCGCCTGAAGCGGTTCAGGGACCCGACGGACGGACGGCTCCCGCAAAGCGGGGCGTCTCGCCGATCACGGAATCGGCGGCCAAGGGCGGCTCAGCGCGCCCGGACGGGGAGGGGGGGGTCTTTCTGCGCCTCGCGGCGCCGGCAGAGGCTCTCGACCATGTCGGTCACCTCGGCCCGCGGGAGGGCTTTCGGTCCGCTGCCGCCCGCGGTGGCGAGGACGTGGGCCTCCTCGAGGCACTCGTTCACGGAGCAGCCCTCACAAAGGAAGTACTCCGTCCCTTCGGGAAGCTCGGGCTCGGCCGCCGCGGCGAGGAGCTCGACGCCCCGCCCCGCGGGCGCCGTCCGCGTCACGAGCCGGGCCCCGACGAGCTCGTTCACGGCCCGGGAGACGGCGCTGCGCGCCCAGCCGCGAGCGGCGAGCGACTCGGACAGCTCGGCGAGGGTCGCGGGCGTGGCCGAACGCTGCAGGCCCCAGAGGACGGCGGTGCGGGTCGGAGTGAGCGTGAGACCGGCGAGGCGGAGGACTTCCCGCAGCCGGAGCAGCTCGATGCGCGTCAGCTCGGCTCCCCAGCGGGGACCGGCGTTCGCAGGAGTTCGCGTCCGGCGCGTCGGCACGCGCGAGGTGTAACATGGGAGGTTTGCCGCGGGCAAGCGGGCGCGGGACTCCGCGGGCAGATTCCGGAGACGGAAACGCCCTCCCCCCGGGCGGAGAGAGGGCGTCGGATGCGGCTTCCGGAGCCGCAAGTGTCGAGCCTACTTCTCGTCGGCCGGGTACTTCGACGAGACGAGGTTCGGGTAGATTGCCTTCATGAAATCGTAGAGCTCCTGGGGCTTGACGCTGTCGGAGCGCTTCCAGCCGACGTCGCGGAAGCGGTACTCGCCGTTCTCCGTCTTCACGCCCCACTCGAAGCACTCGGTCTCCTCGTTCGGAGCCCCCTTCAGGCAGACGAGGAACTGCTCCTTGATCGACTTCGCCGGAAGGATGAGGTTCTTCTTCTCGTCCTTCGCGTCGAGCCAGGAGAGCTTCTCTTCCTTGAAGGAGAGCCTGCCGTTGTCCCAGCGGCCCTTGAAGAGGACGATCCCGTCGTTCCGGCGAACGAGGCCTTCCCAGGAGCGATCGGCCTGGGCGGCCAGGTCGACCGGCGGGGCCGCCGGGGCGACCGGCGCGACGGCGGCCGGCACCGGGGCCGCCGGGGAGGTGACGGGCGCGACGGCGGCCGGGGCGGCCATCGGGCGCTGCGCCGTCTTCATCATCGCCTCGATGATCGACTCGGGAAGGTTCGCCGCCTTGGAGAGGACGATGTCGTCGGCGGAGAGCTGGTAGATCACCGCCTCCGACTCGATCTTCCGCTTGATGAACTCCTCGGAGAGGTTCCCCTTCCAGAGCTTGATGATCTCCTCGAACGGCTTCGGAGCCGGCGGCGGGGGCGGGGCGGGGGCCACCTGGGCGATCTCGGCCGGCGGCGGGGGCGGGGCGTCCTGGGAGAGGGCGGCGCCGGGGATCGTCAGCGTCGTCGCGACGACGAACGCGCCCAACGCGCCGGAGAGCTTCATCAGGGACATCTGTGCGTACCTCCTCTGCTCGACCGGGAGCCGGGGTCGACCGCGCGGGCGAAACGCTCCCGATCCTCGCTGAGCGTCCATTCTCGCTCACGAACCGGTCGGGCGCACGACCCCCGTGCGGGGGCGGTCCCCTGGCACGCGTTTTCGATACGATCCCTCCGATGGCCCTCCGCCCCGCAGCTTCGGCACGACCGCTCGCCGCGCTGGCGCTCGCGGTGTCTCTCCTGCCGTTCACGCTCCCGGCAGGGCCTCCGGCGCCCTGCCCCGCCTCCGTGCCGTCGCCCGCGTCGGGCTGCTGCCCCTCGAGCGCCCCGCCCGCCTGCCCGGCCTGTCCCACCGAGGGTCGCCCTTCGGCGCCGACGGCGCCGAAGAGGGCGGCCGCCTGCTGCTCCCCCGCGGCGGTCCTCCCCCGCGCCTCGAGGCTGATCGAGGCGGAGGCCCCGTCGGCGCGGGCCGACGGCCTCGTCCGGGTCCGATCCTCCCGCTCCACGGCGCGCGCGGAGGCCGACGCCCGGCGGTCGTCCGTCGTCGCCGCGTCTCCTCCCCCTCGTCTCCTCGCCTGCACGTTCCGGAACTGACCGGTCCCGCGGGAGGCACCACGTCTTCCGCGCCGCGAGAGCGGATCGCCTCCGCCCGCCGACCGACGGAAGGGGCGCGGCCCGAAGCCGCGCCCCACGAGAAACGAAGAGACAAGAAGGAGAACCTCATGCGTCAGATCGCTTCCCTCGCCCTCGCTCTCGCCCTCGTCGCCGCCCCGGCCGCGCTCGCCGGACCGGAATGCGCCGGCCATGCCAAGGCCGCCTCCTGCTGCGCGAAGAAGGACGGCGCCGACGCCGGCAAGAAGTGCGACCCCGCGAGCTGCAAGAAGGACGCCGCGAAGTGCACCCACGCCGACAAGGCCAAGTGCGCCGAGGCGTGCGCGAAGAAGGCCGAGGCGCCGAAGCCCGCGAAGAGCTGAGCGCCGACGCTCGAATCCCCGAGGGGGCCCGGACGCCGACGGCGTCCGGGCCCCTTTTCCGTTTCGGGCCGTACGGCGGGGGCCGCGCGCGGCGCGGCCCCGTGAGAAGATGGCCGGCCGGAGGGTTGAGGAGGAGCGGTGCCTGGGAGCCGGTCCGGACGCGGAGCCCGATTCGCGGGCGCCCTCGCGTTGATCGCGTCGCTCGCCCTCCCCGTCTCCGCCCAGCTCCCGTTCGAGGTGATCGGCCTCGGCGACGGGCTCCCGCAGTCGCAGCTCCCGACGATGGCGCAGGATCGGGACGGGTTCCTCTGGATCGGGACGCTCGGAGGCCTCGCGCGGTTCGACGGGAACGCGATCGAGACCTTCTCCACGAAGGACGGCCTTCCCTCGAACTACGTCGAGGAGCTCCTCCTGGACGACGAGGGAACTCTCTGGATCGGCACCGTCGCGGGCGTCGCACGGTGGCGCGGGCGACGGCTGGAGCCGTTCCCGGCCGCCGGCGCCGCGCGGTGCCGCGCGATCGCGCGCGACTCCGAAGGACGGATCTGGCTCGGGACGGAAGAAGGGGTCCTGCGCTGCGAGAAGCACGCCTGCGCCACCGTCTTCGGCGGGCCGGAGCGCCCGGTGACGACATTCGACGTCCTCCCGACGGCGCGCGGGACGTACGCGGCGACGAGCCGCGGGCTCTACCGGATCGAGGGCGGGGCGGCGGAGCTCGAGGCCGGTCCGCCCGCGCTCGGCGACGGCGGTCGCGCCCTGGCGGAGACACCGGAGGGGCTCTGGCTCGGGACCGCGACTCGCGGCCTCTGGCTGCGGTCCGGCGCGGAGTGGAAGCCGGTCCCGCTGATGCCGCGCGGCGGACGGGCCGTCTTCCGGATCACGATCGGTCCTTCGGGTACGTTCTACGTCGCGACGAACGACTCCGGGCTCTTCCTCCGCCGTCCTGGGACGGTCGCGTTCGAGCGCTGGAGCACCGAGAACGGGCTCCCTTCGAACGTCGTCAACTTCGCGTTCGAGGACCGCGAGGAGAACGTCTGGGTCGGGACCGACGTCGGAGGCCTCGCCCGCTTCCGCGGGCAGCTCGTCCGGAACCTCGGGGCGAAGGAGGGGCTGCCGTCCTCGTGCGTCTTCTCGATGAGCGAGACGCCGGACGGAGACCTCTGGCTCGGGACGATGCGTGGAGCGGCTCGCCTCCTGCGCGGCGCGGAACCGCGCGTCGTCGAGGTCGTGGGCGAGGCGCAGGGGCTCGCGAACGAACTCGTCTTCCGCGCCGAGCGCGACCCCGACGGGAGCCTCTGGGTCTGGTCGGAAGGGGGCCTGCAGCGCCGGCGGCCGGGCGAGGAGCGGCTCGGGCCGGTCGACGAATACGGCTCGGCGATCAGCGCCGACGTCTGGGGGTTCGCCTTCGACGGCGACGCGCGCCTCTGGGTCGGCAGCCGCCGCGCCGAGGGCGGGCTCGCCGTGCGTCGCGCGGACGGGACGTGGCGCGTCTTCGACCGCCTCCCGGACGGCTCGCGGATCGACGTGGCGCACGCCCTGGCGCGGCGCCGCGCGGGGGGCGTCTGGGCGGCGTTCGGCGCACGCCTCGCCGCGTGCGACGGCGAGACTGTCGTCCCGCTCCCCGACCCGCCCGCGGCGATGAGCAGCCCCTACGTGAACAAGCTCTTCGAGGACGGCAAGGGGCGCCTCTGGGCCGCGAGCGGGAGCGGCCTGGCCCGGCTCGAGACGGACGGGACGTGGACGCTCCTGACGGACCGCCTCGGCAGCCCGTACGTCTACTTCGTCGGCGAGGACCGGACGGGGACGATCTGGGTCGGGACGACGCGGGGCGTCTACAGGCTCGGCGCGGGCGACGCCGTGACGCCGTTCACGCCCGACGACGGCCTCGCCGGGTGGGAGACGAACATCAACGCGTTCCACACCGACCGCGACGGCGTCGTCTGGATCGGGACGGTCGACGGCCTCTCGCGGTACGACCCGGCCTCGCACCGCCCGAACGCGCACCCGCCGCGCGTCGTCGTCGAGTCGGTCCGCCTCCCGGGGCGGGAGGTCTCGTTCCCCACCCGCCTCGAGCTCTCCTGGTCGGAGCGGTCGGCGGCGTTCCGCGTGGCGGTCCTCTCGTACCGCGCCCGGGGACGGACGGCCTACCGCGCCCGCCTGGAGGGGCTCGAGGAGGGCTGGCTCCCGCCGCGACGCGAGTCCGAGCTTCGCTACACGAACCTCCCCGCCGGCGACCTGACGCTCCACGTCCAGGGGATCAACGAGTCGGGGCTCTGGGGCGAGGTCGTGAAGATCCCGATCCGAGTCCACCCGCCGTTCTGGATGGCGGCGTGGTTCCGCGCCGCCGTCCTCCTCGCGCTCGTCGCCGCGGTGGCCGCCACGTTCCGCTGGAGGACGCTCGTCCTCCGCCGGAGGAACCGGGAGCTCGAGCGGGTCGTCGCGGAGCGGACGACCGACCTCGCCACCGCGAACGACCACCTTCGGCACGCCCAGGGCGAGATCGCGCGGCTCCTCGAGGCGAGCCCGGCCCCGTCCGAGAACGTGGCGAGCTGGTCCCAGGCGCTCGCCGCCGACGTCGCGAGCGCGATCGGCGCGGAGCGGATCGGCATCTGGGAAGTCCGCGACGACGTCGTCGTCCCCCTCTCCGACGCCGGCCTCGCTCCGCCACGCATCGACGACCTCCGCGGCTCGACCCCGGGCAGCCCGCGCCCGCTCCCGTCGGAGGAGGGAGCGGCCGTCGTGCCGGTCTCCGGGATGAGCTCCGAGCTCCGCGGCGCCCTTCGCGTCCTGGGTCCGGCGGTCGTCTGGGGAGAGACCGAGCGGCGGCTCGTGGGCGGGTTCGCGCACCAGCTCGGCGCCGCGCTCGACATGGCCCACATGCGCCGCCAGCTCTCGACCCTCCGCGAGAAGCGAGAGGCGACGCTCCGCGAGATGCACGAGCAGGGGATCGCCACGCTCCAGATCTGCCCGCTCTGCGGGCGCTGCTACGACCAGGCGGCCGAGGAATGCGCGGTCGACGGCTCCCCGCTCGACACGCCGCGCCCGCTCCCCTTCGAGCTGCTCGGCCGCTACCGGTTCGAGCGCATCCTCGGGCAGGGGGGGATGGCGACGGTCTTCTCCGCCCGCGACACGCGCCTCGCGCGCGACGTCGCCATCAAGCTGATCCGGCCGGAGCACTTCGGAGATTCCGAGCTCAAGGCCCGTTTCGAGCACGAAGCGCGAACGATCGCCCGGATCTCGCATCCCGGCGTCATCGGCCTCTTCGACTCCGGCGAGCTCCCCGACGGCACCGCGTTCCTCGTGATGGAGATGCTCCGCGGGCACGACCTGGCGCACGTCCTCCTCGAGTGCGGGACCGGGACTCCGCGGCAGGTCGCCCAGCTCGCGCGCGAGGCGGGCGCGGCGCTCGCCGCCGCCCACGCGGCGGGCGTCGTCCACCGCGACATCAAGCCGGGGAACCTCTTCCTCGCCGACGACCCGGCGGGCTTCCGCGTGAAGGTGCTCGACTTCGGCCTCGCCAAGGAGATGGCCCACGAGCATGGTCTGACGCGCACGGGAATGGTCGTCGGGACGCCGGAGTACATGTCCCCCGAGCAGGTGCACGGCTGGAACGTCGACGCGCGCACCGACGTCTACTCGCTCGGCGCCGTCTGCTACGAGGCGCTCCTCGGCCGCCGGGCGATCCGGGGCGAGGACCTGGGGCGGATCTTGGCGAACGTCATCGACGAGGTCCCGCCCCCCGCCTCGTCGGTCCTCCCCGGAGTCCCGGAGGCGGCCTCCGTCGCCCTCGCGGCGGCCCTCGCGAAGGACGTCTTCGAGAGGCCGTCCGACGTCGCCGCCTGGTCGGAGACCCTCGCCGCCTCGCTCGAGACGATGCCGGACGGCCTCGCCTCGGGCTGGACGAGAATCGACTGAAGCGCGCGGCGCGGCCGCGCCCCGGAGGATCGGCATGAGACGAGACAGCCTGCTCCCCGTCGTCGCGCTCGCCCTCGCGGCGATCGTCCCCGTCCTCCCGGCCACGGCGCAGGAGGAGAACCGCGCGACGGACGCGCAGCGGCTCCGCCGCTACAAGGGCGCGATCGCGAAGTACGAGAGGGCGCTGAAGCTCCTCGAGAAGAGCGACCGCGAGCGGGCGCTCGACGCCCTCGCCGTCAGCATCGAGGAGATGCCCGACTTCCCGGACTCGCATCTCCTCCGGGCGCGGCTCCTCTACGGCGAGAAGGAGTACTCCCGCGCGCTCGAGGAGGTCGTCGCCGGCCGGGCCGCGTACGAGAAGACCGCCGACCTGCGCGCGGGGATGCAGGCCGACCGCCGGAAGGCGCTGACGGAGAGGTTGCGCGCGAAGGACGCCGCGATCTCGGAGCAGTCCGGACGCCTCGCGAAGGCTCCGGCCGACCAGCGGGCACAGATCGAGAGGCTCGTCGCCCGGCTCCAGGGCGAGCGGTTCGACATCGAGCGCGAGCTCCACGAGCACAGACCCGACCCGCAGGGCGTGCCGGCCCGCTACAGCAGCCTCCACGGGAACGTCCTCCTCCGGCTCGGCCGGGACGCCGAGGCGATCGCGCAGTACGAGGAGGCGCTGAAGGCCGACCCGGCGTGGGGCGAGGCGGCGAACAACCTCGCGAGCCTCTACCACATGGCCGGGAAGCACGAGAGGGCGCTCGAGATCGTCACCCAGGCCGAGAAGCTGGGTGCGCCGCTCCACCCCGAGCTGAAGAAGTCGATCGAAGCGGCCCTCGCCCGCCGTCCGTAGGCCGGAGGCGGGCCGGGACCCGGGCCGGCTCCTCCGGTTCCCCCGACCCTCAATCGGGCATATGCTTACAGGCCGCAGGTTGGGACGGCCCGCCGGCCGGACCCCGCCCGAATCGAGGAGGTAACGATGGGCACCAGAGGACGCGAGATCGTCGGCATCGACGTCGAGAAGGTCATCGAGATGCTGAACGCGGCCTACGCGAGCGAGTGGCTCGCGTACTACCAGTACTGGCTCGGCGCGAAGCTGATCAAGGGACCGATGAAGGACGCCGTCGCCGCGGAGCTGACCCTCCACGCGACCGAGGAGCTGAACCACGCCGTCATGGTCGCGGGCCGGATCCTCCAGCTCGGCGGGACGCCGCTCCTCGACCCGCACGAGTGGTTCGACAAGAGCCCGTGCGCCTACGACGCCCCGAAGGACCCGTACGTCGCGGTCCTCCTCGACGAGAACATCGCCGGCGAGCAGTGCGCCATCGACACCTACAAGAAGATCATGGACGCCACGAAGGACAAGGACATGGTGACCTACAACATGGCGCTCACGATCCTCGAGCAGGAGGTCGAGCACGAGGAGGACCTCCAGAGCCTCAAGGAGGACCTCGACCTCCTCTTCACGCGCGGGACGAAGTAGGGCGAGCCCCGCCCGCGAGGTCCCTTCCCCATGCCCCGTCCCTGCTGCCGCCGCCGGATCGCCGGGGCCCCGCCCGCCGGGGTCTTCAAGCCTGCCGGCATCCCGGGCCGCTTCCTCGAGGAGGTCGTCCTCGGGCTGGACGGCCTCGAGGCGATTCGCCTCGCGGACCTCGAGGGGCTCTACCAGGAGGAGGCGGCGGCGCGGATGGGGGTCTCGCGGGCGACGTTCGGGCGGATCGTCGCCGAGGCGCGCCGCCGCGTCGCGGAAGCGCTCGTCGAAGGGAAGCTCCTCCGGATCGAGGGAGGGCCGGTCTCGGAAACCGAAGAGGGCGCCGAGACCGGCCCCGTTCCGCCGAAGGCGAAAAGGTGAGCGTCCCGCGCGTCCGCCTCGCCCATCTCCCGACGCCGGTCGAGGAGATGCCTCACCTCACCCAGTCGCTCGGCGGCCCGCGCCTCCTCGTCAAGCGCGACGACCTGACCGGACTCGCGCTCGGCGGGAACAAGACCCGGAAGCTGGAGTTCCTCGTCGCCGAGGCCGAGGCGGGCGGGGCGCGGACGCTCGTCACCGCCGGGGCGCTCCAGTCGAACCACTGCCGGCAGACGGCCGCCGCGGCCGCCCGCTTCGGGATGGGGTGCGTCCTCGTCCTGACGGGCGAGACCCCCGCCTCGCCCACCGGCAACCACCTCCTCGACCTCCTCTTCGGCGCGCGCGTCGTCCCGGTGGCCGACCGCGCCGACCGGGACCGCGTCCTCGCGGAAACGGTCGCGGCGCTCTCGGCGGACGGGGCGGCCCCCTACCTCGTCCCGTACGGCGGAAGCAGCCCGACCGGCGCCCTCGGCTACGCGTTCGCGATGGAGGAGCTCCTCGCGCAGGGCGTGGAGGCCGACTGGCTCGTCTTCGGCACCTCGAGCGGCGGGACCCACGCCGGGCTCCTCCTCGGCCAGCGCCTCTTCGGGTTCCGGGGGAAGGTCCTCGGGATCAGCATCGACGAGCCGGAGGAGTGGCTGAAGGCGCACGTCTCCGCCCTCGCGTCCGACGCGAGCGAGCGGCTCGGCCCGCGGATCTCCTTCGCCCCTGCCGACGTCCTTGCCGACGACCGCTACTGCCGCGCCGGCTACGGCGTCTTGACCGACCTCGAGCGCGAGGCGATCCGTCTCTTCGCGCGGCACGAAGGCCTCCTCCTCGACCCCGTCTACACCGGACGGGCCGCCGGAGGGCTGATCGACCTGGTCCGGAAGGGAGTCTTCCGGCGCGGCGAGCGGGTCCTCTTCTGGAACACCGGCGGCCAGCCGGCCCTCTTCTCCGAGAAGTACCAGTCCGCCCTCCTGTCCTGAAGGCGCGCGGCACGCTCCGGGACGAAACCCCAGGCTCGTCCAGGCGTAGATGACTCTGGAGTGAGCAGCATGCCAGCGACAAGACGTCTCTCCCCCGCCACCGCGGCCTCCGCCGCGGCGCTCCTTCTCGCCCTCTGCGTTCCCGCCGCCCCAGTCCGGGCCGAGAACGCCCTCTGGCTCCGCTCGGCGGCGATCTCCCCCGACGGGAAGACGGTCGCCTTCAGCTACCGGGGCGACCTCTGGACCGTCCCGGTCGCCGGCGGTGCCGCAACGCCGATCACCGTCGCCGCGGCCTACGACACCGCCCCCGTCTGGTCGCCCGACGGAAGGAAGATCGCCTTCGCCTCCGACCGCTACGGCAACTTCGACGTCTTCGTGATGCCGGCCGCCGGGGGTGAGGCGAAGCGCCTCACGTTCCACTCGGCCGACGACACGCCGACGAGCTTCACGCCCGACGGCAAGGCCGTCCTCTTCGGCTCGGCCCGCCTCGACGCCGCGAAGAACGTCCAGTTCCCAACCGGCGCCCAGCCGGAGCTCTACCAGGTGTCGCTCGCGGGCGGCATGCCGGCGCAGCTCCTCTCCACGCCGTCCCTCTAC
The DNA here is from genome assembly GCA_029567505.1 of Acidobacteriota bacterium. Lineage (GTDB taxonomy): Bacteria > Acidobacteriota > Thermoanaerobaculia > UBA5066 > UBA5066 > UBA5066. Next base: position 33,056 of record JAKPXO010000105.1, read on the forward strand.
GCCGTCTGGGACAAGGCCGCCGAGCGGCTCGCCTACTCGGACGTGAAGGGCTACGAGATGGAGTGGAGGAAACACGACAGCTCGTCGTTCGCGCGCGACGTCTGGGTCTACGAGAAGAAGAGCGGCAAGCACACGAGGCTGACCGCGTTCGGCTTCGACGACCGGCAGCCCGTCTGGTCGCCCGACGAAAAGTCGCTCTACTACCTCTCGGAAAAGAGCGGCACGTTCAACGTCTGGAAGCTCGACCTCGCCGACCCGGGCACGCCCGCGCAGGTCACGACGCACAAGACCCACCCTGTCCGCTTCCTCTCCGCCTCTTCCGCGGGCGACCTCTGCTACACGTGGGACGGCGAGATCTGGGTCCGCCCCGCGGGCGCGAACGAGAGCCGGAAGCTCTCCGTCACCGCCGCCGCCGACCGGCGCGACCTCGAGGTCGCCCCCGTCGACGTCGCCTCCGACGCGAACGAGCTCGAGCTCTCCCCGAACGGCAAGGAGGTCGCCTTCGTCGCCCGCGGCGAGGTCTTCGTCGCTTCCGTCGAGCACGGCACGACCCGCCGGATCACCGACACGCCGGGCCAGGAGCGCTCCGTCAGCTTCTCCCCCGACGGCAAGAGCCTCCTCTACGCCGGCGAGCGCGACGGCAGCTGGAACGTCTACCGGACCGACCGGATCGACCCCGAGGAAACCGCCTTCTACAACGCCACGGCTCTGAAGGAATCGGCCGTCGTCGCCACGGCCGCCGAGGAGTTACAGCCCGCGTTCTCGCCCGACGGCAAGGAGGTCGCCTTCCTCGAGGAGAGGACGACGCTCAAGGTCGTCAACCTCGCGACCGGCAAGAGCCGCGTCGTCCTCCCCGGCGAGATGAACTACTCCTATGCCGACGGCGATCAGTGGTTCCAGTGGTCGCCCGACGGCAGGAGCTTCGCCGTCCAGTTCCTCAGCCCCACCCGCTGGTCGGGCGAGGTCGGCATCGTCGACGCCGCCGGCGGCAAGCCGGTCGTCAACGTCACCCGGAGCGGCTACGAGGAGGAGGCGCCGAAGTGGGCCCGCAAGGGCGAGGTCCTCTTCTGGGCCTCCGACCGCTTCGGCACGCGCCAGCACTCCGGCTACCCCCGCGAGCAGGACGTCTTCGCCGCCTTCCTGACGAAGAAGGCCTGGGACCGCTTCCACCTCGACGAGACCGCCTACGCGCAGCTTCTGGAGAAGGAGAAAGAGGCGGAGAAGAAGAAGGACAAGGACGCCGACAAGGGGAAGGACGACAAGAAGGGGAAGGAGGCCGAGAAGAAGGCTGACGGCGACGTCAAGCTCCCCGACCCGGTCGCCTTCGAGCTGGACGGCCTCGACAAGCGGATCGCCCGCCTCTCCCTCCACTCCGCGAGCCTCGACGACGCGGCGCTCACGCCCGACGGCGAGACGCTCGTCTACCTCGCCCGCTTCGAGAAGGGGGCCGACCTCTGGAAGTACGTCCCGAGGAAGGAGGAGGTCAAGCTCGTCGCCAAGCTGGACGCCGAGCGGGGCGCCCGCCTCCGCCTCGACCCCGACGGGAAGAAGGCGATCGTCCTCGCCGACGGGAAGCTCTCCTCCATCGACCTCGACTCGGGCAAGGCGACGCCGATCAAGGCCTCGGCGAAGGTCGAGCTGAAGGCCGCCGAGGAGCGCACGGCCCTCTTCGAGCACGCGTGGCGCCAGACGCTGAAGAAGTTCTACGTCGAGGACCTCCACGGCGTCGACTGGCCCGCGATGAAGACGGCCTACGCCCGCTTCCTCCCCCACGTCGTCGAGAACCGCGACTTCGCCGAGCTGATCTCCGAGATGCAGGGCGAGCTGAACGCTTCGCACACGGGCGGCCGTTATCGCCCGCAGCGCCGCGACGGCGACACCACCGCCTCGCTCGCGTTCTTCCCCGACCCCGCCTACACGGGCGAGGGCGTCAAGGTCCTCGAAGTGATCGAGGGCGGCCCGCTCACGAAGGCCGGGACGAAGGTCGTCCCGGGCGTCGTCATCACCTCGATCGACGGCGCCCCGATCGCCGCCGGCGCGAACTGGTACCCGATGCTCAACCGGAAGGCGGGCCAGCTGGTCCGCCTCGGCCTCCTCGACCCGAAGGACGGGAAGAGGTGGGAAGAGACGGTCAAGCCGATCGCCCCCGGCGAGCAGCAGGGGCTCCTCTACGACCGCTGGGTCAAGTCGCGCCGCGCCGAGGTCGAGCGCCTCTCCGGCGGTCGGCTCGGCTACGCCCACATCCGCGGCATGAACGACGGCGCCTACCGCGAGATCTTCGAGGAGGTCTTCGGCCGGGCCGTCGACAAGGACGGCATCGTCCTCGACACCCGCTGGAACGGCGGCGGGAACCTCGTCGAGCCGCTCACCGTCTTCCTCACGGGGCAGGTCTACGCCCGCTCCGTGCCGCGCGGCCGGCAGATCGGCGTCGAGCCCGGCAACCGCTGGACGAAGCCCTCGATCGTCGTCATGAACGAGGGGAACTACTCCGACGCCCACTGCTTCCCGACGGCCTACAAGGTCCTCGGCATCGGCGAGACCGTCGGCATGCAGGTCCCCGGCACCTGCACCTCCGTCTGGTGGGAGCGCCTCCAGGACAAGTCGCTCACGTTCGGGATCCCGCAGGTCGGCTACATCGACCCCGCCGGGAACATGGCCGAGAACAACCACCTGAACGCCGACCACGAGGTCGACAACGACCCCGCCCTCGAGGTCACGGGCCGCGACCAGCAGCTCGAGAAGGCCGTCGAGGTCCTGATGAAGAAGGTGCCGAAGAGGTGATCCGGTAAGTCAGCCCGCCGGCTCGGATCAGCCGGAAGAAGGCCCCGCCGCGGGAGTCCGCGGCGGGGCCTTCGCGCGTCTGCGATCGGGCCCGGGAGCGCTCGTGACGGGGGGGCAGCCCGCCGCTCCCGCCGAGCCTCGCATGGCGCTGGCCGCGCGCAGCGCTATCCTGCCCGGTGGCGCCGCGCGTCGCGCGGGACGCCGCCGGGAGGGACGCGATGAGCATCCGGGAGAAGGTCCTCGGGCCGACGTCGAAGTACGACCGGCGGCTCCCCTACACCTACGAGGCGCGCATCGCCGTCGCGGGCGTCCCCGGGATGACGGAGAGCTGGATCGACGACACGCTCTGCGGCCTCCTCGAGAAGCTCGCCGCCGAGAAGACGGAGCCCGCCGACGTCACGATCCTGGAGGTGCGCCCCGAAGGGGAGGTCCCGGTCGACGTCGCGCATTGCCTCGGCGCGGACGGGACGTGGCTCCGTCGCCCGGAGGCCTGCCGGGTCTTCGAGGAGCACTACGCCGGGCACGAGCGGACGGGTCGGTGCTGCTACCGGGACCGCTCGCGCGAGGCGGACGGGCCGTTCGTCGAGTACGACCCGCCGACGGAAGGGACGAAGGCGTCGGGCTGACGCCGCGCGCGGGCGGCCCGGGTCAGTACTGCGACCCGAGGATCGCGTAGAACCACTCGAGGATCCGGTAGCCGAGGCCGCGGTCCTTCCACTCCTCGAGCGTGATCCGGTGCGAGTGCGCCAGGTCCTTCTCGAACGTCTCGAGCATCGAGCCCGCGAACTCCCGGTCGAAGACGTGGACGTTCGACTCGTAGTTCCAGGTGAAGGAGCGGTTCGTGACGTTCGTCGAGCCGACGCTCCCCCACGTCCCGTCGACGACCATCGTCTTCGCGTGCAGGCGCGCCTTCTGGTACTCCCAGATCTCGACGCCCGCCTCGAGGAGGCTCGAGTAGTCGTTCCTGCCGGCGTAGCGGACGATCGCGTGGTCGGTGTGCGGCCCCTGCAGGAGGAGCCGGACGCGGACCCCGCGCTTCACGGCGTCGACGAGGGCGCGGCGCGCGGTCCGGTCGAGGACGAAGTAGGCGCTCGTCAGGTCGATGCTCTTCGTGGCGGAGCCGACCGCGACGAGGAACGAGAGGCGGGCCGGGTTCGAGTCGAATCCCGGCGTCGAGTCCATTACCTGGCAGACGGCCTCTCCGGCGTGACCGTTCGTCGGGTAGAGAGCCCGGCCGGCGAGGAGCTCGTCCGTCGCCTCCAGCCAGGCGCGCCCGAAGGCCGCCTGGAGCTGCCGCGCCACCGGCCCTTCCACGCGGACGACGGTCTCGCGCCAGCGGTCCGGCCCGTCGGCGTCGCCCATCCATTCGTCGGCGATGCAGACGCCGCCGACGAACCCGATCCTCCCGTCGACGACGAGGACCTTGCGGTGGGTCCGGAGGTGGATCTTCCGGAGCGTCTTCATCGAGAGGGGGCGGAAGAAGACGACCGAGGCCCCCGCTTCCTCGAGGAGCTTCTCGTTCTCCGCCCCGAACCCGACCGAGCCGATCGCGTCGAGGAGGAGGCGCACGGAGACCCCCGCCCGCGCGCGCTCCGCCAGGGCCGCGGCCATCTCCCGCGCGATCTTCCCGTCGCGGTAGATGTACGACTCGAAGTGGATGCTCGACTGGGCCGAGGCGATCGCCTCGAGCATCGCCGGGAAGATCTGGTCGCCGTTCTCGAGGAGCCGGGCGGTGTTGCCGGACACCGGCTCGTTGCCGGACGCGATCGTGAATGCGGCGAGGGGATCGGCCCGGGGCGACGTGAGCGTCGGGCGATACCTCAGCCGCAGCGAGCTCGTGCAGCCGGCGAGGAAGACGAACGCGATCGCGACGGAAAGGGCCGGTCGGAGGTTTCGGTTCCGCACTCGATCCGCGAGGATACGCGCTCCGGAGCCGGCGCGCCGGATGACACCTCCGACTCCCCGTCCGTGCCGATAATCGGGGCATGACGCCGATTCCCGTCTACCTCGACTACAACGCCACGACGCCGGTCGACCCGGAGGTCGCCGAGGCGATGCTGCCGTTCCTCACGCAGCGATTCGGGAACCCCTCGAGCGGCCACCCGTACGGCGTCGAGGCGCGGGCCGCCGTCGAGGCGGCGCGGCGGCAGGTCGCCGCCCTCCTCGGGGCGCGCCCCGAAGAGCTCGTCTTCACGAGCGGCGGGACCGAGGGAAGCAATACGGTGATCCAGGGCGTCGCGCGGCTCCTCCGGGGAAAGGGGCGGCACGTCGTCACGTCGGCGATCGAGCACCCGGCGGTCCTCGAGCCGTGCGCCCTCCTCGAGGAGGACGGTTGGAGCGTCACGCGCGTCAGGGTGGACGGCGAAGGGCGCGTCGACCCGGCCGACGTCGCCGGCGCGATCACCGACGGGACCGTCCTCGTCACCGTGATGCACGCGAACAACGAGGTCGGGACGATTCAGGAGATCGCCGAGATCGCGCGACTCGCGCACGAGCGGGGCGTCCTCGTCCACACCGACGCGGCGCAGTCGGTCGGGAAGGTCCCGGTCGACGTGTCCGCTCTCGGCGTCGACTTCCTGACGCTCGCCGGGCACAAGCTCTACGCCCCGAAGGGAGTCGGGGCGCTCTGGATCCGCTCCGGCCTCGCGCTGCCGCCGCTCCTTCGCGGCGCCTCGCACGAGGCGGGCCGCCGCGCCGGGACGGAGAACGTCCTCGAGATCGTCGCCCTCGGAAAGGCGTGCGAGGTCGCGCAACGTCGCCTCGCCGCGGACGCCCGGCGCTTCGAGGAGCTGCGCGAGCGGCTCGCGGAGGCGCTCGTGCGCGAGGCCGCCGGCCTGCGCCGCAACAGCCCCCGGCAGCGTTGCCTCCCGAACACGCTCAGCGTCTCCTTCCCCGGCGTCGACGCGAGCGCCCTCCTCGCCGAGGTGGGCGAGAAGGTGGCCGCGTCGGCTGGCGCCGCCTGCCACGCCGCGGGAGTCGAGATCTCGTCGGTCCTCCGGGCGATGGGCATCCCGGAGGAGGACGCCATGGGGACGGTCCGCTTCTCCGTCGGCCGTGGGACGACGCCCGCGATGGTCGACGAGGCGGCGCGCGTCGTCGGCGAGGCGGTCCGGCGAATGCGGCCGGAGGCGGCTGCGACCCCCGCGGCCGCGACGGGCGACGAGCGCGTGAGGCTGACCCGCTTCACGCACGGGATGGGCTGCGCCTGCAAGCTGCGGCCGCAGGACCTCGAGCAGGTCCTCCGGTCGCTCCCGAAGGGGACCGACTCGGCCGTCCTCGTCGGCCCCGAGCGCTCCGACGACGCGGCGGTCTATCGACTTTCAGACGAGCTCGCCCTGGTGACGACCGTCGACTTCTTCACGCCGATCGTCGACGACCCGTTCGACTTCGGCGCCGTGAGCGCCGCGAACTCGCTGAGCGACGTCTGGGCGATGGGCGGGCGGCCCCTCTTCGCGCTGAGCATCGTCGCCTTCCCGTCGCGCCGTCTCCCGCTCTCCGTCCTCGAGCGGATCCTCGCCGGCGCGGCCGAGGTGGCGCGCGAGGCGGGGATCGAGATCGTGGGCGGGCACACCGTCGACGACACCGAGCCGAAGTTCGGCCTCGCCGTGACGGGTGTCGTCCGCCCCGACCAGGTCGTCACGAACGCCGGCGCGCGCCCCGGCGACGCCCTCGTCCTGACGAAGCCGATCGGGACCGGCATCCTCGCGACGGCTGTGAAGCGCGGCCTCGCGGGAGACGACGCGACGCGTCGCCTCGTCACGACGATGCGGACGCTCAACCGCGGCGCTGCCGAGGCGATGGTCGAGGTCGGCGCCTCGGCCGCGACCGACGTGACTGGCTTCGGCCTCCTCGGCCACCTCCGCGAGATGGCGGCGGCCTCCGGCGTCGACGCGGAAGTCGAGGCGGCTTCCGTCCCGCTCCTCCCCGGGGTGCGCGACCTCGCCGCGGCCGACGGCGCCCCCGGCGGCTCGCTCGAGAACCTCGACCACGTCGCGCCGCACGTCGACTTCGCCCCCGGCCTCTCGCGCGTCGACCGCCTCCTCCTCGCCGACGCTCAGACGTCGGGAGGTCTCCTGATCGCAGTCCCCGAGGAGCGCTCCGTAGTGCTCCTCGCGACACTCGCCGCTCGCGGCGTCGCGGACGCGCGCCGGGTCGGTCGGATCGCGGGGGCGGGAACGGGGCGGATCCGGGTCCGCTGACCTCCGGCCGAACGCAGGAACGGACCCCGGCGCCCCGTCGCTTCCGCCGGCGCCGTCGCCTCAGGCTCCCCGGTTCCTCATCCGCTCCACCGACCGCCGGACGAGCTCCTCGAGGACGCCCGCGTCGACGTCCGCGAGACGGTTGAGGTAGAGGCAGGACTTTCCCGTCTTGTGCTTCCCGAGCCGCTTCATGAGGTCGGCGTCCTTCTCGAACCCGGGCATGAGGTAGAGAGTGAGCGCCTGCTTGCGCGGCGAGAAGCCGGCGATCGGCCAGTCGCCGGTCTGTCCGCTCGCGTAGGTGTACGTGTACGAGCCGAAGCCGACGATGCTCGGGCCCCACATCTTCGGCTCCTCCCCCGTGATCCGCTTCATCAGTGCGAGGACTTCGCGGGCGTCCTCGCGCCTTCTCGGGTCCGCGACCGCGTCGAGGAACGCCGCGACGCTCGCGTCGGTCTTCTTCGTCTTCGGCTCGGCCATGGTCGCCTCCGGATGGCGCCGAGACTACCCCGGCCGGAGTGGATCGCGGCAGAATGGCTGGAACGCCGTTCGAAGGAGCCCCCATGCCCGAAGCCCCCGCCGGCCTCCGCCGCCCCGAGTTCCCCCGCTCCGCCCGCTACGACGCCGACTTCCTCCTCGACAACCAGATGGGGCCGTGCGCGATCTGGCTCCTCGAGTGGCTCTGCGAGAAGTTCCCGCTCGCCCCCGGCGCGCGGGTCCTCGACCTCGGCTGCGGGAAGGCGATGACGTCGGTCTTCCTCGCGAAGGAGTACGGCGCGAAGGTCCACGCCGTCGACCTCTGGATGAGCCCCGACAAGAACTGGGAGCGGGTCGCCGGTGCGGGCGCCGCCGACCTCGTCTGCCCGGTGCGCGCCGAGG
>JAKPXO010000108.1 GCA_029567505.1 Acidobacteriota bacterium
CCTCCCCGGCCCTCCGCGACGCGAGGAACGCCGGGAGGGCCTCCTTCGCGGCGCCGTAGCCGGCCTCGACGAGCTCCGCCCAGCGCCCGTACTCGTTCAGCCGGAACCGGTCCACGGGCGGCTCGACGAGGAGGTCGACGAATCGGAGCCCCGAGCGGAGCGCCATGACGCTGTTGATCTCCTGCGTTCGGAGGAGCGAGCCGACGAGCGAAGGCGCTCGCGTCTTCCGCGCGAAGGGAAGGACGCGTCCCCGGAGGACCTTCCAGCCCGAGAGCTCCGGGCCGAACCGGTAGGGCTTCACCTTGTCGACGGCCGGGGCGACGTTCACGCCGATGACCGTTCCGCAGTCGAGCCGGGACGCCATCCGCTCCACCGGGAAGTTGTCGACGACCCCGCCGTCGACGACGACGTCGCCCTCCTCGATCACCGGGGGGAAGACGCCGGGGATCGACATGCTCTTGCGGACGGCTCGCCAGAGCGGGCCGCTCCTCTCGACGTCGACCCGCGCCCGGGTCAGGTTCGTCGAGACGCAGAAGAACGGCGTCCAGAGGTCCTCGATCGCGCGGTCGCCGTAGAGCGCCTTCATCACGCGCAGGACCTTCCCTCCGGACATCAGCGAGACGAGCGGGAGCGTCCGGTCGTAGATCCTCTTCGGCGAGGCGAACGTCTCGGCGAGCGCGAGGAGCGGCCCGGAGGCGCCGTGCAGGGCGAAGCTGGCGCCGACGACGGCTCCCATGCTGGTCCCGGCCACGAGGTCGATCTCGACGCCGGCCTCCTCGAGCGCCCGGATGACGCCGACGTGCGCCACGCCGCGCGCGCCGCCGCCGCCGAGAACGAGCGCGACGCCGCGCCCCGCGAGCCGCCGCGCGAGGCGGACCTCGTCGCGGGCGTTCCCGGGCCGCAGGTGGTGGTGGTCCGCGAGGTCGCGTCCGGCGAGCCAGGCGGCGGTCCCGCGGGGCTCCGTCGTCTCCCCGGCGTGGAGGAGGACGAGCTCCTTCCTCGCCGGGAGGCCCATCGCGGCGAGCCGCGCGTCGACCGCCCCGGGGGCCGGGTCGGCGGTCGCGTCGGCGACGAGGAGGACGCGGTCCGCGCGCCTCAGGCAGCGCTCCCGCCACGCCTCGCCGCCGGACCCCGCGTCGAGGACGAGGTGGCGTGTCCGGTCCTCGAGCTCGCGCAGCGAGACGTCGACGGCCAGACCGAGCGGCCCGGCGAGCGGGGATTCCGCGACGCCTGGCCGCCCGTGACGCGCGTCGAGGCCGGCGGCGTCGAGGAGGAGCGTCGCGCCGAGCGCCTCGAGCCGGGACGCGAGCGTCCGCGCGACGGCGGAGGCCCCGGCCGTCGGCCCGAGGGGCAGGACCGCGATCGTGAGTCCGTCCGGAACGGGGGCGGACGCGCGGCCTTTCGGCGCCACGGCGCTCGCCTGGCGCCCGGCGACGATCGACGCGACGCGCAGGAGCGCTTCCGGCCGCTTCAGGGCGAAGCCGCGGAACGCGTCGCGCCCGAGGCGGAGCACCTCGCCGTCGCGGAGGGCGACGACGCTGGCCGAGCGCGGCTGGTCCGCGAGGAGTCCGAGCTCGCCGACGGTGCTGAAGGCGCCTGTCTCCCGCACGGTCGTCTCGACGCCGTCCTCGCCGCGGACCGTCGTCCGGAAGCGGCCGGTGACGACGACGTACATCGCGTCGCTCGGGTCGCCCTGCCGGACGAGGAGCTCGCCCGCGGCGACGCGCCGCCACTCGACGGCCTTCTCCAGGTCGCGAAAGGCCTCCGGCTCGGTGATGCCGAAGAGCTCCTCCCAGACGCGCAGGAGCTGCGCGCGTCGCAGGCGCGGACCGATCGCCTCCGTCAGCCTGGAGGCGACGGCGGGGTAGCGGCGCGCGAGCTCGTCCCAGCCCTCGCGGGGAAGCCTCACGAGGGCTCCGTCCTCCATCGCCGTCAGCGTCGCCGAGCGGGGCTGGCCCGTCAGGATCGCCATCTCGCCCGTCCACTCCCCGGGACCGATCTCGCCGAGCGTCACTTCGGCTCCGGCGGGCGTCGTCCCGGTGACGCGGAAGCGACCGTCGGCGACGACGTACATCGCGTCGCCCGGCTCTCCCCGCCGGAAGACCGTCGTCCCGGCGGGGACGCGGAGCGTCGAGACGAGGGCGTCGACGGCGGCGCGATCCACCGCGGGGAGAGCGTCGTACTCCGGCGAGCGGAAGAGCGAAGCGCCGTCCCCGGGCCGCGCGGCTCGTTCGTGCATGTGAATCCCTCCTGGAGGCGGTCTTTGTGTGGTTTCGGCCGCATCCTAACCGATGAGACGAGATCTCCAGGGATCGCGGCGGATCGCACGGCAGGAGCTCCCGCCGTGTCCGGAGGCCTCGTCCGGTCCGGGGGCCGATCCTCCTCGCAGGGGCCGCCGCCTCGCCGTCACGCCGGGCTTCCGCATCGGGAGGGCCGAGGCGCCGCGGGCGCGCTCGGCGACCGAATCCGACCCGATCTCCCGGCAGGGGTCGTACTCGAATTGGCTGGACGACGAATCCGCGTCGGGCGGAAGATGGCCGATGGCCGCGGCACGCCCGCGGGAGATCGGAGTGTCAGGAGGAACGTCGATGCGAATCGGGAAACGGATTACGACCCTCGCGCTCACCGCGTTCGTCACGGCGGCGCTCTCCGGCTGCGGAGGGGCCAAGGAGTCCCCCGAGCCGGCCGGCGAGCCGGCCGCGGCCGCGCCAGCGGAGGCCCCGGCGGCGAGCGGCGCCGCGAAGATCCACCTGCCGACGGGCTGGGCGATGCAGGACGCGATCTCCGCCGCGGACGTCGGCGCGATCACCGGCCAGACGATGACCTACTTCCCCGACGCGGGGAGCAAGGCGCAGGAAGGGCGGCCGTCCGCCGGGTACAACGTCCCCGGGAAGGACTTCTCCGTCATCCGGTTCGCCGCCGTCGTCGGCGGAGGAGACGCCGAGTTCGAGAGCACGAAGGGCTTCGCCGCGCCCGGCTCGGTCGTCGAGGTGGCTGGCGTGGGTGACAAGGCCTACATGTGCGACTTCGTCACCGGCGCGACGGTGATCGTCGTCCAGAAGGGTCCGGACGTCCTTCGCGTCGACTGGCAGCCGAAGACGTACGCCGAGCACGACAAGGTCGAGCTCGGAAAGAAGCTCGCGGGCAAGCTGATCGAGAACCTCTACAAGTAGCGCCCGATACGGGCCGGAAACCCTTCTGCGGGGACTCGGCGGCGAGCCGGGTCCCCGCTTGATTCCTCGCCCTGTGGGCGAGCCCGGCGGCTACTCGCGGAGCGTCGCGGCGATCGCCGCGATCGCCGCCTCGGCCTCCTCCGAGAAACCGGGGGCGAGTACGAAGGCGAGGACGACCTTCTCGCCCCCCTTCTTCGTCGCGACGTAGACCTCGGCGAGCGACGGCGCCGGGATCTTCTTCTCGAGCGCCTGCCCGGTCACCTTCCTCCCGAGGAGGTTCCGCTCGACGGGCTTTCCGGCGGCCGAGGTCGCGAGGAACGTCGTCTTCACGTAATCGAGGAGCTCGGCGTCGGACATCCCGGAGTCCTTCGGGAAGGCGACAGCCGTGAGGCTCAGCTTCTCGCCTCCCGCCTTCGCGTCGGCCGGGTGGACGACGCGGAGCGCGTCGAGGCCGGCCTCTTCCGGCGCGGAGAAGGGGATCGGCGGAGCGGCCTTCAGTCCGTGCAGCGTCAGGTCCGCGGCGCGAGCGCCCGGCGCGACGACGACCGACGCCAGGACCGTGGCGAGAAGGGCGAGGCAGGGTCGACGAATCATCTTCTCCCTCCCGGGGCGGCGCCTACTCCTCTCGACACTCCAGCGCGTCGCGCTCGAGGAGGCCCGCGGTGGTCTGCTTCTTCCCGACGTACCTGACGAGGAGCCAGGCCGGGGTGCTCTCGTTGACGAGGCCGACGGCCTCGACGACGTCTCCCTTCACGACGAACCCCTTGCGCGGCTCGGGGGACGGGGCGACGGTGAGGAACCGGGCCTTCGGCGTGGTCACGGTGCAGCTGAAGGCGGGCTTCCAACCTTCCTTCGTGAACGTCGCCCCCGGCCAGTTCGCGCCGCAGAAGGAGGCGATCCCTTTCGTCGCCTCCATCGACACCGTCCCGCCCTTCGTCGTGAAGGTGACGGTCCCCTCGTCGTCGACGTACTCCCACGTCCCGTCGCCCACGAAACCCGCGACGCCGATGCCGTCGCAGATGTGGGCCGTTGCGCCGAAGACGCCGGAGTAGGAGAAGGAGAGCGTGTCGCCCGCGCGGACGAGGACGAGGGGCCCCTGCTGCCCGTACCAGACGCCGGTCGGGTCGAAGCCCCGGTCGTCGGGGGTCTGGGCGAGGAGGGGCGCCGCGGCGAGCGACGCGACGAGGAGGAGTACGGCTCGACGGGGCCTCATGGGCGCCTCCTGAATTGCCGAATCGATTCCGATTGGCGAGCATAGCAGCACGAGCGAGAATCGTCCGGTCCGAAGGAGGCCGGCATGAGGCGAGCGCATCCCGTCGTCTTCGCGGCGCTCCTCTTCCCGGCGACCCCGGCCGGGGGAGCGGAGCCCGACCGCAGGATCGTCTCCGCCGCCGCGGTCGCCCTCCGCGAGGCGCCGGGCGTCTCGCGGAGGGTCGTCGCGCGGCTCCCCCTCGGGACTCTCGTCGTGGAGGTCGCCCGAACGGGAGGCGTCGACACGATCGGCGGCGAGAGGGCGCCGTGGCTCGAGGTCGCCACGTCCTCGGGCGAGCAGGGGTGGCTCTTCGGCGCCCTCAGCCTGCCGTACGCGGAGGCGGAGCGCGACGCCCTCGCCCTGGAGATCGCGGGCGACAGGCTGAAGCGGGCGGGAGACCCGTTCGAGGCGTTCGCCGAGCTGCACGCGTTCCTCGCGCGGGCCGCAGGGGAGGCCGCGACGCCGGAGGCGCGCGCCCGGATCGAGCTCGCCACGCTGCGCGCCCTCGATCGGGCCTGCGGCGCGATCGGCTTCCGGCGGCGTCGCGAAGAGAAGGTCCTCGCGTGGGTCGAGGCGCAGGCGCGCGACCTCTCCTGGAACGAGCCGGCGGCCCGCTGGATCGTCGTGGCGGACCGTTTCTGGGAGCTGCACGATCGCTCCGCGTCACTTTCCGTGGCGGACGAGATCGCCTGGGAGGCCGCCCGGACGCAGCTCCCCGGCGAGTGCGAGGGAGACGTCCCGTGCCGCTTCTCCGGGCTCGGCCGGACCGACGTCCGCTATCTCGAGCGGCATCCGCGGGGCGCCCACGCCGGGGAGGCGCTCGCGAACGTCGCGGCCGCGCTCGAGGAGGCGGTCGGGGACCCGCGCGGAGCGGCTCTCTTCGCCGGCTCGCCGCGGGAAGACCTGGAGAGGACGAGGAACGACCTCGAGAAGCTGAAGGCGCTTCTCGCCCGGATCGACGACCCGCGCGCCGGTGCGGCGCGCTCCGCAGCCGACGAGCTCCTCGCGCGTGCGGCCGTGGCGGGAGAGAAGGGATGAGCGGGCCGCCGACCGGGGCGGGCGGCATGCCGTCCGCCGCAGCCTCGGCGGAGCGGAACCCGGCGCGCATCGTCGCCTACGTGACTTCCGCCGTCGGCGCCCTCACGGGGCCGGTGTCGTTTCTCGCCTTCCCCGGCTTCGGCGTCTGGACGACCGAGGACCTGCCGGGCGCGGGGGTCGTCGCGCTCGCCGCTCTCGTCATGGCGAGCCCTTTCGCGGCGTTCCTCCTCGCGGCCCGCCTCTCGAAGTCCAGGACCGGCGCGGCCGTCGTCGCCGCCCTCGCCCTCGTGGCCGTCCTCTTCGGGGCGCTCTACTACGTCTGGGCGGCCGTCGAGAAGAACGTCCTCATCCTCCTCGCGTCGGTCGGCGTTCCCGCGGTCCAGTGGCTCATGGCGCTCCCGGCCGTGGTCGCGGCTCTCGTCCTGCGGCCGAAGAGGTCGTCCGCCCCCCGCTGAGGGCTCGCCCGGTCCGGCGGGCGCTCACCACGGGTCGGTCGGCCCCGGGCACTCCGGGTACGGCTGCTGGAACGCCATGCTCCGGCCCGGCTTCCGCCGGCTGTCGGACACCTTCCCGAACGACCTCGAGCCCCAGAAGCGGTCGCACTCTCCGCCGAGGAAGACGGTGACCGCGCTCCCCTTCCGGTCGACCATCCCCGCGTGCTGGGCCGCGTCGCAGACGTTCGAGCCGAGGAAGTAGACGCGCGTCCCCCAGAGCGACCCCTTCCCGTACTTGTCGTACGCGCAGGTGCAGTCGAGGCTCGAGCCCTCGGGCATCGCCTCAAGCTCCTTGCTGAACAGGCCCGGACAGGGCTTCAGGTCCGCGGCGGTGCTCGGCGGGGGCGGGCAGGGGGGCGGCTCGGCCGTGAAGGAGAAGGTCGCCGCCGGGGACGCGAAGTTCTTCGAGACGACGCCGTTCGCCGCCGAGCCCCAGAGGCGGGGGCAGTCGGGCTGCCGCCAGAACGTGACGACGTCGCCCGGGCGGGTGAGAACCCCGGCATGGCGAGCGGCCTCACAGAGGGACGACGACGGGTCGTAGCGGCCGTTCCCGCGGATGCCGATGCCGTAGTCCCTCGTGCAGACACAGGACCGCGACTCCCCGATGGCCATCTCGCCGATGTTCGAGAACAGCGAAGGGCATTGCGGGAGGAGTCCGGAGGACGCCGCTGCCGGCGGTGCGGCCGCGGTCTCGCCGGCGGAGGACGGCGTCGACACGGACGCCCGCGGCGCCCCGCCCGCCGACGGCGCCGGCGCCGGGACGGCCGGGTCGTCGCGGTACGCGGAGATCCTCGTGATCGGCCCACCCGCCTTCCCCTCGAAGCGCACCCGGACCCGGACCGGCCATCGCGCCCCGTCGGCCTGCCTCGGCGTCGCGAGCCCGAGGACGGCCTTCGGCTCGCCGGGGGCCGGGGAGAGCTCGAGCTCTCCGAGCTGCTGTTCGACCACGGATACCTTCGCGGAGAGCGGCGGGTCGAAGAGCCACTCGACCTCGCGCGCCGCCGCCATACCCGGGCTCTTCGTGACGACGATCCGCGCCCCGTTCGGGACCTTGGCTATGGCGCGGAGGCTGGTGGCGTCCTCGGACTCGACCGTGCCGAGGGACCCGGCGTTCCCGTACAGGTCGAGCATGCTCGCGGCCGGGAGCTCGGCCACCTGGAGGCTCTGGGCCGTCGCGTAGACGTGGTGAAGGACGTCGCGGACCTCGGCGACGCTCCCGGGCCCCTTCGCCGGCCGGCACGACTCCTGCGCGACGACGATGATCCCCGCGATCGCGGCGATCGCGAGCGAGGTGGCGAGCATGGCGCCGAGCGCCAGGGCGCCGGGATTGACGGCGAAGCCCATGCGCCGCACGGAATCGACCTGCTGCTCGAGGCGCGTCGGCGCGACCGGGACCTCCGGCGGCGGGACGCGCTCGGCTATGTCGGCGAGCGCGACGAGCGCGTCGGCCCAGTCCTTCACCTGCGCCGTCGAGGGGATCCAGTTCATGAAAGCGGTCGAGAGGTGGAACGTGACGTTGAGCGCCCCGGGGCGGAGGACGAGCTGTCTGCGGGCGAAAGGCCCCTGGTACCGCAGGAGCCTCGCGAGGAGCGTCGGGACACCCGGCTCGGCGAGGAGGCGCCGCACCCACGCCTCCTCCTCGCCGAAGACGTCGAGGCCGTCGAACGCGGGGACGGCGAAGCGGATCGGCTTCTCGCCCGCCAGCGCCGCGAGGAGCTTCGTGTCGCCCGAGCCGGCCGTGATGCCGAACCTCGTCCAGACGGCCACGTCGGCTTCGAGGGCGAGGCGCGGGCCGCGCGAGAAGAAGCCCTGGAAGCGGCGGCCTCCGTACGTCCCGTCGTATCGGCGGTACTGGACGGCGTAGGGGAAGCCGGCGAGGCCGAGGGCGCCGAACATTCTGTCGAACGCGGCGTTGCGCCAACGCGTCACCAGGTACGCGACGAGCGCCGGCAGGACCAGAAGGAAGAAGGCGCCGATGCCGAGCGGCAGGAAGATCTCCTTCGGGTCGGCACCCGGCGTGCGATGCATCCGCCCGAGCGGAAGCAGGAGGAACCCGACGAGGATCGTGAAGACGTAGATCGTGACGACCCCGCTGACGAGGCAGCCTCGGACGTACGACATTGCGACGGACTGGACGATTCGACCCATCACGGCCTCCCCGGACGGAAACGTGCAAAAGGGGCGGACGGTCTGCCAAAGAGCAATTCTACGCCGCGCCGGGGAGGCGGCCGACGTTCGGTCCGCGCTACGATGCCCGGCCGTGACCGACTTCACGTTCCTCTGCAACGAGTGCGGCGCCCGCTACGGCGAGGACCGCTCGCTCTACGTCTGTCCCGCCTGCGCGCGCTTCCAGGCCCCGGGCTCCTTCACGCGCGGCGTCCTCCGCGTCGAGCTCGCCGAGCAGTCCCTCCCTCGCCGATGGCCGGACGCGCCTCTCGCCTCTCCCGAGGGGCTCGCCCCGTTCCTTCCGGTCCGCGGCCCGGACTCGTTCTTCTCCTTCGCCGCGGGCGGGACGCCGCTCCTCCCGGTGCCGCGCCTGCGTGAGGCGCTCCGGATGCCGCGCCTCTTCCTGAAGGACGACACGCGGAACCCCTCGGGCTCGACGAAGGACCGCGCCTCGGCCCTCGTCGTCGCGAAGGCGATCGAGTACGGATACGAAACCGTCGCCGCCGCCTCGACGGGCAACGCCGCGACGGCCCTCTCGGCGGCCGGGGCGGCCTCGGGCGTGAAGACGGTCGTCTTCGTCCCGGCCTCGGCCCCGCCCGCCAAGCTCGTCCAGATGGCGAGCTACGGCGCGCGGCTCGTCCCGGTCGCGGGGACGTACGACCAGGCTTTCGAGCTCTCGCTCGAGGCCTGCGCGCGATTCGGCTGGTACAATCGGAACACGGCGCTGAACCCGTTCACGGTCGAAGGGAAGAAGACCGCCTCGCTCGAGATCGCCCGCGACCTCGGGCCGGAAGCGCCCGACGTCGTCGTCGTCCCGACGGGGGACGGCGTCATCGTCGCGGGCGTCGCGAAGGGTTTCGCCGACCTCGTCCGCTGCGGGCTCCTCCCGCGCGTCCCGCGTCTCGTCGCCGTCCAGCCCGAGCGCTCCGGCGCGATCGCCCGCGCCCTCCGCTCCGGCGCCGCCGAGATCACGCCCGAGCCGGACGCCGGGAGCGTCGCCGACAGCCTCACCGTCGCCGCGCCGCGGAACGCCGTGATGGCCCTCGCCGACGTCCGCGCCTCGGGCGGCTGCGGGGTCCTCGTCTCCGAGGCGGCGATCCTCGACGCGATCCCGCGCCTCGCCGCCGCGACGTCCGTCTTCGCCGAGCCCGCCGCGGCGATCGCCCTCGCGGGCCTCGAGCTCGCGCTCGCGGAAGGGAAGGTGGGTCGCGAGGAGCGCGTCGTCCTCCTCGTCACCGGGACCGGACTGAAGGACGTGCCGGCGGCCGCGCGGCGCGTGAAGGTGCCGGAGCCTCTCGAGCCGACGATCGCGGCGGTCGAGGCGCTTCTTCGATAGCGAGGCGTCGGCCGTCAGCGCGGCGCGGCGTCGCGCACGGTCACGTCGATGACGACAGGGGGCTGCGCGGCGTCGCGGCTCGCGGGCTTCGGCACGAGCGTGACGCGCGCGGCTCCGGGTCGCACCGCCTCGAGCTCGTAGTGGAGCGTCGTCACACCGCCGTCGTCCTCGGGCGGGGGCGCCTCGACGCGCCGCCTCACGAAGCGGACCGCGTCCCCGTCGATCGCCGGATCGGCGGGCCACTCCACCTGGAGCTGCTCGGGGATCCCGACTGGGCGGGTCACGACGAGGTCGAGGCGCTCGCCGGCAACGGTTTCGACGGCCTTCTCGTTCCGGACGACGCGCATGCGGGCCGGCCCTCCTTCATCGGGTCGCGCGGGCGCCGCGGGGCTCGCCGCGGCGTCGCGCGCCTCGCTGCCGGCGCAGGCGGCGGCGGAGAAGAGAGTCGCGAGAGCCAGGGCGATGTCGAGAGGGGCGGGGCACCGCGTCACGATCCCGAAGGTACCACCGACGCGCGCGTCCGATGAGCGTCCGGAGCCCTCGGTGTCGAAGCTCCATGGAAATGTCACGGTGCCAGCTCGATAGAAATGTCCGGGCTGGGGGACCGGAATGGAGCAGGTTGTGGCGTTGAGCGGCAAGGAGCGGGAGCGGCTGGTAGAGCTCGAGCAGGTCAAGCAGGGC
>JAKPXO010000119.1 GCA_029567505.1 Acidobacteriota bacterium
GAGCTCGACGACGAGGTCCACGTCCGGCGCGAGGGCGACGGCGGAGAGGTCCTCGCCGACGCGGACTCCCGGCGGGATCGTCGAGAGGAGCTCGGACCGGCTGGGGAGGGCGCGGCTCGCGACGGCGACGAGGCGAAGGTCGACTCCGTGCGCCTCCGCGAGACGCGGTGCCTCCGAAGCGAACAGGCGGACGAGCTCCCGCCCCACGGCGCCGCAACCGAGGAGCCCGATCCGGAGGGTCGGGGTCACGGCGCCTTCGGCAGCCAGGAGTCGTGGTAGTCGGGGAGCTCGAGGACCCGCGCCTGCTCCGTGACGCGAAGGGGGAGGAACGTGTCGATCATGACCGCGAGCTCGTCGGTCGACCGCGTGCCGATCGACGCCTCGTAGGCGCCGGGGTGCGGACCGTGCGGAATCCCGGCCGGGTGGAGGGAGACCGCCCCCGGCCCGACGCCGCGGCGGCTCGTGAAGTTGCCGCGCACGTAGTAGATCAGCTCGTCGCAGTCGACCGAGGAGTGGGGATAGGGGCAGGGGATCGCCTCGGGGTGGAAGTCGGTCACCCGCGGGACGAACGAGCAGACGAGCGCCCCGCGCGCCGCGAACGTCGCGTGGATCGTCGGCGGGAGGTGGACGAGGCCGGTCTTCGGCTGGAACGCGAGGATCGGGAAGGCGAACGGCCAGACGGTCCCGTCCCAGCCGACGACGTCGAACGGCGAGACGAGGGGCTCGCGGCGAACGAAGGCGTCCCCCTTCTTGACGAGGACCTCCTTCGGCCCGGGCCGGGGCCCGCGGAACTCGGGACGCCGGAAATCGCGGTGCGTGAACGGCGCGTCCATCCGGAGCTGGCCGACGGTGTTGCGGTACTGGGTCGGAACGTGGAGGCCGCCCCGGAGCTCGAAGCCGATGCCGGTGATCCGCTCGTCGACGCGCCACCGGTGGACGACGCTCCGCGGGACGAGGACGTAGTCCCCCGCGCCTGCGGCGAGGTCGCCGAACGGGGTCTCGAGCGTCGCCTTCCCCGAGAAGACGTAGAGGAGGTCGTCCCCGTCGCCGTTCGCGAAACCCGTCTCCGGGGCCGGGGCGGCCGGGAGGTCGAAGAGGGAGACGACGACGTCGGCGTTGCCGCAGACGGGCGTCCAGCCCTGCGGCGTCCTGTCGCCGAGGAGGAGCCGGCGGCGGAGCGGCTGGTCGGGCGCCCACGCGGGGACGCGGCGGTCGAGCGGTCCCGGCTCCGCGGGTCCGATCGACCGGTCGGTCATCGGCGGGCCCTCGTGGTAGAGGATCGAGTACTCGCCGTCGAAGCCGAGACGGGTGAAGCACTCCTCGAAGCGGAGCGCGCCCGAGGCGGAGCGGAACGCGACGTGGGGCTTCGCCGGCACGTCGCCGAGCTGCATCCGGTCGATCATGTCAGCCGACCACCTCGAGGGAGGTCGCGTCGGTGCTCTGCGCCGCCTCGATCGACTCGAAGAGGGCCCGGAAGTTCCCGTAGCCGAAGCCCTTGTCCCCCTCGCGCTGGATGACCTCGTAGAAGAAGGGGCCCGCCTTCGCGTCGCCGTAGAGCGTGCCGGCGTCGTGCATGAAGATCTGGAGCATGTAGCGGTCGTCCTTACCGTCGACGAGGACGTGGTTCGCGCGAAGGGCGTCCATCGGCTCCTTCACGTTCGAGACCTTCACGCGCTCGAGCCGCTCCGGGAGCCGGTCGTAGTAGGCCGGCGGCGCCGAGAGGAACTGGACGCCTCGCGAACGGAGGCTCTCGACCGCCGGGAGGATCTCCTTCACGAGGAGGGCGACGTGCTGGACGCCGGCGCCATGGTGGTCCTCGCAGAACCGGTTGATCTGGCTGTCGCGGAAGAACGGGCGCATCGGCTCGTTCGTCGCGAACTTGATCCCGCTCGACGGGTCGGCCATGACGATGGAGCGCAGGCCCGAGCCCGTCATCTTCCGTCCGCCGTCGACCTCCGACGTGTGGAACTCGACGTCCCAGTAGCGGGCGAAGCCGAGGACGTCGCGATACCAGTTGACGACGGGGAGCATCGTGTAGGCGTTCGAGGTGACGTGGTCGATCGTCGCGAAGCCGTGAGGGTTGTCGGACGGGAGGCCGTCGCCGACGTTCTCGAAGTCGGGGGCGAAGGAGGGGTAGGTCCCGCGCCTCTCGATGAAGCGGAACGTGACGTCGTCGAGCGGCGTGGCGATCGAGAACGTCCGGAAGTAGCCGCCGCCCTCCTCGTGGACTTGGACGTCGGTGAGGAACGTGGCGCCGCGGGGCTCGAGGAAGCGCCAGGCGGCGTCGACGTCCCGTACCCGGAACGCGAGCGAGGAGACGCCGTCGGGGTGGACCCGGAGCCAGCGGGCGGCTCTCGAATCGGGACGGACCGGCGTCGAAACGAGGACGCGGATCTGGCCTGCCCCGAAGACGCTCGCCTCCTCGCCGCCGGCCTCGACCTTCGCGCGCGACGCGCGGGCGACCTCGGTGAAGCCGAGGGCCTCGGTGTAGAAGCGGCGGCTCCGCTCGAGGTCGCCGACGATGAAGTGGAACGAGTCGTATCCGACGATGCCGAGTTCCTGGCTCATGAGACGGATTCTAGGAGGGTTCGGCGCGGGCGGGAGAACGGACGGCCCGGCCGTCCGACGCCGCGGGCCGAGGCCCCGTAAAATCGGGACGTGGAGGCGACCCCGACCCAGACGCGCCCGAGCGAGTTCTTCCTGCGCGACCTGCCGCTCTACCTCGATTACCTCGCGGTGGAGAAGGGGCTCGCGCGCAACTCGCTCGAGGCCTACCGGCGGGACCTGGCCGCCTTCGGCCGCCACCTCGACGCGGAG
>JAKPXO010000134.1 GCA_029567505.1 Acidobacteriota bacterium
CCGACGACCTTCGGGACGAAGAGGGCGGGGTCGGCGACGCGGATCGCGAAGCGCCCGTTCGCGCGCACCGGGACCTGCAGGAGGACCGGGTCGGGGATGTAGACCGGCTCCGGCGTCCCCCACCGCAGGTCGCGGAAGAGCTGACGCCCGACGAAGACGACCTCAGCGCGGAACGGGGTCTCCCCGCCGTAGGCGAGGCCGGCGACGAACCCGGTCAGCCCCGCGACGTTCTGCGTGGTCAGGACGTGCCGCCCCGGCTCGAAGAGCTGCATCGCGCGTCCGTCGCGGAGGAAGAGCGCGCTCTGGCCTTCGCGAACGACGAGCTGGGAGCCCCAGCGGATGACGGCGGGCCCGTCGGCCGGGGCCCGCGCGGCGAGGAGGTCGCCCGTCGCGTCGACGAGCTCGAGGATGTCGGCCAGGTCGGGCATCACCTCACCTCCCGGAGGACTTCGCCGCGGCGACGGAGGGACTCTTCCGCGGCCGCGACGGCCGCGTTCAGAGCATCGAGAGCCTCGGCGTCGACGCCGGCCCGAACGCGCTCCGCCACGTCGAACACCCGCTCGCCCGCCTCCTTCATCTCGAGGTCGAACGCGTAGATCCGGTCCAGCTGCGCCGCGTCGACCGTCGCCGCGTCGAAGAGCGCCGCGTAGCCCGCGGGGGCGTGTCGCAACGCGTCCGCCAGAGCCGCGACCCGGCGGGAAATCGAATCGAGCGGCTCGAGCAGGTCGAGCCGGCCCGTCCGGGCGCAGTCGGCCGTCCTGCGGTCGAGGGTGGCGCGGGCCGCGCCGAGGCGCGAGGCGACGGCGAGCCGCAGCGCCTGGTCGCACTCCCGGCGCGTCTCCCGATCCGCGTAGCCCGCGTAGCCCGGCACGAGGGAGCCGAGCCTCTCGAGGAGCGCTCTCGCCGAGCCGCTCATCGAGGCCTCTTCGCGCCGAGGGCCGGCACCGCGCCGGCGCGCTCCCGCGCCGGTCCCACGCCCCCGGGGCGTCGTGCAGACAGCCGTTGCCTCATCTTCCGGACCTCCTCGTGCGGGTCGATGGCGGGAGGGTAATTCAGAGCGCCCCTGTTCGGCGAACGGACGGCGCGCCGTGCCGCCGAGGCGTGTCGGCCGTCACCCGGACGCCGCGGACCTTCTTCCGCGAGCCCCTCGCGGTGCTAGCCTCGCCGCCTCGAGACAACCGAGGAGAAGGGCGCGCCGGTGGCGCGCGAGGGGGGAACCATGACGGGACTCGTCGTTCTCGGCGCCGTGCTGCTCGTTCTCGTCGCAGTCGCGGTCCACGACCGCCTCCAGAAGACGCACACGATCGTCTCGAACTTCCCGGTCCTCGGACGCTTCCGCTACTGGTTCGAGGCGCTCGGCGGGCCTCTCCGGCAGTACATCGTCACCGGGAACGACGAAGAGCGCCCCTTCAGCCGCGACCAGCGCCGCTGGATCTACGCGTCGGCGAAGAAGGAGAACAGCTACTTCGGCTTCGGGACCGACAACGACCTCGAGAAGGAGACGGGCTACGTCGTCGTCCGTCACTCCACGTTCCCGCTCCACTCGCCCGTCCCGGGCGAGGAGGGGTACGACCCCGGCCACCCCCTGCCCGCCGCGAAGGTCCTCGGCGGGGCGCGCGGACGCCGCCACGCGTTCCGGCCGACGAGCCTCGTGAACACGTCGGCGATGAGCTACGGCTCCCTGAGCCACGCCGCGGTCGAGGCGATCAACCGGGGCGTGGCCCTCGCGGGGGCGATGCAGAACACCGGCGAAGGGGGCATCTCCGACTTCCACCGGAAGGGCGGGGACATCGTCTGGCAGATCGGCACCGGCTACTTCGGCTGCCGGGACGAGAACGGCCGCTTCTCGATGGAGCGCTTCCTCGAGAACGTCGCGAGCGCGAAGGTGCGCGCCGTGGAGATCAAGCTCTCGCAGGGGGCCAAACCGGGTCTCGGCGGCGTCCTTCCGGCCGCGAAGGTGACGCCCGAGATCTCGCGGATCCGGCACGTGCCCGTCGGGAAGGACTGCATCAGCCCGTCGGCCCACTCGGCCTTCTCGGACGTCTCGTCCCTCCTCGACTTCGTCGAGCGCCTCGCGGACGCGACCGGCCTCCCCGTGGGGATCAAGAGCGCCGTCGGCGACCTTGGCTTCTTCGAGGAGCTTGCCCGGCAGATCGAGACGAGCGGGCGCGCGCCCGACTTCGTGACGATCGACGGAGGCGAGGGAGGGACCGGGGCGGCGCCGCTCGTCTTCACCGACCACGTCGCGATGCCGTTCAAGCTCGGCTTCGCGAGCGTCTACCGCGCCTTCGCCGAGCGCGGCGTCGCCGAGAAGGTCGTCTTCATCGGCTCGGGAAGGCTCGGCTTCCCCGAGCAGGCGCTCCTCGCGCTCGCGCTCGGGTGCGACATGGTGAACGTCGCGAGGGAGGCGATGCTCTCGATCGGCTGCATCCAGGCCCAGGTGTGCCACACGGGCCGCTGCCCGACCGGTGTCGCGACGCAGGACCCGTGGCTCGTCGGGGGCCTCGACCCGACCCTGAAGTCGGCACGGCTTGCGAACTATCTCGCGACGCTCCGCAAGTACCTCCTCGCCCTCGCCCACGCCTGCGGCGAGGTCCACCCGGCGCTCGTCCCGCTCGAGAGGATCGACATCCTGGACGGCCTCTCCTCGAGGCCCGCGCGCGAGGTGTTCGGCTACCAGCCCGGCTGGGGCCTCCCGACGGAGGAGGAGCGGGAGACGATCCGCCGGCTCATGACGGGGGGCTCGGCGAGCCAGGCCGCATAGCGGAAGGCCGCGGCTTCGTCAGCCGCGGCCCTCGTGTCCCTCGTTCCCTTCGTCGCGCCGGCAGGTGCAGTCGGTGCACCCCTTCGCCGCGCAGGTCGAGCAGGTCGCGACGAGCCTCTTCCGGAGCGCCTCGCGGGCCCGGTGGACGCGGACCGCCGCGTTGTTCGGAGTGATCCCGGCGCGCTCCGCGAGCTCCTTCAGCGGCCGGCCGTCGACCTCGACGACGCGGAGCGCCTCGGCGTACTCGGGCTTGAGGTCGGCGGCGATCCGCCCGACGCAGCGGCAGACCTCCCTCTCGAGCTCCTCGTCCCGCGCCTCGCCGCCCTGCTCCGCCGCGTACGCCGCCAGCCCGCGGCCCTCCGAGGCGGTCCGCCGGTGGTGGTCGACGAGGGCGTTGCGGAGGACCTGGTAGAACCAGGCGACGGCGGAGGAGTCCTCGCGGAGGCCGTGCGCTTTCGTCACGGCCTTCGCGAAGGCCTCCTGGAGGATCTCCTCGGCCACGGCGCGGTCGCCCGTCCGCTTCGCGAGGAACGCGAGGAAGCGCGGGTACTCCTCCGCGAGGGCGACGACCGGGTCGGGGCGGGTCACCCGCGCATTCTGACAAGGTCCGAGCGGCCGCTCCCCCCGGGGTCGTCCGTCCCCGGGATGCCGACGACCGAGGTGTAAGGAAGCCCACCGGTCCGCGTCTCCCGTTCGAGAGAGAGGAGATGCCATGGAATCCCACGCTCACGCCCACCCGGACGGTTCGGCTTCGCCGGACCGTCGTTCCAGCTGTCACTCCCCGACGACGCCAAAGCCTCCTTCGGCCTCTTCGCCCCTAGCCCCAGCTTCCCGCTGGGTCTGCCCAATGCACCCCGAGGTCGTCTCCGACGGCCCGGGCGACTGCCCGGTCTGCGGCATGGCGCTCGAGCCCGAGATGCCGACCGCGGAGGTCGAGTCTCCCGAGCTCGCCGACATGACGCGGAGGCTGAAGGTGGCGACCGCGCTCGGCCTGCCGGTCCTCGTCCTCGCGATGTCGGACATGGTCCCGGGCCAGCCGCTCCAGCACGCCGTCTCGTCCGGACTCCTCACGCTCGCCCAGGCCCTCCTCGCGACGCCGGTCGTCGCCTGGGCCGGGGCGCCGTTCTTCCGGCGCGCCTGGACCTCCGTCGTGAACCGCAGCCCGAACATGTTCACGCTCATCGGCCTCGGCGTCGCGGCCGCGTGGCTCTACAGCGCCGTGGCCCTCGTCGTCGCCGCTCTCCGCCCCGACCTCGTCCCCGAGGTCTACCGGGGCCACGGCGGCGCGCCCCTCGTCTACTTCGAGGCGGCGGCCGTCATCACGGCGCTCGCCCTCCTCGGCCAGGTCCTCGAGCTGAAAGCCCGGAGCCGGACGAGCTCGGCCATCCGCGCCCTCCTCGACCTCTCGCCGAAGACGGCGCGGAGGATCGAAGGAGAAGGCCGCGAGGTGGACGTCCCCGTCGAGCACGTCGCGGCGGGCGACCGCCTCCGCGTGCGGCCCGGCGAGCGCGTCCCGGTGGACGGGACGATCCAGGACGGGAACTCCTGGGTCGACGAGTCGATGATCACGGGCGAGCCCATCCCGGTCGAGAAGACGCCGGGGAGCGCCGTCACCGGCGGGACCGTGAACGGCGCCGGCGGCTTCGTGATGGTCGCCGAGCGGGTGGGCGAGGGGACGACGCTCGCGCGGATCGTGAAGCTCGTCGCCGAGGCCCAGAGGAGCCGCGCCGCGATCCAGCAGCTCGCCGACCGCGTCTCGGCCTGGTTCGTCCCGGCGGTCGTGGTCGCGGCCCTCGCGACCTTCGTGCTCTGGATGGCCCTCGGACCCGAGCCCCGATTCGTCCACGCCCTCGCCTCGGCGATCGCCGTCGTCATCATCGCCTGCCCGTGCGCCCTCGGCCTCGCGACTCCCCTCTCGATCATGGTCGCGACCGGACGCGGCGCGCTCTCCGGCGTCCTCGTGAAGAACGCCGACGCCCTCGAGCGGCTCGCCGCCGTGGACGTCCTCGTCGTCGACAAGACCGGCACGCTGACCGAAGGGCGGCCCGGCGTCGCGGCGCTCGAAGCCGTCGAGCCGTTCACGAAGGACGAGGTCGTCCGCCTCGCCGCCGCCCTCGAGCGCGCAAGCGAGCACCCGCTCGGCGCGGCCATCGTGGCCGCCGCGGGCGCCGGCCCGCTTCCCCTCGTCTCGGAGTTCCGGTCCGTCACGGGCCGCGGCGTCGCGGGCCGCGTCTCGGGCCACGACGTCCTCGTCGGGAGCCTTCGCTTCCTGGCGGAGGCGGGGGTCGAGACGACGGCGCTCGCCGCCCTCGCGACGGCCCACCAGGAAGAAGGACGGACGGCCGTCACCGTCGCCGTCGACGGCCGCCCCGCGGGCCTCGTCGCCGTCGCCGACCCGGTCAAGGCGTCGGCCCCGGCCGCCCTCGCGGCCCTCCGCACCGACGGCATCGAGATCGTCCTCCTGACCGGCGATGCGCGCCGCTCGGCCGCCGCCGTGGCGAGATCACTCGGCATCACAAGCTTCGAGGCCGAGGTCCTCCCCGAGGAGAAGGGGGCCGTCGTCGAGCGGCTCCGTGCGGAAGGGCGGGTCGTCGCGATGGCCGGAGACGGCGTGAACGACGCCCCGGCCCTCGCCCGGGCCGACGTCGGCATCGCGATGGGGACCGGGACCGACGTCGCGATCGAGAGCGCCGCCGTCACGCTCCTCCACGGCGACCTCGCGGGCCTCGTCCGCGCGCGGCGCCTCGGCCGCGCCACGATGCGGAACATCCGCCAGAACCTCGCCTGGGCGTTCGGCTACAACCTCCTCGGCGTCCCTCTCGTCGCCGGCCTCCTCTACCCCGTCTTCGGCGTCCTCCTCTCGCCGATGGTCGCCGGCGCCGCCATGAGCCTCAGCTCGGTCTCGGTCATCGTGAACTCGCTCCGGCTGCGCAGGCTCGACCTCTGAATCGACACGGGAGGGGGCGACGGTCGTGGGGCGGGACCGGTCAGATCAGCTCGTCGCCCCAGAGCCGCTCCACGAACACGCGCCAGGGAAGGACCACGATCCCGTCCTCGGTGACGCGGGCCTTCGGCTCGAGCGAGACGACGAAGCGCTCCTTCAGCTTCGGATGGTCGATCCGGATCTGCCGAAGCCCGTTCAGGTCGTCCGACTTCACGCGGGGCGTCGCCTTCGCCTCGAAGGCGGCGACCATGTCGTCGACGACGAAGTCGACCTCGATGCCGCTCGCGAGCCTCCAGTACGACAGGTCGAAGAACCGCTCCCTGTAGCTCGAGTACGCGCGGAGCTCGTGCCGCACCCAGCTCTCGAAGGCCTTCCCGAAGAGAGCGGACCCCGGCTCCATCCGCCCTCGCTTCGCGAGGTGGTTCACGACTCCGACGTCGGCAAAGTAGAACTTCGGCGCGCCGATGACCCGTCGCTTCGGCCGCTTCGTGAAGGCCGGGAGGAAGTCACCGAGGAGCGTGTCGACGAGGACCTCGAACCAACCCTTCACGGCCGGGGCCGAGACGCCGCACTCGCGCGCGATCGTCGCGAAGCTGACGAGCTCGCCGTCCGAGAGCGCCGCCGCCGCCAGGAACGTCGTGAAGGCCGGGAGATTTCGCGAAAGGCCCTCGGCGAGGACTTCCTCCTTGAGGTAGTCGGTCACGTACGACCGGAGGAGCCTACCCGGCGCCTCGGAGAGGTAGTGCCTCGGCAGGAACCCGTGGTTCAGCGCCCGGACGAGGTCGAAGGTCGGCCCGACCTCCTCCGACGTCAGCCCGAACATCTCGAAGCGGACGGCCCTCCCGCCGAGGAGGTTCGCGTGCGACCGGCGCACCTTGCGCGCGCTCGAGCCCGAGAGGGCGAATACCCGCCCCCGGTTCTCGACGAGCCAGTGAACCTCGTCGAGGAGACCGGGGGCCTTCTGCACCTCGTCGATGACCACGAGCAGGCCCGGCGGGACGGCCTCGAGCTCCTCCCGGAGAAGCGCGGGTCTCGACGCGTACCGGATCTGCTCGTCGGTCTTCAGGAGGTCGAGCCAGACGGCTTCGGGATAGAGCGACCTCAGGAGAGTGCTCTTTCCCGTCTGGCGGGGCCCCCAGAGGAAGAACGACTCGAGGGGGGCGGCGGGCAAGGGGACGTTTCTACGAAACATAACTTTCGATTGTCATGATAATCGAAAGTAATACGTCCGAAGCGGAGACCGCTCCGGGCAACGGCGTAGCGGGCCCGGGACCGGCACCGGAGCCGATCAGCCCCCGCGGACGAGGACCGCGCGGGTGTAGAGGAGCGCGAAGCCGCGCCGCCGGGCGTTCTCCTGCGACTTCGAGCCGGGCTGCGTCGTGACGACGGCGAGGTCGCAGCCCGCGCGGCCCGCGGCCGCGAGCCGCTCCGCGAGGAGCGCCGTCTGGATGCCACGGCGCCGGTGCGCGGGGAGCGTGGCGGCGCCGCAGAGCTGGGCGAGGCCGTCGGCGACGCGCACGCTCCCCCCGCCGGCGGGAACGCCGCCCCGCTCCGCGAGATACCGCGTCATCCCCTCGGCCTGCGCGAAGTCGCGGATGACCCGCCGGAGGACCTCCTCCTCGAACGACTCGTTCGAGGGGACCCCCTGCGTGTCCGGCGAGAGGAAGCCGGCGACGGTGACGTCGAGCCAGAGCTCGAGCTCTTCGGGTCCGGACGGACG
>JAKPXO010000157.1 GCA_029567505.1 Acidobacteriota bacterium
CGTCCGCACCAGGACCGCGCCCGGGAGCATCCGCGAGACGTCGAGGACGATCGTCCCTTCGAGCGGCAGCGGCGCGGTCACGGGGCGACCTTGCGGAAGAGCTTCCCGAAGCGGGTCATTGCCGCGACGTTCGAGACCTTCACCTTCCCGAGGAGGAACGCGGTCTCCGGCGACTGCTGCCCGCTCTCGATCGCGAGGTAGGTCTTCTCCGTCGTCGTGACGACGCAGTCGGGCGTCCCCTCGTGCCCCTCGACCGTTCGGCAGAAGCCGTCCTCGACGACGACCGTCCAGTCGCTCCGCGCGGCGTCGCGGAAACGGAAATGGAACCGGGCGTTCCACCCCTGTGCGCGGTCGGAGCGGAAGCGGAGCGGGAGCGTCTCGAACAGCTCCTCGACGCCCCGCGGGACCGGGAGCTTCATCGCGATGGAGGTCGAGCCGATCTCCGGGGTGGGGCGAGCGGGCGAAGGCGGCGCGGACGGCTCCGGGAAGTAGGCGGGCTCCGTCACCTCGACGTCCGCGGGGGGCGGCGCCGGAGGCGGAGGGACGAACGACGGGACCGTCGCCTCGACGGCGGGCGTCGGAGGCTCGGGCGAGGCCGGGGGCGGGACTTCCGCAGCGGCGCGCCCCGGGTCGGAGCCGGCGGGGGGCGGCGGGACCTCGGCGAGAACCGCGTCGAGCGTCTCGGTGACGTCGGCGACGAAGAGGTCCGGGACGAGGTCGCCCGCGAATGCGTCGGTATCGGCGTCGGCTTCGGAATCCCCGCCCGCGGGAGCGCCCTCCGCCCCCGCCTCGGCCGGCGCGTCCCGGCGCTCCGCCCGACCCGGGAAAGTGACACCGTCGATCGCGGACTTCGCGATCACCTCCCGCATGATCTCGCTCGTCCCGGCGACGATCGTCCCGAAGCGCGCGTCGCGGAAGAAGCGCTCCATCGGGTACTCCTCGACCGTGCCGTAGCCCCCGAAGAATTGGAGGCACTCGTCCGCCGTCCGCTTCGAGAGCTCCGTGGCGAGGAGCTTGGCCATGCAGGCCTCGGCGACGGGGTTCTCGCCCCTCTCGTGGAGCCAGGCGGCGTGGTAGACGAGCTGAGCGGCCGCCTCGAGCTCGGCGTGGAGGTCGGCGAGGCGGTGGCGGATCGCCTGGAACTTCCCGATCGGCTTGCCGAACGCCTCCCGCGAGAGGACGTACTTCCGCGTCTCCTCTAGGGCGAGGCGGGCGCTTCCGACCGACGTGGCCGCCGTGACGAGCCGCTCGAGGACGAACGTCTCCATGATCAGGAAGAACCCCTCGTTCTCCGCGCCGACGAGGTTGCCGAGCGGGACGCGGACGTCCGTGAAGGTCAGCTCGGCCGTGTCGGAGCAGTGCCAGCCCATCTTCCGGAGGCGCGAGCGCGAGAAACCGGGCGTGTCGGCCTCGACGACGAGAAGGCTGATCCCTCCGGCGCCGGCGTCCGCGGCGGTCCGGCACGCGACGACGACGAAGTCGCCTTCGACGCCGTTCGTGATCCAGGTCTTCGCGCCGTCGATCACCCAGGCGTCGCCGTCGCGCCGCGCCGTCGTCCGGATCGCGGCGACGTCGGAGCCGGTATCGGGCTCGGAGATCGCGATCGCGCCGACCTTCGTCCCGGCGACCGAC
>JAKPXO010000033.1 GCA_029567505.1 Acidobacteriota bacterium
TCGACCACGCGGCCTGGACCCGCGCCCTCGACCTCGCCGCTCGGCCCGGACCCGAGCACTTCACCGGCCACTGCGGCGGGGCCCCGCTCTCGCCACGTGAGGTCTGGGGCCTCGGCTCGCGCGACGTGACGCCCTGCCCTCGACACTCTCCGGCGAATGCCGCCGCGTGGGAGCGGCTCCTTCCCGACGCGGCGCTCGCTTCGGCGTTCGACTCTCGCGTCGTCGAGCTCCGCGCGCTCCTCGTCGACGGCGTGAGGCGCACGCGCGTCGCGACGCGCGAGAGGAACGACGATCTCCTGTACGACGACCTCCACCGCCGGCTCGCTCCCGCGCTCGGCTGGGACGCGCTCCCCTCCCCGCCCGACTCCTTCGAGCGGGTCGCCGGCGGGTGGCGCGCGCGCGGCCGGGGACGGGGGCACCGCGTCGGGCTCTGCCTCGAAGCCGGGTCGCGCTAGTCTCCGCGTGTGAGACCTCTCCAGCTCCACGCTCGCCTCGCGAAACGCTCCCGACGCGGGTTCCGCGGCTTCCCGGCGGCGACCGTCGCCTACTACGGCCCCGACGACGCGCGAGCCACGAAGGTCGTCGTCACGATCGTCCCGTCGAAAGAGGCCGACCCGACCTTCCAGGAGACCTTCTGCGCCGAGGCGGGAGACCTCCGGGGAGACCCGCTCGTCGGCGAGCGGATCCTCGCGTTCGTCGAGAAGCACGACGCCCGCAGCGTCTTCGTCGCCGAGGAGATCCTCGGCTGCCCGCACGAGGAAGGGAGCGATTACCCCGAAGGCGGGAGCTGCCCGGCCTGCCCGTTCTGGAGCGACAGGGACCGCTGGGCCGCCACCAAGGAGAGGCTCGGCGCCGCCCGTGGCGAGCTCCTCTCGCGTGCGATCGCGGACGTCGAAGCGGAGCGCAAGGCCGGGGAGTGACCGTCGCGACCGGCCGCGCCTGAACGCCGCTCCCCGAAGGCGACCGAAATGAGATCGGACGCGCGGGAACGGGGCCTTCTGGCACCGATCTTCCAAGGGCTGGAGCGTGAGCCAGGCGCGACCTTTCCGCCGCACTCCCGCGGGACCCGGAGATCCGAGGTCAACTGAAACTCCCACAGTGACTTACGGGTGTCGAACGGGTATCGGACGTCCGACGTGCCGATCCCCGCGTCTTCACGTAGAATCCGGGGGTTTGGATCGTCCTGGGGGAACCCGTATTCGCCTCGCTCACCGACCCGATCCCGGCGCCCTCCACCAGGGGAGCCGGATTGCCGTGCGCGGTGACGATCGACCGAGATCGCGAACCTCACGTTCGAAGGGAGGGCCTTTACCCAGTCTGAATCCGTTCTCGGGGCCGCTTTGCGCTCGTCGCCGGCGCGAACGGCCCGACCGCCAGAGGCGACGCCCCTGGTCGTTCTCAGTCCGAATCGTTTCCTTACCATCCACCCCATTCCCAGAAGAGGAGAGAGGCAAGACACGATGAGATCAAACCGTACCTGGCTGGTTGCGCTCGTCCTGCCCCTGTTGATGGCCACCGTCCTCGTCGCGCAGATGCCGACGAGCACGATCCTGGGCCGCGTCATCAACGAGGGTCAGGGCCTTCCGGGCGTCACCGTCACGGCGAAGTCCCCCGCCCTTCAGGGCGTCCGTACCGCGGTCACCTCGACCAACGGCGACTTCGTTTTCCCGAACCTCGCCCCCGGCCGCTACACCATTTCCTTCACGATGTCCGGTTTCCAGACCGTCACGCGTGAGATCAACGCGGCGGCGTCCCAGCAGGCCGCCGTCAACGTCGAGATGAGCCTCAGCGCGGTCGCGGCCGAAGCGGTCGTCGTCGGCACGTCCGAGACGATCTCCCAGACCACCACGGCGGCGACGACCTACACGGCCGAGCTGACGAAGAAGCTCCCGATCACCCGGACGCTCCTCTCGGCCGTCCTCCTCGCCCCCGGCGTCAACTCCAACGGCCCCGGCGGCAACCTCACCATCTCGGGCGCGCAGTCGTTCGACAACAACATGATGGTGAACGGCGTCAACATCCAGGACAACATCCGCGGCACCGCGAACAACCTCTTCATCGAGGACGCGATCGCCGAGACGACGACCTCCACCTCGGCGATCTCCGCCGAGTACGGCCGGTTCACCGGCGGCGTCGTCAACGCCATCACGAAGTCGGGCGGCAACACGTTCAGCGGGTCGGTTCGCGCCACCCTCGAGAACGACAAGTGGACCGCCAAGACCCCGCTCACCACGGTCGATCAGAACGACAAGGTGACGCCGATCTGGGAGGGCACCCTCGGCGGCCCGATCCTGAAGGACAAGGTCTGGTTCTTCCTCGCCGGCCGCTACCGGAACTTCGAGGGAACCGGCCAGACCTTCACGACGAACATCCCCTACGACAACGGGAACATCGAGCAGCGCTGGGAAGCGAAGGGCACCTTCACCCCCTTCCAGAACCACACGCTCACCGGTTCCTACATGAACATCCAGCAGGCGCAGGTCAACCGGACGTTCCGGAAGGCCTACGACCTCAACAGCGTCTTCACGCCGCACCTCCCGCAGGAGCTCTTCGCGGCCAACTACAACGGCGTCCTCACCGACAAGCTCTTCGTCGAGGCCCAGTACTCGAAGCGCAAGTTCACGTTCAAGGACTACGGCGCGACGACGAAGGACCTCTACGACGGCACGGCCATGGTCGACTACACGGTGAGCGGCTATGCCAGCTACAACTCGCCGACGTTCTGCGGCATCTGCAGCTACGAGTACCGGAACAACGAGAACTACTACGTCAAGGGAACCTACTTCCTCTCGACGGAGAAGCTGGGCTCGCACAACATCGTGTTCGGGTACGACGACTTCACTGGCATGATGCAGTCGAACAACTACCAGTCGGGCAGCAACTACACCGTCTACACCCCAGGCGTCATCATCGACGCCAACAAGAACGTCTACCCGATCATCGACTCCACGACCGAGCTGGTCTACTGGCCGATCCTCCAGCAGGCCGAGATGACCGACCTGAACACCCGTTCGGTCTTCGTGAACGACACCTGGCGCCTCAACAACAACCTGTCGTTCAACATCGGCCTGCGCTACGACAAGCACAAGGGCATTGACAGCCGCGGCTTCGTCGGCTCTGACGACGACGCGTTCTCCCCGCGCCTCGGCGTGACGTGGGACGTCAAGGGCGACGGCAGCCTCCGAATCGGCGCCAACTACGCCCGTTACGTCGGCGGCATCCAGGAGAACTACGTCGGCGCCTCTTCGAGCGCCGGCTCCCCGGCCATTTACGACTACTACTACGAGGGCCCCGAGATCAACACCGGAAACACGCCGTACGGCAGCCCGACGAACCCGCTCACCACGAAGCAGGCCCTCGAGCAGTTCTTCCGCTGGTGGGGCATCACCGGGACGAACCAGTTCCCGACCCAGGGCAAGACGGACCCCGACTACGTCTCCGTCCCCGGCGTGAACACCTCGATCCCCGAGAGCCTCAAGTCCACCTACACCGACGAGTTCTCCGTCAGCATCAGCGGCGCACTCGGCACCCGCGGCAACTACCGCGTCGACGGCGTCTACCGTGAGTTCGGCGACTTCATCGCCAACAGGACGGACATGACGACCGGCCGGGTCCAGGACTCCCTCGGCTACACGTACGACATGACCTGGGTCGTCAACAACGACATGCTCGAGCGGAAGTACGTCGCCGGGACGCTCCAGGCCAACTACCGTCTCCTCGACAGCCTCAACGTCGGCGGCAACTACACCTGGTCGCACACCTACGGCAACGTCTCGGGCGAGACCTCGGGCTCCGGCCCGGTCCGCTCCGGCATCGGCTCCTACCCCGAGTACTGGGAGGAGTCCTGGGCCTACCCGAGTGGCAACCTCGGCCAGGACCAGCGCCACCGGCTCCGCATCTACGCAACCTACGATCTCCCGCTCCCGAAGGTCCTCGGCGCCCTCAGCCTCAGCCCGATGTGGATGTACGACACCGGCCTACCGTACGGCGCCGTCGGCTCGGTCGACTCGCGCCAGTACGTGACGAACCCGGGCTATGTCACCCGTCCGACCTCCGTGAACTACTACTACACGGCGATGGATGCCTTCCGGACAGACGACATCAGCCGTCTCGACCTCGCCCTCAACTACTCCTACTTCATCGGGCCGGTCGAGATCTTCGCCCAGCCCACGGTCACAAACATCCTCAACGCGGACGGCGTCACCGGCCCCGACACGACGATCGAGACCGCCGTCACCCGCCCGAACGACTACGCCAAGTTCAACCCCTTCACGACGACTCCCGTTCTGGGCGGCCGCAAGACCGGCGCGAACTGGGGCTACGGCCCGAACTTCGGCAAGCCGACTGCGCCTGCTGCTTACCAGACGCCGCGCACCTTCCGCGTCGGCTTCGGCGTCCGCTTCTAGTCCTTTTCTCCCCCGTTCTCACGGGCCCCGGCCTTCGGGTCGGGGCCCTTTTTTCGTCTCGGCGCCCGACCGGCCCGCCCTGCTAATCTCGCCGGCGCCGTGCGGAAGACGCTCCTCCCTCTTCTTCTCGCCTTGCTCCTCGTTCCCGCGTGCCGTGGCGGGAAGAAGGACGGCCCGCGCGCCTTCCCTGGCGCACCGATCGTCCTCGTCTGCGTCGACACGCTGCGCTCCGACCGGCTCCCCTTCTACGGCTACGGGAACGTCGAGACGCCGGCCCTGACGGCGCTGCGCGAGGAAGCGGTCCTGTTCGAGCGGGCCTACAGCCACGTCCCGCTGACGCTCCCGGCCCATGCCTCGATCTTCACCGGAGCGCTTCCGCGGATGCACGGCGTCCTCGACAACGCCGGCTACCGCCTCCCCGAGTCGCTCCCGACGCTCGCCGAGCTCCTCTCGAAGGAGGGGTACGCGTCGGGGGCGGCCGTCTCGAGCGTCGTCCTGGCCGGGTCGAGCGGAATCTCGCGCGGTTTCTCGCTCTGGGACGACGCGATCCTCCCGGAGAAGGCGGGCGTCCCGATAAACCGGGTGCAGCGGCCCGGGGCGGAGGCCGCGGAGATACTCGCGCGCTTCGTCGCGGAGAAGAAGGGCGGGCCGTTCTTCGCGTTCCTCCACGTCTACGAGCCGCACGCGCCGTACGCGGCGCCCGAGCCGTTCCGGAGCCGCTTCGCCGATCCGTACGACGCCGAGGTGGCCGCCGCGGACGCCGCGGTCGGGACGCTCGTCGCGAAGCTGAAATCGCTCGGCCTCTGGGAGAAGAGCCTCGTCGTCTTCCTCTCGGATCACGGCGAAGGGCTCGGCGAGCACGGGGAGAACGAGCACGGCGTCTTCCTCTACCGCGAGTCGCTCCAGGTGCCGCTCCTCCTGAAGCTGCCGAAGGGAGCCCGCGGCGGGACGAGCGTCGCCGCTCCCGTCCAGATCAGCGACGTCTTCCGGACGATCGTCGAGACCGCTGGGCTTTCGGGCGCGCCGGTCCCCGCGGGCCTCGTGAACCTCGTCGACCTCGCGTACGGCGACGCGGCGCCGGAGCGGAGGATCTACGCCGAGACGTTCTTCCCCCGGATCCGCTTCGGCTGGAGCGAGCTCGCGGCGCTCCTGGACGGCTCGTGGCACTACGTCGCCGCGCCGAAGCCGGAGTTCTACGACCTCGCGGCCGACCCGGGCGAGACACGCAACCTCGCCGACGAGAAGCCCGGCCCGTTCCGCTCGTTCGTCGTCGAGACGGAGAAGCTCCGCTCGCCGTTCCGCGCCCCGGCCGAAGTCGACCCGGAGCACGCGAAGAAGCTCGCGTCGCTCGGCTACCTGAGCATGACGACGGCGGGCGGGGCGGCGCTTCCCGACCCGAAGGACGAGATCGGGAGCCTCGAGAAGCTGAAGGAGGGGCTCGGCCACCTCCAGGCCGACCGGCTCGTGGAGGCGGTCGCCGCGCTCCAGCAGCTCCTCGAGAGGAACCCCCGCGTCCTCGACGCCTGGGAGCTCCTCGCCCAGGCGCTCGCCCGCCTCGGCCGCCCCGACGAGGCGCTCGCGGCGATGAGGAAGACGGTCGAGCTCTCGCCGCCCGACCGGACGAGCGCGCTCCTGACCGTGGCGAGCTTCTGCCTCCAGATCGGCCGGCCCGACGAGGCGCTCGCCCAGGCCCGCGTCGCCCGGGACCTCGGGGACCGGAACGCCGACGAGGTGATCTCCCGCGCCGAGCTCGCCCGCGGGAACGTGGACGGCGCCGAGGCCGCCGCCCGCCTCGCCCTGGAAGGCAGCCCTTCGACCCGCCCGAACGCGCTCTTCGCCCTCGCCCGCGTCGCGGCGCTCCGGGGTGACGTTCGCGGCGCCCTCGCGCGGACCGAGGAGGTCCGCGCCGCCGTCGGAGGGCGGACCGAGATCGCCTCGCTCCAGGGCTTCCACGCGCTTCGAGGCGACCTCCTCGCCCGGCTCGGGCGCACTGCGGAGGCCGAGCGGGAGCTGCTCACGGAGATACGTCTCTTCCCTCAGGCGGTCGAGGCCCGGGTCGCCCTCGCGGCGACGTATGCCGCGACGGGGCGCAGGGCCCAGGCGCTCCAGACGATCGACGAGATGGTCCGGCTTCTGCCGCGGCCCGACGTCTACGCGACCGGCGTCCGCGCCCTGCGCGCGTTCGAGGAGCCGGAAGCGGCGGGTCGCCTGGCCGCCGCGGCACGCGCTCGCTTCCCCCGGGACGCCCGGTTCGACCGCGGAGGCTGACGCCGGACGCGGGGCGGTCCGGGCCTGCTATCCTCCGCGCAGCAGTTCGGGGCGCTACTTCTGCCAAGCAGCTCACCCCAGGATGCGACGCCACGTTCAGGAGGTGGGGATTTGGCCCGTCCCAACTATTCACACAGCAAGCGGCAACGCGAGATCGCGAAGAAGCAGAAGCGCGAAGAGAAGATGGCGCGGAAGCTCGAGAAGAAGAACACCGTCCCCGGCGCTCCCTCGGACGAGAACCTCGAGGTCCTCGAGGGGGGCGAGGGCGCCGTGCCCGACGCTTCTCCCTCCGGCGAGCCAGAACCCGCCGCGTGACGCGATCGCCGACTCCGAATCGCAAGGGCCGCCCCTCGGGGCGGCCCTTCGCCGTTCCGGACTCCGGACGCGCGCCGGACCGCTTCCGTCACGGGATGCCCTTCCCGTGACTCCCCGTCCCCCGGGACACGGTGCCGCCGTCGTCACGGCGGCCTTCGTCACGTTCCTCTGGTCGACCTCCTGGGTCCTCATCAAGGTCGGCCTCGCCGCCGACCTCCCGCCGCTTCCGTTCGCCGGCCTTCGCTATGCCTTCGCCGCCCTCTGCCTCCTGCCGGTCGCGCTCGCGACGGCAGGGCGCCGGAGCCTCCTCGCCGCGCTCGACCGGCGCTCCTTGCGGAGCCTCTCGGCCCTCGGCCTCCTCTACATCGCGATCGCGCAGGGGGGGCAGTTCGCCGCGCTCGCGCTTCTCCCGGCGAGCGCCGTCAGCCTCCTCCTGAGCCTGACGCCCGTCGCCGTCGCCCTCGGCAGCGGAGCCTTCCTCGGGGAGCGTCCGACTCCGCTCCAGGCCGCGGGGACCACCGTCGCCGTCTCCGGGGCCGCCCTCTATTTCCTCCCCACGGGAGCCGTGCTCCCGTCGGCGGCGGGTCTCGCCGCCGGTCTCGTCGCCCTCCTCTCGAACGCCGGCTCCGCCCTCCTCGGCCGGCACGTGAACCGCGACACCCACCTGCCGCCGCTCCTCGTCACGTTCGTGAGCATGTCGATCGGCGCGACGGTCCTCCTCGGCGCCGGCGTCGCCGTGCAGGGATGGCCCGCCCTCGGCCCGCGGGAGGGGGCGATCGTCGCCTGGCTGGCGGTCGTGAACACCGCGTTCGCCTTCACGCTCTGGAACCGCTCCCTGCGCGTCCTGACGGCCATCGAGTCGAGCGTCCTGAACGGGCTGATGCTCCCGCAGATCGCCCTGCTCGCCGTCCTCTTCCTCGGCGAGCGCCTCTCCGGCCGGCAGGTCGTGGCCCTCGTCCTCGCCGCGGCGGGAGCGCTCGCGGTCCAGATTCGGCGCCCCGGCTGACGGGCGGCCCGCGCGCCCGCCCGCCCCGGCGGTTTAGGATCGTCGCGCCGCCATGAGACGAGCCCTTCGCACCGCCCTCCTCCTCGCCTTCGCCGCCACGTCCCTCTACGCCGACGAAGCCGCACTCGACCTCCCGCTCGGCGACCCCGCGCGGAGGGAGAAGACCCTCACCCCGTCGCTCGACGTCGTCCTCGACGCGCGCACCGGCGCCGCGATCTCCCCCGCCGAGGTCGCCACGCGGCTCGCGAAGTCGCGGCTCGTCTTCCTCGGGGAGAGCCACACGAACGCCGAGTTCCACCGGGTGCAGCTCCAGGTGATCCGGGAGCTCGTCCGCGCGGGACGGAAGGTCCTCGTCGGCCTCGAGATGTACCCGGCCACGGAGCAGGCCGCGCTCGACCTCTGGAACGCCGGCTCGCTCTCCGAGGCGGAGTTCGTCGAGCGATCCGACTGGTACCGGAGCTGGGGCTACCACTGGGACTACTACCGCGACGTCTTCCTCTTCTGCCGCGAGGCGAAGGTCACGCTCCACGCGGTGAACGTCCCGCGGGAGCTCGTCTCGGACGTGAGGAAGAAGGGATTCGACGGCCTGACCGCGGAGCAGAAGGCGCTCCTCCCGCCGAAGATCGACATCGAGAACGCCGACCACCTGAGTCTCCTCAAGGCGTTCTTCGGCGAAGAGGGCGGGATGCATTCGGCTTCGATGCCCGACGCGATGTGGCAGGGAATGTTCCGCGCGCAGTGCACCTGGGACGCCGCGATGGCCTGGAACGCCGTGAAGGCGCTCGAGAAGGCGAAGGACCCGAACGCCGTCATGGTCGTCCTGATCGGCTCCGGGCACGTCGCGTACGGCCTCGGCGCCGAGCGGCAGGCCAGGCTCTGGTTCGACGGCGGGATCGCGTCGGTCATCCCGATCCCCGTCCTCGACGAGAAGGACCGTCCCGTGAAGGTCCGCGCCTCGTATGCCGACTTCCTCTGGGGCGTCCCGCAGGAGACCGACCCGGAGTTCCCGGTCCTCGGCCTCTCGACGCGCGACCCGAAGGACGGCTCGACGGGCTGGCCCGTGATCAACGTCGCAAAGGACTCCGTCGCCGAGGCCGCCGGTTTCAAAGTGGGAGACGTCCTCCTCGCGATGGACGGCACGCCGCTCGGCAAGAAGGGGCTCTTCAACCGGCTCATGTCGGAGAAGCGCTGGAGCGACACCGCCTCGTACGAGGTGAAGCGGGGCGAGGAGAAGGTCACGCTCGTCGCGAAGTTCGTCCGCAAGCCGAAGGAGGCTCCAAAGGCCGAAGGGCCGGCGAAGTGACTCGCGCGCGCGCGGCGCTCCCCGGGGCGGTCCTCCTCGCGTCGGCGGCGCTCTTCGCGTCGCCGGGGCTCGCCCAGCCGGGGCCGTCTGCCCCGCTCGCGGCGGTCCACCACGAGCTCGACGTCTCCTTCGTCCCCGCGACGGGCCTCCTCCGCGTCACGGCGACGGTGACGCTCCCGGCCGGCACGGAGCCGGAGCTGCTTCTGAACGGCGCGCTGAAAGTCACTCGCTCCTCTCCCGCGCTGAAGGAGGTCCCGCTCGGAGACGTGTCGGCCTTCTTCGGGAACAACGCCGCGGCGACGGAGCCGTCGCGGCGCGTGGCTTTGAAGCGGTACTGGGCCTCGGGCGCCCCGGCGACGCTGACGCTCACCTACGAGGGGATCGTCCGCAACGAGCTGACGGCCCCGAAGGAGGAGTACCAGCGCGGCTTCCGCGAGACGCCGGGGACGATCGGCCCCGAGGGGATCTACCTCGCCGGCTCGACGTTCTGGGTCCCCGTCTTCGGCGAGGCGCTCGCGAGCTTCCGGATGACGGCGAAGGTCCCCGACGGCTGGCAGCTCGTCTCGCAGGGGGACGGAACGTCCCGGGGCGCCGACGGACTCGCGCGGTGGGACTCGAAGGGGCCGGTCGACGAGGCCTACCTCGTCGGCGGGCCTCTCGTCGTCTACCGCGACCGCGCAGGCGACGTCGAGACGCTCGCGTTCCTCCGGACGAAGGACGACGCGCTCGCTGCGAAGTACCTCGCGGCCACGGCGCAGTACCTCGAGATGTACCGCGGCCTGATCGGCCCGTATCCGTACGGGAAGTTCGCGCTCGTCGAGAACTTCTGGGAGACCGGCTACGGGATGGCCTCCTTCACGCTCCTCGGGCCGCAGGTGATCCGCTTCCCCTTCATCCTGGCGTCGTCCTACCCGCACGAGATCCTCCACAACTGGTGGGGGAACTCCGTCTTCGTCGACTACGCGAAGGGGAACTGGTGCGAGGGGCTGACGGCCTACCTGGCCGACCACCTGATCCAGGAGCAGCGGGGCAAGGGGGAGGAGTACCGCCGAGCGACGCTCCAGAAGTACCGGAGCTACGTTCGCGACGGACGCGACTTCCCGCTGACCGAGTTCCGCGGGCGCGAGAGCGCGGCGACGGAGGCGGTCGGCTACGGGAAGGCCCTGATGGGCTTCCACATGGTGAGGCGACACCTCGGCGACGCGGCGTTCCGCAAGGCGCTCGCCCGCTTCTACGCCGACTTCCGAGGGAGGCGCGCGACGTTCGACGACTTCCGGAGGACGGCCGAGGCCGTCTCCGGCAAGCCCCTCTCGGCCCTCTTCGACCCGTGGGTGACGCGCCCCGGCGCCGCCACGCTT
The DNA here is from genome assembly GCA_029567505.1 of Acidobacteriota bacterium. Lineage (GTDB taxonomy): Bacteria > Acidobacteriota > Thermoanaerobaculia > UBA5066 > UBA5066 > UBA5066. The sequence goes on from JAKPXO010000033.1 coordinate 10,657, forward strand.
GCGCTCGGGGCCGCGACGGTCGCGAAGACGGGCTCAGGCTGGACCGTCGGCGGATCGCTCCGGCAGACGCAGGAGGACGACCCGTTCCCGCTCGAGGTCCCCGTCGCGGTGGTCACGGAGAAGGGGACGATCCGGAAGGTCGTCCCGCTCGAAGGGCGCGAGTCGCGCTTCGAGGTCGCAACCGACGCCGAGCCGCTCGCGCTCGCCGCGGACCCGCAGTTCGACCTCTTCCGCAGGCTCGACCCGCGCGAGATCCCTCCCTCGATCGGACAGCTCTTCGGCGAGCCGAAGGTCCTCGCGATCCTCCCCGCGGGCCTTTCCGCGGAGGAAGACGCCGCCTGGCGCGCGCTCCTCTCGGGCTGGACGACACCGACGCACGACGTCGAGGTAAAGGCGGAGAGCGAGGTCTCCTCGCTCCCGGGCGACCGCGCGGTCTGGGTCGTCGGGAAGGCGAACCGCTTCGCCTCGCTCTTCGCGAAGCAGGAGGGGCTCGCGGTCGGCGCGACGGAGCTCGTCGCCCTCGGCGAGAAGGCCGCGCTCGCCGGCCACACGTTCGCGTTCGTCGCCCGCCACCCGGGCGATCCCGGCAAGGCCGCCGGATGGCTCTTCGGCGAGCCGCTCGCGGCGCTCCCCGGCCTCGGCCGGAAGCTCCCCCACTACGGCAAGTATTCGTTCGTCGGCTTCGAGGGGACGGAGCCTGCGAACGTCCTCAAGGGCCAGTGGCCCGAGAGCGACTCTCCGCTCCGCGCCGACCTCCGCCCGGCGGAGAGGCGCGCCGCGCCGTTGCCGGCGCTCGCGCCGGAGAGCCGCAAGGCGCTCGCCGAGCTCCCGCCCGCCTTCTCGCAGGCGCGCCTCGCCGCGCACGTCGCGGCCCTCGCGGCCCCTGCGCTCGAGGGGCGCGGCCTCGGGACGGCCGGCGAGAGGAGCGCCGCGGAATACGTCGCCGCCGGAATGAAGGCCGCGGGCCTTTCCCCCGCGGGTGACGAAGGGACGTTCTTCCAGCGCTTCCGCGTCGAGAAGACGGCGAGCGGCGCGCCGGCCGACGTGGCGAACGTCGTCGGCCTCCTCCCCGGCTCAGACCCGGCGTGGAAGGAGGAGTCGGTCGTCGTGGTCGCGCACTACGACCACCTCGGTCGCGGCTGGCCGGACGCGCGGAGCGAGTTCGCCGGGCAGGTCCATCCCGGCGCCGACGACAACGCGAGCGGCGTGGCCGTCCTCCTCGAGCTGGCCCGGGCTCTGAAGGACGAGAAGCCCCGCCGCTCGGTCGTCTTCCTCGCCGTCACGGGCGAGGAAGCGGGGCGACTCGGCTCGAAGCGCTGGGTCGCCGGGCCGTCGTCGCGCGACGCGAAGAAGACCCTCGCCGCCGTGAACCTCGACACGGTCGGGCGCCTCGGTTCCGGAAAGCTCCAGGTCCTCGGCACCGGAACGGCCGGCGAGTGGATCCACGCCGTCCGCGGCGCGAGCTGGGTGACGGGCGTCGAGACGAAGGCCGTCCCCGAGACGCTCGAGTCTTCGGACCACGTCAGCTTCGTGGAGGTGGGGATCCCAGCGGTCCAGCTCTTCACCGGGGCGCACCTCGATTACCACCGTCCTTCCGACACGGCCGAGAAGGTCGACGTCCCGGGCCTCGCGAAGGTCGCCGCCGTCGCGAAGGAGCTCGTCTCCTGGCTCGGCGGGCGAGAGCAGCCGCTCGCCGTCTCGATCCCGAAGAAGGAAGGCCTGGCGCACGGCGCCTCCGCGGATCCGGTACCTCCGGGTCCCGCGGGGTCGAGGCCGGGCCGCCGCGTCAGCTTCGGGACGGTCCCCGACTTCGCGTTCGAGGGTCCCGGGGTAAGGGTCGACTCCGTGGTCCCCGGGTCCCCGGCCGAGAGGGCGGGCGTCGCGGCGGGCGACGTCCTCCTTCGGCTCGAAGGTCGGCCGGTCGCGAGCCTTCGCGACTACGCCGAGAGGCTCCGTGCGATGGCGCCCGGCCAGGCGGTCCGGGCCACCTTCGTCCGCGGCGGGAAGGAGATCGAACTGGTCGTGACGCTCGCCGAGCGATGACCGCTCACCGCGCGGGGCGGCCTCGGCTTGACCCGGCCCGACCCGCGTGCTGTATTGGGCGCGTGCATGCGACGCGTCTCTTCCTGATCGTCTCTCTGGCGGGGTTCGTCCTCACGGCCCCGGCGGCGGCCGAAGGCCTCCCCGGCGCCTCCGAGCTCATCGGCCCCGCTGCTCCGGCGCCCGCGCCCGCGCCGGAGGCCGCCCCCGACTCGCCGCGCGCGACGGTCGCCGAATACCTCGGCCTCGCGCGGTCCGGCCGGTTCGACGAGGCGGCCCGCTTCCTCGATCTGCCCGACACGCTGGCTGGGCGCGGCCCCGAGCTCGCCCGCAAGCTGAAGCTCGTCCTCGACCGGAGGATCTGGATCGACCTCGGGAAGCTCTCCCCCCTTCCCGCGGGCCACCGGGACGACGGCCTCGCCGGAGACGTCGAGCAGATCGGCGAGATCGTCGGGCCGACCGGCCGCCCCGAGCCGATTCGCCTCGTGAAGCGGGAGCGCGGCGGCGGCTCGCTCTGGCTCTTCTCCCGGGCGACGGCCTCCCGCATCCCGGCCTGGTACGAGCGGCTCGACAACCGCGGCCTGCTCGACCGAATCCCCGCGCCTCTCCTCCGCCCGGGCCCGAAGGAGCTGCTCTGGTGGCAGTGGATCGCGGCGCTGGTCCTCCTCCTCCCGGCCTGGTGGGGCGGGAAGCTCCTCGGCTGGGCTCTGCGCAAGGTGCTGTTGCGGTTCGCCGCGCGGAGCTCCACGACCTGGGACGAGGCCTTCCTGCTGAAGATGCGTGGGCCGTTCACGCTCGCCTTCACGCTCGTCCTGCTCCGGGCCGGGCTCCCGTTCCTCGGCCTCTACGCTCCCGCCGAGGCCTTCGCCGTCGCCGCCCTGAAGGCGGGGACCATCGTCGCCGCGTTCTGGGCCGTCCTCCGCGCCGTGACCGTCTCCGGAGAGGTCCTGGCCGCCGCCCCCTGGGCCGTCGCGAGCTCGGCCGCGCGCTCCTCGCTCCACTTCGCCGTCCAGGTCGCCCGGGTGCTCGTCGTCATCGTCGGCCTCCTCGCCGGCCTCTCGGCCCTCGGCGTCCCGGTGAACAGCGTCGTCGCCGGCCTCGGCATCGGCGGCGTCGCGATCGCGTTCGCCGCGCAGAAGACCGTCGAGAACTTCTTCGGCGCGGTCTCGCTCGGCGTCGACCAGCCGCTGCGCGTCGGGGACTTCGTCAAGGTGGGGGACGTCCTCGGGACCGTGGAGAAGATCGGGCTTCGGTCGACTCGCTTCCGGACGCTCGACCGGACGCTCGTCACGATCCCGAACGGTAAGCTCGCCGACATGCAGATCGAGACGTTCGCGGAACGGGACCGGATCCGCCTCGCCACGATCCTGAACCTCGAGTACGGGACGACGGCCGCGCAGATGCGCGAGGTCGTCTCGGGAATCGAGGCGATGCTCCGGGCCCACCCGAAGATCTGGCCCGACACCGTCGTCGTGCGGTTCGTCGCCTTCGCAGGCTCCTCCCTGGACGTCGAGGTGATGGCCTGGTTCCAGACGACGAGCTTCGACGAGTTCCGGGACATCCGGCAGGAAGCCCTGATCGGGATCCTCGAGATCGTCGAAAAGGCCGGGACGAGCTTCGCGTTCCCGACCCGGACCGTCCATCTCGTCGGACCGGCCGTGACGCTCCCGGCGCCCCGTCCGTGAACGTTCCCCCGCGCGTCCTCGGACCGGGCGACGAGGCTCTCGTCCGGGCGTTCCTGGGAGCGCACGCGGATTCGTCGCTCTTCCTCCTCGGAAACCTGCGGGCCGCTGGGCTCGCCGACACGGGAGCGGCCTACAGCGCGACCTGGGTCGCCGCGTTCGACGGCCCTTACGTCGCCGGCGTCGCCGCGCACTGCTGGAACGGGGTTCTCCTTCTCCAGGCCCCGCGGGGCCTCGCCCAGCTCGCCCGCGCGGCGCTCTCCGCTTCCGGCCGCCCTCTCGCCGGCCTTTCGGGCCCCCGGGGGCAGGTCGTCGCGGCCCGGGCGGCGCTCGGGCTCGACGGGGCGCCCGCCGCGCTCGACCACGAGGCCGAGCTCTTCTCCCTCGCCCTCGACGGCCTCGTCGTCCCCGAGGGCCTCTCGACCGGAGACGTCGCCTGCGCTCCCCCGTCCCCCGAGGACCGGTCGCTCCTCGTCGACTGGCGCGTCGCCTACGCCGTCGAAACCCTCGGCGCCGTCCCGGGCGAGGGCCTGCCGGCGGCGTGCGCCGAGGAGGTCGACCGCCTCGTCGTGGAAGGGAACGCCTTCGTCCTCCGTCGGGCCGGGGTCCCCGTCGCCTTCAGCGCCTTCAACGCGCGGCTCCCGGAGGTCGTCCAGGTGGGCGGGGTCTTCATGCCGCCGGAGCTGCGCGGGCGGGGCCACGCGCGGGCCGTCGTCGCCGGATCGCTCCTCGCCGCCCGCGCGGCGGGGGTCTCGCGCGCCGTCCTCTTCACGGAGCGGGAGAACGAGCCGGCCCGCCGGGCCTACCTCGCGCTCGGGTTCCGGGTCACCGGCGACTACGGGATGGTTCTCTTCGGCTCGACCGGCGCGTGAACCCTGCCGGCCCTCACCGAGCCGCCGGAGCCACGCGACGGGACGTGGCCGGTCAGTTCAGGCTCGCGGCCGCCAGAGCCCGGGCCTGCCTGCGGACGACGCGACGATACGGCCCCCAGTGGTCGTGGTAGCCCCGGCTCCACATGAAGGCCATCACCTCGATCGCCTGGACCGGGTCGAATGGCGACCACTCCTCGTCGCCCCAGATCAGCCGAAGGCGGCGCATCTTTCCAACGCTCTCCCGGAACGTCGAAAGGGTGAACTGCCCGATGCCGTGGTAGCGCCCGCAGGGGGAGCTGACATGCCCCCGCAGGGTGCTCTCCTCCCAGAGGACGTGGTACATGGTGACCGCCTCGTCCTCGATCCCGTGCCTCCGGCAGGCGGCGTGGACGATCGACCAGACGTCGAGCTGCCGGGGGGTCGCGAGGTCCGGCGTCTCTCCGGGCCATCCGGGCGGCAGCGTCGTCGGCGCCGGAGCGTCGTCCGGAGCCGGCGCGACCGGTCCTCCGGCGCTGACGCCGGCGCTCCCGTCCAGCGGAACGGCGATAGCGAGAATCGAAGCGAAGCCCGCGCCCGCCAGCCGGAGGATTGCTCCCCGGCCGCGCCGTTCGCTCGCTTCGATCGGTTCTTCATCTCGTCGGTCCATAAATCTCCATCTTTCAACAGGTTGTGGTCTTCCGCCGAGAAATGCCTTTCGCGCGCCTACATCAGGCGACGGCGAGGGTTCCTCTAAGGATGGTCGGAATATGGGGCATGCCGACGAACCCGTCAAGTGAGCGCCGGCACAGCCGTGGCGAGCGCGATCGGCTGCCGTTCCTGACGGCCTCCGGTCTTGCCGGGTCCGCGTCAGTACCGGCGCATCAGCCCGACGACGATTCCCTGGACCTGAACATCCTCTTCCCGGGCACGGATCGGAGCGAGCCGCTCGTTCGACGGCTGCAGCCGGACGATGCCCTCGGCTTCCCGATACAGGCGTTTCAGCGTCGCCTCCCCGCCCACGAGCGCCGCGACCATCTCGCCGTTCTCAGCCCTCGTCCGCCGATGAACGACGACCCAGTCGCCGTCCCGGATCCCCTCGTCGATCATCGAGTCGCCGCTGACGAGGAGGACGAAGTTCTCCCCTTTGCGCGTGAGCGACTCCGGCACGTGAAGCCGGTCGTCACCCGGGAGGACTTCAATCGGGCTGCCGGCCGCGATCCGGCCGAGGAGGGGGACTTCGAGCGCGGGAGCCGAGGCGGCCTCTTCGGCCACGTCGAGGGAGCGGCGCTGGTTCCAGTCGCGTACGAGCACTCCCTTGTCGAGGAGGAGCCGGATGTGCTTCTGAAGCGTGCCGAAGGAGGAGTAGCCGAAGTGCTCGCAGATCTCGCGCTGGGTTGGCGCGATACCTCGCCGCGCCCGGTAGTCCCGAATGAATGCGACGATCTCCAGCTGTCTCTCCGTGAGATTTGGACGATTTGCCATAATTCATTCGTCACTTTCGCCAAAGATCCTAATTTCGTTCGGAAGCTCCGACCGGTCCTGCTGGAGAGTATGGCGCAATTCTCGCGCAAGTCAAGCCCGCCCAACCGAACACCCGGAGCGCCGACGTGCCGCGCGGGCGCAACGAGAAGCCTCATCATTGCGGCCCATACCCATCATATGCCGTATGAAATTCGGAAATTTCTGATTAGTGCCGAATCCTATTCGGAGCACACGCATGCCGATCGCTCCTGGACTAGAATCCTCTCGTGATGACGAGCGGTACGGCCCGCCGCTTGCTTTCTCGATGCGAAGAACGATGACGACTTCCTGGGCGGACCCCTTCGAGGCCGAGCTCGGACGA
>JAKPXO010000185.1 GCA_029567505.1 Acidobacteriota bacterium
GCACGAGGCGCGTGTCGACGACGGCGATCGGCGTCCCGGTGCCGAAGACGGCCGTGTGCGCGCCGATCTTCAGCCCGAACGAGCCGGTCGCCGCCTCGTGGGCGAGGGTCCCGCCGAGGGCGGTCGCCACGTCGCGGACGGAGAGCCACGTCTTTCCCTCGGCGTCGGCCGCCGCCACGAGGAGCGAGGAGCCCCCGGGCGCGACGAACGTGGCGGTCGGGTCCGCGGCGCGGGCGGGCACGAGCGCCAGGAGCGCCGCGAGGGCGAGGCACGGGAGGAGTGCGGGCCGGGTCACGCCCCGCGATTATCTACGCGCGCGCGTTCCCGCCTCGGAACGGCCCGGAAACGGGCCGGCCCTCCGGCCGATTCGCCTAAGATCGGGGCGCGTCCCCGGAGGTTCGCATGAACGACACCATTCCCCGCAGGACGACGACCCCGTGCGCCGCCACCGTCCAGCTCGACCACGGCAGCGAGCTCGACGTGACGTTCTGGCTCCTCCCGGACCCGCACCGCGAACGGGGCGTGACGCCGATGCGGGTCCTGCTCGAAGAGGACCGCCGCTTCCTGCCGATCGGCCTGGCCGGCGGGGGAAGCTGCCTCCTCTCGCGCGACGCGCTCGTCACCGTCTCGATCGAGGCCGACGGCCCGGGCGCCGAGCCCGCCGCGGCGGAGGGGGCGGCGCTCGACCTCGTGACGCTCCATCTCGTCTCGGGCGCGGAGGTCTCCGGAGTCCTCACCACCACCGCGCTCGAGGGACACGGCCGGATGTCGGACGTCTTCAACCTCGCCGGACGCTTCGTTCCCGTGGGGGTCGGCTCGAAGCTCGTCTTCGTCGCCACCTCGCGGATCGCGCGGGTCTCCTTCTGACGGAGCAGCGACGGATGGCTTCCCGAGTCGACCTCCTCGTCGCGAACCTCCTCCAGACCACCGGCGACGCCCTCTACATCGTCCCGGGCGAGAAGCTGTTCATGACGCGCGGCGACGTGCGGGCCGTCGTGGGGCGCGAGCCGGTCGGCGTCGAGTCGTTCCGCGCCGTCGTCGCCGAGCTCGTGCCGGGATCGACCCCGGAGGAGCTCGCCGCGAGCCGCCACCGGATGCCCTGGCCGACCGGCCCCGGGAAGGACCCGGTCGAGATCCGCTTCGGCCAGGTGGGCCCCATGCCGGCCGTGATGCTCTGCCGCCCCGACCGGATGTCCGCCTCGGCCGTCCGGCGTCCGCGGCACGGCACGCCGCCCGCTTCCTCGGTGAACGTCCCGGAGGCCCCTCCTTCCATCGGGATGCTCGAGTCGGAGCCTCCCGCCCCCGAGGCGATCCCCGTCCCGCCGGAGCTCGCCGCCCCCTCGGCCGCGTTCCCCGGCGCGCCTTCGCCCGCCCCGGCCCCCGCGCCGCGGCGCGCGGCTCCGGAGGAGATCCCCTACCCGGGCGGCGGGGCGATCGAGGCGCCTTCGCTTCGCCCGGTCGCCCCCACCGCGCGCCCGCTGGACGGCATCCTCCTGCAGATGCTCGACCTGAAAGCCTCCGACGTTCACCTCTCCTCCGGGACGCGACCCGTCTTCCGCGTCCACGGCGAGATGGCCGCGCAGGCCGATTTCGACTCCCTCTCCTCCGATGCGGTCGAGAAGCTCCTCGCGCCGATCTTCCCCGAGAAGAACCGGACCGAGTTCATGGAGCGGCACGACACCGACTTCGCGTACGAGATCCCGGGGGCCGCGCGCTTCCGCGTCAACGTCTTCCGCGACCGGCACGGCGTCGGAGCCGTCTTCCGCCAGATCCCGATCGAGATCCTCACGGCGAAGCAGCTGAACCTGCCGGAGGCGGTCGTGAGGCTCGGCGACCTCTCGAAGGGGCTCGTCCTCGTCACCGGGCCGACCGGCTCGGGCAAGTCGACGACGCTCGCCGCGCTCGTCGACTACGTCAACGAGACGCGCACCGACCACATCATCACGATCGAGGACCCGGTCGAGTTCGTCCACCGGAACAAGAAATGCCTCGTCAACCAGCGCGAGATCGGGAGCCACACCCGCTCGTTCAAGGACGCGCTCCGCGCCGCGCTCCGCGAGGACCCCGACATCGTCCTCGTCGGAGAGATGCGCGACCTGGAGACGATCGCCATCGCGATCGAGACGGCCGAGACGGGCCACCTCGTCTTCGGCACGCTCCACACCACGACCGCGATGTCGACCGTCGACCGGATCGTCGACCAGTTCCCCGCCGACCGGCAGCAGCAGGTGCGCGTCATGCTCGCCGATTCGCTCAAGGGGGTCGTCGCGCAGACGCTCTGCCGGAAGATCGGCGGCGGCCGCATCGCCGCCCTCGAGATCCTCCTGACGAACAACGCCGTCGCGAACCTCATCCGCGACGGCAAGACGTTCCAGCTCCCGTCCGTCCTCCAGACCTCGAAGGCCCAGGGAATGCGCCTCCTGAACGAGTCCCTCCTCGACCTCGTCAAGCAGGGTCTCGTCGAGCCGCGCGAGGCCTACCTGAAGTCGATCGACAAGAGCGCGCTCCTCGGCGCCTTCCGCACGCACAACATCCCGCTCCCGACGGAGTCTGCGGCGGAAGCGGCGCCCGCCGCGGCGCCGGCCGCGGCGCCCGCTCCCGTCGGGGCGAAGCCGGGTGGCGCTCCGCCTCCCGGCGGGGCGAAGCCCGGGGGCGCTCCGGCGCCGGCGAGGCGGCCGGCGGGCTGAGGACCTCCGGGGGAGACGGGACGAAGAGGCGTTTCGCGAAGAACTCGACCCGCCGCCGGCTTCCCGGCGGCGGGCCGCGACTCCCGAAATGGTGGAGGCGGGGGGAGTCGAACCCCCGTCCGAAGCGACCGTACGTCGAGGTTCTCCACGCTCAGTCCCGACTTCTTTTCTCGTCGCCGCGCTTCCGGGTCGGGACCACCAGGCGCTTCGACCAACCTGGAACGTCTCGGACCTCGCCTTCAGGTGGCGGGCTTCGGTCCCAGCCTGGTTCTCTCAACAGGGCGGCGGAGCGCTCCAGGCTGGCTCCCCGTGCCCCGCCCGCGGTTAATTAAGCCGCGAGAGCGAGTTCGCTGTCGTTGGCAGCTTTTATTTACCGTCGTTTTTACGGGACAAACGGCATGCCCGGCGTGCTCCTCGATCGCGAGATGCCCCGTCGAAACCGGGTCGCCCCCGTGATCGCCTTCATTTTACCGCGGGGGTCAAGGAGGCCTGCGCCCGCCCGCTGATAGCGTTCCGTCCATGAGCATGTCCGTGACGCTCTGTCTGACGACCGTCGGCTCCGAGGAGGACGCCGCCCGCGTCGCCCGCCACCTCGTCGAGACGAAGGCCGCCGCCTGCGTCTCGATCGTCGCGCCCGTCCGCTCGGTCTACTCCTGGAAGGGCGAGCTGCAGGACGAACGCGAGTGGCTCCTCCTCATCAAGACGGCCCGCCCCGCCGCCGAGCTCCGCGACCTCCTCCGCGCCGTCCACCCCTACGAGGTCCCGGAGCTCCTCGCCTTCCCCGCGAGCTTCGCCGACGAGGCGTATGCGCGGTGGGTGGTGGAGGGGAGCGGGGCGCGGCCCGAGTCCGCTTAGGCAGGAACGCCCGCGCTCGACGTCCCCGTCGGCCGGTAGGAACCATGCCGGTACGGCAGATTTCGCCCGAGTGCAAAGAATGTCGCGACGGAAGGGCGCGGTGGCAGATTCCGCTGGCGACGCACCCTTGTCGCCGAGGGCCTGGCCCGGGAGGATCCTCCGTGGGAGCGCCGCTACCTCGCGGGGCCGGCCCGCGATCGCGACCAGAGGGAACGTGCCAGGCCCCGACGGCGGCCCGAATACCTCGCAAAACAGGCACGCTACGATCAAAACGCAAGGTATGTTCCTGCTCCGAGGTGCGGAGCAGCGCCTCTCGGCTTTCATGAAGAGCTTCCCCGACCTCGTCGTCACCGGGGCGCGGCAGGTGGGCAAGAGCACGCTCCTTCGACATGCTCTGCGCGACGCGACCGACTTCGTCGTCTTCGCCCCCGTCGTCGACGTGGAGAACGCCCGTCGCGACCCGGAGCTCTTCCTCGACAACCACAGGACGCCCCTCGTCCTCGACGAGGTGCAGTACGCGCCCGTGCTTCTCCCCTCGCTCGAGCGGCGCATCGACCGGGACTGGAGCCCGGGACGCTACGTCCTCACCGGGTCGCAGCAGTGGGGCGTTCTCGCCACCGTCGCCGAGAGCCTCGCGGGCCGCGCGGCCTTCCTCGACCTCGACGGCTTCTCACTCCGGGAGTCCCTCGAGGCGACGGCCGAGAAGCACTGGCTCGACGCGTGGCTGGAGTCTCCCGAGTCCGTCGCCGATCGAGGCGTCCGACGGCTCGGCGGAGAGGTCGCCCTCTTCGAGCGCATCTGGAGGGGCTCCCTGCCGGAGGCCCGCTTCCTTCCCCTCGATACGATTCCCGACTTCCGCCTTGCCTACCAGAGGACCTACGTCGAACGCGACGCCCGCCTCCTCGCCGAGGTGGCCGACTGGCAGCAATTCGGGACGTTCGTCCGGCTCGTCGCGGCGCTCACCGGCCAGGAGCTGAACCGCAGCCAGCTCGGGCGCGAGATCGGCGTTGCGCCTCGGACGGCCGAGCGGTGGCTCGGGATTCTGAAGGCGACGTTCCAGTGGTTCGAGCTTCCCGCCTTCTCCGGGAACACCGGGAAGAGGGTCGCGTCGAAGGCGAAGGGCTACGTCGCTGACACCGGCTTCGCCTGCCACGCGCTCGCCATCTCGACACCGAACGCCGTCGCGAGCCGCCCGGCCTGGGGCGCCCTCTTCGAGGCCGCCGTCTACGCGGAGATCTGCAAGGCGGTGTCCCTGATGTCGCCTCGCCCGGTCGTCCACCACTGGCGCACGGGTGCGGGCGCCGAGGTCGATCTCCTTCTCGAGCGGGACGGGACGTTCTTCCCGATCGAGGTCAAGGCCGCGAGCCGCCCGTCCCACGGCGACACCACGGGGATCACCGCGTTCCGGAAGACCTACCCGAAGCTGAGAGTGGCCCGAGGCCTCGTCGTCGCTCCGTGCGAGAAGCTCGAGCCCCTCTCGGAGAGCGACTGGGCGATGCCGTGGGACGCGGTGGCGCCCGCTCCTGCGGGTCCCGCACGCCGCGACGCGAAACGCCGAGGCCCTTTCCCGAAGGGCGAGGCGGCGGGCAGACTCGGAGGAGCGGAGGGCGACACGTGAAGGCCGACCAGCTGAAAGCAACCTGGCTCCTCCTCGAGCGCCCCTGGCTCGAGATGGTCGTGCGCCGCGGCCCGGCGCCCGTCTTCGCGACGGTGAGCGGGGCGCACCTCTACGGCTTCGCCTCGCCCGACAGCGACGTCGACCTGCGCGGCGCGTTCCTGCTGCCGCTGCGCGACGTCCTCGGGCTCCGCCCCGCTGCCGAGACGATCACGGTGACCGAGAAGAGCCCGGTCGACCTCGACTGGGTCGCGCACGACCTTCGCAAGTTCGCCCGGATGCTCACGAGCCACAACGGCTACGCGCTCGAGCAGCTCTTCTCGCCGCTCGTCGTCGTCGCGACGCCGGCCTTCGAGGAGCTGCGCGAGCTGGCGCGCGGCTGCGTGACCCGGCCGACGGTGCGCCACTACCTCGGCTTCGCCCGCGGCCGGCGGCAGCGCCTCGCCGAGCCCGACCCGACGGTGAAGCACCTCCTCTACGCGTACCGCGTCCTCCTCTCCGGCATCCACGCGATGCGCACGGGCGAGATCGTGGCCGACCTCCCTTCGCTCGCGGAAGCCGTCCCGGTCGATGGCCTCTCGGAGCTCGCCGACCGGAAACGCGCCGGCGCCGAGGCGATGGCCCTCGGCCCCGGCGAAGCCGAGGAGCACGGGCGGCGGCTCGACGGCCTCGAGGAGGCGCTCCACGAGGCCCACGCGAAGAGCACCCTCCCCGAGGAGCCGACGACGGCGGCCGCTCTCGAGGACCTCGTCGTCCGGCTGCGGCTCGCGACGGACCCGGACGCGGACCGCGCGCCTCGGCCCGCCGGCCCTTCGGAAAGGCCCGCGCCCTAGAATTTACCCGGTGGACGACACCCGCACCGAGACTCCGGCAGAGCAACTCCGGATCGCGTTCGAGCTCTTCGCGCTCGCGGAGGAGATGGTGCGGCAGTCGTTCCGGCGTCGGAATCCGGAAGCCTCCGACGCCGAACCGGAGGAAGCCGTGGAGGCCTGGCTCGCCCGCAGGCCCGGGGCCGAGCACGGCAACTGCCCGGGACGGCCCGTCCCGTGGCCGCGGCCGCGATGACGGCCGGCCTCGACGGGACCGTCCTCTTCGTCGCGCTCGCCGGAAGCCAGGCGCACGGCACCGCGCGCGAGGGGTCGGACGTCGACCTCCGGGGCGTCTTCGTCGCGCCACTCGCGCGGCGACTCTCCCTTTTTCGGACGATCGAGCAGCACGAGTGCGCGCTCGACGGCGCCGTCGGGGCCGCTCTCCATACCCGCCTGCAGGCTCACCCGTCCGCCTCGGTCGCGCTCTCCGTGAAGACCGAGAGCGTGCTCCTCGACGTCGGGAAGTTCCTCTCGCTCTGCGCCTCCGCCAACCCGAACGCCCTCGAGGTGCTCTTCGCCGACGTGCGGGACTGGATGTACGAGACGCCCGCCTGGGAGCGAATCCACCGCGACCGGCACCGCTTCCTCTCGCAGAAGGTGAGGCAGACGTACCTCGGCTACGCGCTGGCCCAGCTGAAGCGGATCGGGACACACCGCTCCTGGCTCCTCCGGCCTCCGAAGGCGAAGCCGACGCGCGAGGAGTTCGGGCTTCCCGGAGGCGCCACCCTCTCCGCCGATGACCGCGACCGGATCGAGCGGGGCGTCGCCGAGAAGCTCCGCTCCTGGGGCCTCGACACCGTCGAGATGCCGAAGAGCCTTCGCCTCGAGCTGGAGGAGAAGCTCCGGGCTTTCTGGCAGGACTTTCTCGAGGCCGGGCCGTTGGAGCTCGACGGGCGCCTTCGCGCCGTCGCGACCGCTTCGCTCCACCTCCCGCCGGAGGTCGCGGCCGCGCTCGAGGCGGAGCGGAAGTACCGCTCCGCGATGAAGCACTGGGACTCGTACCGGACGTGGGCCGCCTGGCGGAACCCGGCGCGCGCCGAGCTGGAGCGGCGGCACGGTTACGACACGAAGCACGCCATGCACCTCGTTCGCCTCATGCGCACCGGCCTCGAGGTCCTCGAGACGGGCGACCTGCGAGTTCGCAGGCCCGACTCCGAGGAGCTGGCGTCGATCCGTGACGGCTCCCTCTCCTACGATCAGCTCCTCGTGCTCTCCACGGAGCTCCAGGCCCGAATGGAGGCCGCGGCCGCGCATTCGCCGCTTCCGGCCGACGTGGACCCGTCCTTCGTGGATGCGCTCCTGATGGAGATCGCTCCCGGATTCCGTTGAACGGTGTCGGGGACGGAGGACCGAATGAGAGTCCGCACCGAACAGCACTCCGCTTCCGCGCCTCCGCCCGTTCACACGTCCGCGAGCCCCTCCTCCACGTCCCCGATCAGGTCCGCGGTTTCCTCGATCCCGCACGAGAGCCTCACGAGCCCGTCGCCGATGCCGCGCGCGGCGCGCTCGTCGGGGGGGAGGCTGCCGTGGGACATGGTGGCGGGGTGGCCGGCGAGGCTCTCGACGCCGCCGAGCGACTCGGCGAGGGTGAAGAGGCGGAGGGCGTCGAGGAAGCGCTTCGCGGCGTCGTAGGAGCCGAGGTCGAGGGAGAGCATCCCGCCGAAGCCGCTCATCTGGCGGGAGGCGAGGGCGTGCTGCGGGTGGGAGGAGAGGCCGGGGTAGAGGACGCGGGCGACCTTCGGGTGCGAAGCGAGGAAGGCGGCGACGGCGCGGCCGTTCGCGTCGTGGGCGCGCATCCGGAGGGCGAGGGTCTTGATGCCGCGGGTGACGAGGAAGGAGTCGAAGGGAGAGAGGATCGCACCGGCCGCGTTCTGGACGAACGCGACGCGGGCGCCGTCCTCGGCGGTCGCGGAGACGACGGCGCCGCCGAGGGAGTCGGAGTGGCCGTTCAGGTACTTTGTCGTGGAGTGGAGGACGGCGTCGGCGCCGAGGGCGAGCGGGCGCTGGAAGAGGGGCGAGGCGAAGGTGTTGTCGACGGCGAGGCGGACCTTCGCGCCGAGGCGGGCGGTGGCCTCGCGGGCGAGGGAGGCGAGGGCGGCGAGGTCGGAGAGCTCCATCGTCGGGTTCGCGGGGGTCTCGACGAAGAGGAGGCGCGTGGCCGGGGTGATCGCCGCGCGGGTCGCGTCGAGGTCGGTCGTGTCGACCCACGAGAAGGAGACGCCGAAGCCCGCGAGGACCTTCGTGAAGAAGCGGAAGGTGCCGCCGTAGCTCGCGCGGCTGACGACGACGTGATCTCCGGCCGCGAGGTGGGCTGAGGCGAAGGACGCGAGCGCCGCCTGGCCGGAGGCGAAGGCGTGGGCGGCGGCGCCCCCTTCGAGGGCGGCGAGGAGCGTCTCGAGCGCAGTGCGGGTCGGGTTCTTCGAGCGCGCGTACTCGAAGCCGGCCCGCGGGGCGCCGAGCGCGTCCTGGGCGTAGGTGGAGGTGGGGTAGATCGGGACGGTGACCGCCCCGGTGACGGGGTCCGGCTCCTGCCCGGCGTGGACGCAGAGGGTGCCGAGGCCGGCCGTCGTCGTCTCGCTCATCGGGGCGCCTCCCGGCCCGAGTGTCACCCGGCCGCGGGGCGGCGTCGAGGGGCGTCCACAAACGACGAGGGCGGGCCGAAGCCCGCCCCCGCGTAAG
Organism: Acidobacteriota bacterium; assembly: GCA_029567505.1. GTDB lineage: Bacteria > Acidobacteriota > Thermoanaerobaculia > UBA5066 > UBA5066 > UBA5066. The sequence continues at coordinate 8,706 of JAKPXO010000185.1, forward strand.
CCCGTGGATCTCGTCTATCGCCCGGCGATCAGCGGCCCATGCCGGTGCGGCGATCGCGGTAGCAATCGCGGCAGTAGACCGGCTTGCCGTTCGTCGGGTTGAACGGAACCTGGGTCGGCTTGCCGCACGCGTCGCAGGTGACGCTGTACAGCTGGCGGGAGCCGCCGTCGCCCATGCCGGAGTTCTTCCGCTTGTCGCGGCAGATCTTGCAGCGCTTGGGCTCGTTGGAGAAACCCTTCTGCGCGTAGAACTCCTGCTCGTTGGCCGTGAAGGTGAAGGGGGCGCCGCAATCGATGCAGGCGATGGACTTGTCGGTGTACATACCTTTTCTAACTCCGTGGTCTCCTGGTCTCAGGAGATCGAGCGAACGTGGGACGGGACTCCGAGGCGCACACCATCAGAGCCCGCACTCGAGGAACGTGGGGAACTGTTTACCGGCTCCGGGACTTCGGGAGGCTTCGGCGGGGTCGTGTCCCCTGCGGGACCCCTGTGACTGGGAATGGACTGAATCCTCCTCAAACGCGATAAATCCTGGAGCCGATCGAGGATTCCTGGGGTGGGACCAAGGAAGACCACGGGCTATTGCGGACTTTAGATGGGTGCCGCAAGGGAATTCAAGCGGAAAGTGACATCCCGCCTCACCGAACGCCGGCCGGAAGGGTGTGGGGGGACTCGGCGTGCTTCGTTTCTGAGATGCGGTTGCGACTGTCGACGAAGACGAGACGTGGGCGGTGGTGGGGGGCTTCCTCGGGGCTCATCTCGCAGTAGGCGGCCAGGATGACGAGGTCTCCCGGCCCGGCGAGGTGGGCCGCCGCCCCGTTGATCTCGATCGCCCCGGAGCCGGCCTCCCCCTCGATGGCGTAGGTGGCGAGGCGGGAGCCGCGGGTGACGTTGTAGATCTCCACCCGTTCGTACGGGAGTATGCCGGCCGCCTCGAGGAGGGTCTGGTCGATCGTGACGGAGCCCTCGTAGTCGAGGTGGGCCCGGGTGACGGTCGCCCGGTGGATCTTGGCCTTGAGCATCGTGAGCTTCACGGTCACCCTCCGAAGACGACGTTGTCGATGAGGCGGGTGCGACCGACGCGGACAGCCGCGGCGAGGAGGACGGGGCGGTCGACCTTCTCGACGGGCCGCATCGTGGCGGCGTCGACGAGGTCGACCGAGTCGAGCTCGAGGCGCGGCTCGGCGGAGATCGCCGTCCGGAAGGCCGCGAGGAGCTTCTCCGCCTTCCGCTCGCCGATCTCGTGGACGAGCTGCGTCGCGAGGAGGGCGCGGAAGAGGGCAGGAGCGGCCTTCCGCTCCTCCGGGGAGAGGTAGGCGTTGCGGGAGGACATCGCGAGGCCGTCGCTCTCGCGGACCGTCGGGGCGACGAGGACCTCCACCGGGAGGCCGAGGTCAGAGACGAGGCGCATGACGACGGCGCACTGCTGGGCGTCCTTCTGGCCGAAGACGGCGACGTCGGGGAGGACGAGGCCGAGGAGGCGGGCGACGACCGTGGCGACGCCGTCGAAGTGCCCGGGACGGCGGGCCCCCTCCATCCCCTCGGAGACGCCCGCGACGTGGACGGTCGTGGCGAAGCCGGGCGGGTACATCACGTCGACCGCCGGGGCGAAGAGGAGGTCGGCCCCCGCCTCGCGGAGCTTCTCCGCGTCGGCTTCGAGGTCGCGCGGGTAGCGGTCGAAGTCCTCTCCGGGCCCGAACTGCTTCGGGTTGACGAAGATCGAGACGACGACCTTCCCGGCAACGCGGCGCGCCTGCTCGACGAGGGCGAGATGCCCCGCGTGGAGCGCGCCCATCGTCGGGACGAAGGCGACGCGCTGCCCCTTCTCGCGGAAGGAGGCGACGGCGGAGCGGAGGTCGGGGACGGTGGCGACCCTCTTCATCGCCGCCCCTCCCCCGCGGCGTAGAGCGCGACCGGCGGCGCTTCGCCCGGCTCCGCGGCGAACGACTCGGCTTCGGACGGGAAGGCGCCGCTCCGCACGTCGGCGACGTACGCGGCGGCGGCGTCGCGGATGACGGCCCCGACGTCGGCATAGCGGCGGACGAATCGGGGAACGCGCACGCCGGGCGCCGCGAGTCCGACGAGGTCGTGGAGGACGAGGACCTGGCCGTCGCAGCCCGCGCCGGCGCCGATGCCGATCGTCGGGATCGGGATCGCCTCGGTGATCCGCGCGGCGAGCTCGCCGGGGACGCACTCGAGGACGAGCGCGAAGACGCCGGCGTCGGCGAGCTTCTTCGCCTCGTCGAGGAGGCGGCGGGCCTCCGTGGCGCGGCGCCCCTGGACCTTGAATCCCCCGAGGGCGTGGACCGACTGCGGTGTCAGGCCGAGGTGCCCCATGACCGGGATCTCGGCCGCGAGGATCGCCTTGATCACCGGGAGACGCTGCGAGCCCCCTTCGAGCTTCACGGCGCGGCAGCCCCCCTCGACGACGAATCGGGCCGCGTTGCGCACGGCCTCTTCCGGGGTCGTGTGGTAGGTGAGGTACGGCAGGTCGCCGACGACGAGCGCCCGCTTCGCCGACCCGGAGACGGCGCGCGCGTGCGCGACCATCCTCTCGAGCGTCGCTCCGAGCGTGTCGGCCGCGCCGTAGACGACCATCTCGATCGAGTCGCCGACGAGGAGGAGGTCGACGCCGGCCGCGTCGAGGAGGGCCGCCGTCGGGGCGTCGTAGGCGGTGAGGGCGGCGATCTTCCGGCGCCCCTTGAGCGCCCGGATCGCCGGGGCGGTGAGGCGGATCGGGCTGGGCGTTCCGGGGCTCGCGGCTCCCGTCGCCGGTCCGGTGGTTCTTTCGGCCATGGCAACCTCCCGCACGGGAGGCGACGAGCGGAGCAGGAGCCCGCGCGCGCGGCGTTACGGGAGAGCCTTTCTCTCGGCGGGGGTCGGCCGTCCCTCTCGGGATCGTCCGCTCTGCCGGGTCCGGCCCTTCTCGCGCCTTCCGTGTCCGCCGTCGCGGTCCCTACCGGGATCCGCGCGGCACGTAGAACTGGGTCCCGCGGAACGGACGGGTGATCTGGCGGATCAGGTCCTCCAGGTCGTCCTTCCGCTTCACGAAGTCTATCTGGTTCGTGTCGACCACGAGAAGCGGCGTCTCGCGGTAGTGGTGGAAGAAGTAGTTGTAGGCCTCGGTGAGCTGCTTCAGGTAGTCGGCCGTGATCGACTTCTCGAACGAGCGTCCCCGGAGCTTGATGCGCGCGAGGCAGTTCTCGACCGTCGCCGTCAGGTGGATGACGAGGTCGGGCTTCGGGAGCGCCTCGGAGAGCGGCTGCCAGACCTTCTCGTAGAGGCGCATCTCCTCGTCGCTGAGGGTCAGGTTCGCGAAGATCTTGTCTTTCGCGAAGGTGTAGTCCGCGACGACGAGCTCCTTGAAGAGGTCCATCTGCGCGATCTCCTGCTGCTGGCCGTAGCGCGAGAGCAGGAAGTAGATCTGCGCCTGGAACGCGGCCCCTTTCTTCCCTTCGTAGAAGTCGGGAAGGAAGGGGTTCTTCACGTCCTCCAGGAACTGCGTGCCGGAGAAGCGCTTCGCGAGGAGACCGGCGAGCGAGGTCTTCCCGACGCCGATCGGCCCTTCGATCGCGATGTGCCTCAGCGGGAACTTTTCGGCGTTCGGGGCGCCCACGGAGCCGAGAGGTTACCGCAGGAGGACGTCGGCCGCGCCGAGAAGAAGGAAGGCGACGGAGAGCCAGCCGTTCGCGGTGAAGAAGGCGGCGTCGACCCGGGTGAGGTCCCCCGGGGAGACGAGCCTGTGCTGCCGCACGAGGAAGGCGCCCGCGACGACGACCGCCCCGCCGAAGAGCCAGCCGCCGTCGACGGCGAGGAAGACGGCGTAGAAGAGGACGAGCGTCGCCCCGTGGAAGAGGCGCGCGATCTGGAGCGCCCGCGGCGCGCCGAAGCGGGCGGGGATCGAGCGGAGGCCTTCCCGCCTGTCGAACTCCTCGTCCTGGAGGCTGTAGATGACGTCGAAGCCGGCGACCCAGAAGACGACCGCGAGGCCGAGGAGGACCGGCGCGAGCGCGAAGGCCCCGGTCACCGCGATCCACGCTCCGACGGGGGCGATCGCGAGCGAGAGGCCGAGGACGAGGTGGGCCGCGGCGGTGAACCGCTTCGCGTACGAGTATCCGAGGACGACCGCGAGGGCGACGGGCGAGAGGTACAGGCAGAGGCGGTTGAGCTGCGCGGCGGCGATGACGAAGAGG
>JAKPXO010000197.1 GCA_029567505.1 Acidobacteriota bacterium
CGCCGCCGCCGAGGAGCGCCTCCCCGGCGTCCGCGAGGACCTCATCTCCGCCGGCCGGGCGTTCTCCGCGGCCCTATCGCGGCACGAAGCACTCCGCCGGGAGGAGAACGGCGTGCTCTCGCAGCTCCGGACCGCCGGGGATCGAGACGCCCGGGCCTTCGGCGTCGGGCTCGCCGAGGCGATCCTCTCCGAAGCCCTCGGGCACGGGGAGGGCCGCGAGCGGTTCAACCTCGACGTCCCGATTTGGCCGTCGGCGGGAGGCGCGTCGTGACGCTCCCGCGTGGAGAGACCCTCGCGGACGGATACGAAGTCGTGAACGCCGGCCGCACGCCGAAGTCCCCACCCGGCCGACGCGACTGGCGGAACTGTCACGTCTGCCGCGCCATCCTCCCGCCGGCCTCTCCCGGCGCCATCTCCACGAACTGCCAGAACCCGCCCGTCAACGACCTCGGCTTCTGCGCCGAGCACGCGACCTGAAAGGAGCCCTCAATGAGCGTCTGCAAGGCCCTCGAACCGCCCTCCGCCCCGGGTGCGCTCCCGGAGCACTGCAAGGGCACGCCGAACGACTTCGGTTACTGCCCGGAGCACTACCGCTGCGCCTTCGAGGACGAAGGCGGCCAGCGCTGCGCCTCCGCCCGCGAGCTCCCGTCGCTCTTCTGCGCCGCGCACCGGCCCGCGTGACCCTCTCCCCGTCGCCCGCCCCCGGCTCCATCGGCGTCGACCGTTACCTCCTCGGCCGACGTCGCGGAGGGCCGCTGGTAACGGACCCCCGGCCGGGGCGGGCGCTCTTCTCCTCGAGGTGACCGTGGCGCGCGTCTGCACGATCTGCTCCTCGCCGAACCGGGCCGCGATCGACGAAGCGCTCGCAAGCGGCGAACCTAACCGGCGCATCGCGGCGCGCGTCGGTTGCGCCGAATCGTCGATCCGTCGGCACCTCGAGAAGCACCTCCCCGGAGCGATCGTGAAGGCCCACGAGGCCCGCGAAGTGGCTCGAGCGGACGACCTCCTCGGGCTCCTCCGCGAGGGCGTGAAGGACGCCAGGAGGCTCCGGCAGAAGGCCGAGAAAGAGCGGGACTACCGCTGTGCCGTCGCCGCGGTGAAGACGATGAGCGACATCGTCGAGAAGCTCGCCGCCGTGGCCGAACGCCTGGGCCGGGATCCGGACGGGGCGCCGGCGACGCTGGCCGACTTCATGGCGAGGATCGCCCGGGAGGGCGGCACGCCGGGCGTAGACCGGCCGCTGAGGATCGAATGGGTGAACGACTGGCGCGGGACCGGCCTCGAGGCCTCGAGCGCCCCCGCGCCGCGGGCGGCGTCGGCCGACGATGCCGAGGACGAGGCCGAACCGATCCCGGCCAAGCTGGTCAGCTAGGCTCGACCGCGGGAGGAGCCGTGAGAGCGAAGGGAAAACGTAAAGTTACAGACCTCCCGCTTGACAACCCGGCTTTCAGGACCTACCTTCAGGGCATGGCGAAGCGGCTCAGCACCTCACCCCGGGCGAAGGCGATCGGCTACGTCCGGGTCTCCTCGAAGGCCCAGGCGGCAGAGGGGCGGTCCCTCGAGGACCAGCGGGACGCGATCATTCGGCACGCCGTCCTGAACCGGATGGAGCTCGTCGACGTCCTGGCGGACGGCGGGATCTCCGGCGGGAAGGACGAGGAGAAGCGCCCGGGCCTCTCCGCGGCCCTCGAGGCGATCCGGAAGGGACGCGCCTCGGTCCTCATCGTGAAGCACGTCGACCGGCTCTCGCGCGACTCCGATCTCGCGGGCTTCCTGAAGGTGACCGTGAAGCGGGCCGGCGGGACGCTCGTCGTCCTCGACGAGACCGAGAAGAGCCCGATGGAGAAGCTCTTCGACCAGGTCGTGGCCGAGATCGAGCGCCTCCGCGGCTCCGAGCGGATGAAGTTCGTCTACGCCGCGAAGAGGACGAAGGGCGAATGGATCGGGCCGGTCCCCTTCGGCTTCCGGCTCGGCGCCGACGGCCGCCTCGAGCCCGTCGCGAGCGAGACGCCCATCGTCGAGAGGATCCTCGCCCGGCACGCCGCCGGGGCTTCCCTCCGCGCGGTTGCGGCTGAACTGAACGCCGACGCCGTCCCGACCCGAACCGGGAAGCCGTGGAACCCCATGACCGTCTCCGGGATCGTGAAGAGGGGGACGAAGTAGACCCTGGCAGCCCGCCCCGATAGGCGGGCAGAAGGAGGCACCGATGCCCAGAACGAAGAAGACCCCGACGTCGCAGAGCTTGGCGGCACGCGCGACGAAGGGGTCGAACGGAACCCCGAAGGGCTCCGGCCCGAGTCTAGCGCCCGTCCCGCTCCCGGTCCCGCTCTCGCAGGGCGTGGCCGAGCTCGTCCGCCTGACCGGCCTCGATGAGCCGGCGGTGGTCCGGCACCTCCTCTCGTCGGCCCTGCTCTGGTGCGGACTGAACGGGTACGGCCGGCGGTCGTTCGAGTTCCTCGCCGAGGCGACGATGGGGAAGGACGGGGCGAAGGAGTTTCTCGAGCAGGCGACCGAGACGTCGTGCGCGATCGAGATGGAAGGCGCGATGAAGGTCGCCTATCACCGGGAGCGGGAGGCCGACGCGGCGTTCCCGGGCGACTGGCCGGACGAGCCGGCGGGGGCGTGACGTGAAGCGCCCCGATCGGGTCTCCGTCCCTCTCGTCGCGATCGACGCGGACGCCACGGCATCACCAGAGCAGCGCGAGGCCGGCTCCGCCCTCGCGTGGCTCTCCGCGGACGGCCGCGAAGACGACGTGACCGACCTGGTCCTGGCCGCGCGGAGCGACCTGGTCGTCCGGGTCCAGGAGGCGCTCGGCACGCCGGCCGGCGAGATGGCCGAGGTCATGGCGGACCTGGCCGTCCGGCACGTCGTCCGGGGCCTGACGCCCGAGGCCGTGACGGACCTCCTCCGGTCCCACCCCGAGCTCGTCCTCGAGGCGAAGCGCCACGTCGAACGCGCCGAGGCGGACTTCGCCCAGAAGAGGCGGGAGGCGTGACCGTGGAAGCCGTCACCCGCTTCGAAGTCCGTCGCCTCCCCGCCACCGCCTTCGAGTCGATCGCCAGGGGCGACGAGGAGGACGATGGATGCTGAAGGGCCAGCGCAAGAGCTCGACGCCCGGCTTCCGGTACGTCGGGAAGACGAAGACGGCGCACCTCGAGGTCCTCCTCCCTGGCAGCGTTCCCATCCGACGGCGCCGGAAGACGATCGTCGGACAGGTGGTCCGGGACGGTGTCCCGGTCCCCCTCACCCGCGACGTCGCCCTCGAGGAGTGGAAGCGCTTCCGCGAGGAGGTCCTCGCTCCCCCGCCGACGCCCGCCGCTCCCCTCACCCTCCGGGCCTATTACGCCGCGCACTGGCCGACCATGAGGCTCTCGCTCTCGAAGGCCGGCGCGGAGTCCGTCGAGAACGCGATGAAGGCGCGCCTCCTCCCGTTCCTCGGCGACGTCCCCATGAAGGCCCTCAACCTCGCGGTCGTCCGCGACCTCGTCGGCCGACTCCGCGCCGAGGCCTACGCCCCGGGCTCGATCAACGGCGCCCTGAGCGTCCTCCGGAAGTTCCTCCGGGACGCCGTCGCCCGCGAGGTCCTCGAGGTCTACCCGATCAAGGGCCGGCTCCCCCTCCAGAAGGAGGAGCTCCTCCGCCTCGAGATGTCCGACGAGGAGGAGGCTCGCTTCCTCGCAGCCTTCGACGACGAGGCGGCGTTCGCGGCGCACGTCGAGGAGGCCTACCGCGAGGATGAGGTCGCGTGGCTCGAGGACATGCGGCAGCGGCAGCCGGGCCGCCAGGCGAAGCCTCCCCTCGATCCCCGCGCCGTCGCGTTCCACCGGGAGCGCTTCCGCGAGCTCCGCCCCCTCTTCGTCGTCGCCCTCGAGACGGGCCTCCGTCGCGGCGACCTCCTCGGCCTCCGCTGGGCGTCCGTCGACCTGAAGGCCGGCCGGATCCGGCTCACGATGTCGAAGACGAAGCGGGAGGCCGTCATCCCCCTCTCCCCCGCGTGCGCCGCCGCGCTGAAGGAGCGTCGCAAGGCGGCCCCGTTCTCCGAGGGCGTCTTCCTGAACGAGGATGGGACCGAGATCAGCGAGAAGCGCCTCGAGCGGGCGTTCGTCCTGGCGAAGCGAATCGCCGGCATCAAGCGCCGCCTCCGGTTCCATGACCTCCGCCACACTTGGGCCTCGAAGCTCGCCTCGAGGGGCGTGTCGATCCAGGTCATCTCCAAGGCCCTCGGCCACACGTCGACCCGGATGAGCGAGCGCTACGCGAAGCCGTCCGACGAGGCGATGAACGCGATCGTCGAGGCGCTCTCCGGCTCCCGAATGAACTCCGGAATGAACACTGAGCCCCTCGCCGCGACCGGTACCGCTCCGGGTGAGGCTTCTAAGTCCTCTGCCGTGAGCGTTTCGGATGGTGGGAGGCGAGGGGATCGAACCCCCGACCACCTGCGTGTAAAGCAGGCGCTCTGCCGCTGAGCTAGCCTCCCGGCCTCCGGCACGGTAGCCGGGGGGCTCGGCGAACGTCAAGGCGCACGGCGGAGCCCGCGACGACCGGGAAGACCGGGACGGGTCAGTCGATCTTCGGGGGCTGGACGGCGAAGTCGACGACGCCGAGGGAACGCCCGATCGGGTCGAGGACCTCCACCTTCCAGCGTCCCGGCTGCCCCTTCACGCTCTTCTTCGACCAGGTCCGGTAGACGGCCGCGCGCACGGGGAGACGAACGCGCTGGACCTCCTTCGCCTCGAAGGACCAGACGTGGAAGACGAACGCCTCGCCGGTCGCCCCCTCCACCCTCGTCAGGACGGCGACGCTCTCCACGTCGGGTCCGAACGTCCGCCCCTCGCTCTCGCACCCCCGGTCGACGATCTCCCGGCAGACGCTCAGCTCCGTGATACGGAGGGGAGACACGTCGGCCGTCGGCGGGGCCGCGAGGAGCGCCGGGACGGCGAGGAGGGGGACGAGGAGGGAACGCATCGGGCCGCGATCGGGCATGATAGCGGACGGGCGCCTCGCGAAGGTCTCCGGGGCGGGAAACCCGGCGGCCGGCCCGACGTAGACTCACTCGTTGACCTTCGCCGGCTACGTCCTCCGTCACCTCCGCGCGAGGCCCCTGCGGGCGTCCCTCACGGCCGGAGCGTTCGCGTTCTCCATCGGCCTCCTCGGCTTCCTGCTGCTCCTGTCGTCGGCCCTCCGAAAGGAGTGGTCGCCCCACATGGCGCAGCGGATGATCGTGACGGCGAAGAGCTCCTTCTTCGAAAAGCTCCCGATGTCCTACATGGCGAAGATCGAGGCGACGCCCGGGGTCGACACCGTCGTCCCGTTCGACTTCCTCGTCGGCTTCTACCGGGATGCCCGCCCCGAGAACCAGGTCCCGATCCAGTCGGCGCCCCCGGAACCGATGCTCCGCGTCTACATGGAGGCCGAGGTGCCGGCCGACCAGGCGAAGGCGTGGGTCGACGACCCGACGGGCGCGCTCGTCGGGCCGCTCCTCGCCGAGAAGCTCGGGTGGAAGGTCGGCGACAGGGTCGTCCTGCAGGCTCCCGTCCCCGGCGGCGTCGTCGAGACGACGATCCGCGCCGTCATGGGCTATCGCGTCGACGCGGGGCTCTACCTCCACCGCAGGTACTTCTCGCAGCT
>JAKPXO010000199.1 GCA_029567505.1 Acidobacteriota bacterium
CTTCCCGTCGGGAGTGACCGTCACCGGCTCCCCGGGGCGGACGACCGGCGTCACCCGCCGCCGGCCGTCCTCGTACGCGACCTCCGTCGAGACCTCCACGGGGTAGAGCCGCCCGTCCGAGAGGCCGAGAACGATCAGCTCGGGCTCCGGGGCGCCCGCCTTCACGACCGTCGCGCTGCCGAGCGCCGGGAGATCCCGCGTGAAGACCTCTCCTCCGGCGACCGGGAGACCGACGAGCCCCGCCTTCGTCGCGACGAACGCCTCCTCGCGGTACTCGTCGACGGAGAGGGCGAGAGGGACGGTCCCGTCCGGGAGGCTCCCGGCCGGGACCGCCCGGGCGGATGGCGGAACGAAGAGAGGCCGGACGACCGCCACGATCACGAAGAGGATCGCGAGGATCGCCGCGATGATCGCCACGCCCGAGAGCGTGACGAACCGGGCGGCGAAGCGATCCGCGAGGAGCCGCCGCCCGAGCGGGCGGGCCGCCCCCGTCGTCCTCGCGGACGCCGGGGGCCGTCCTGCGGCGACGCTCTCGGTCGTGGCGGGCACGTCCGGTCCTCTACTTCAGGAGCTTGGCGAGCTCTTCCTGCTCGATCTTCGCCGGGAGCGGGAAGTAGCCGTCCTTGACGACGACCTCCTGGCCGTCCCTCGAGAGGACGAGCTTGAGGAACTCCCCGACGATCGGGTCGAGCGGCTTGCCGGGGGCCTTGTTGACGTAGACGTAGAGGAAGCGCGCGAGCGGGTAGTTGCCGGAGTAGGCCTCCTCGGGCGTCGCCGGGTGGCACGTGTCGCCCTGCTTCGCCGCGAGCGGGAGCGCCTTGACGCCCGCCGTCGCGTAGCCGATGCCGGAGTAGCCCATCGCGAACCGGTCGACGGTGACGCCCTGCACGACGGATGCCGAGCCGGGCTGCTCCTTCACCTCGTCCTTGTAGTCGCCGTTCTTCAGGACGTGCTCCTTGAAGAAGCCGTACGTGCCCGAGGCCGAGTTGCGGCCGAAGAGGCTGACCGGGCGATTCGCCCAGTCGCCCGTCAGGCCGAGCTGGCCCCAGGTCTTGACGTTCTCCTTGTAGCCGGCCCGCCGGGACTTCGAGAAGGCGGCGTCGACCTGCGGCATCGTCAGGCAGGCGACGGGATTGTCCTTGTTGACGAAGACGGCGAGCGCGTCCACGGCGACGCGGACCTGCGTCGGCTTGTAGCCGAACTTCTTCTCGAACTCGTCGATCTCGCTCCCCTTCATGGCGCGGGACATCGGCCCGAGCTGGGCGGTGGCCGAGATGAGCGCCGGCGGAGCCGTCGAGGAGCCCTTCCCCTCGATCTGGATCTTTACGTTCGGGTACATCTTGTTGAACTTCTCGGCCCAGAGCGTCATCAGGTTGTTCAGCGAATCGGAGCCGATCGAGCTGACGTTCCCCGAGACCCCGGCAACGGCCTTGTAGGGCTTGATCGCCGGGTCGACCTGGATCGTCTGCGCGGCGGCCGTGCCGGCGAGCAGCACGGCGGCGGCGAGTGTGGCGGTCTTCTTCATCAGATTCCTCCTTCGGGATTCCAAACCGACGGGGAGTCTTCCCGAGGGCGGCCGGGACGTTGTTACGGCCAGGTAAATTCCGTATGAAGCCGCGCCCCGCGCGGCGCGTCTCTTTACACGACCTTCATTCCGCCTCCACGGGACCCTCCGACGCGCCCCCGAGACTCGCCGCGCTTTGGAGAGACCCGAAAGGAGAGACGGAATGGATCGCATGCTTCGACGCCTCGCGGGATTCGCCCTCGCAGGCATTCTGCTCCTCGCCGGCACCGCCCCGGCCCAGGTGAACCTCCTCTGGTACAAGGAGGTCGCGAAGGACGGCCGGATCTACGTCTTCAACGACCCGAACGAGTTCAAGGCCTGGGAAGGCTCGGGCGAGCTCGGGAAGTCGATCACGAAGATCGGCTTCGGCCCGAACGGCGAGACGGTCGTCTTCGACAACGACGCGGCCCTCGACCTCTACGTCTTCAAGCACGGCAAGGAGCCCGAGGTCCGTCCCTATTCCGCGCCGAAGCCTCCGAAGCCGGTCCCGCCCACGACCCTCAAGATCGGGGACGGCGAGCTGAAGTTCAGCGGCCTCCTCCAGGGCTGGTACGTCATGGACGACTCGGCAACCGGGAGCGGCTCGAGCCAGCTCGGCAACTCCACCGGCGTCAACACGTTCCGCCTTCGCCGCGCCGAGATCAAGCTCTCGGGCAAGGTGACGAAGGAGTGGGGCTTCGAGGTCATGATCGACCCGACGAAGAGCCCGAGCGTCACCTCGGGCGCCGACGGCAAGATCCTCCAGGACTTCGCCATCTCCTACTTGGGCCTCAAGGGCCACGACCTCCAGCTGGGGCAGAAGAAGGTCTGGCTCATGGAGGAAGGGAACCGCTCCTCCTCGGCCCTCGACTTCGCCGAGCGCTCCGTCGTCGCCCGCCAGTTCGCCGACAAGCGCGAGCTCGGCCTCTTCTGGAAGGCCAACTGGAGCCCGATGGTGACGACCGGCGTCTCGGTCACCCAGGGGACGACGCTCAACAACAACGACAACAACGACGCCCTCAACTTCAACGCCCGCCTCGACGTGAAGCCGACGAAGGGGCTCGTCGTCGGGGCCTCGGGCGGCTACAGCGCCGGAGAGGGCGCCGCCCACCTCGGCCGCGAGCGCTACGCCGCGCACGTCCGCTGGGAGGGGACCGAAGAGCTCCCCCTCGGCTTCCGCTTCGAATACGCCGAGGGGCGCGACGAGCAGGCCTCCGGCGGCGTCGTGACGAAGCTGAAGCGGAACGGCTGGTACGGGACCGTCCTCTACACCTTCGCGAAGAGGTTCCAGCTCGCCGCCCGCTACGAGCAGTTCGACCGGAACAAGGAATCCGCCACCGACAACAAGCTCACGATCCTCACCGGCGGGCTCCACTACTTCATCAAGGGGAACAACGCGAACCTGAAGCTGAACGTCGAGTCGATCGAGGACGACGGCCGCTCCGTCGGCGGCGTCCTCGACGAGAAGTACCTCCAGGCCGTCGTCGCGGCCCAG
>JAKPXO010000224.1 GCA_029567505.1 Acidobacteriota bacterium
CGACCTCCGCGGGCTCGACGCCCGCCGGCGGCGCCTCCGGGGTTGCGGCCTCGGGCTCCTCGGCGGAAACCTCGTCGAGGGCCGGGCCGCCCGATCCGGTCATCGCGAGCTCGTCGCGCTCCGGCTCCGCTCCGGCCTCCACGGCCGGCGCTCCCGCGAGCGCTTCGGCGTCGACCGGCGCTTCGGCTTCAGGTCTCGCGGGCGCGGCGCCCTCGGCGGACGGGCCGAGAGCGGCCGGAACCGAGACGCCCGGGATCTCTGGAACCGCGGTCGCCTTCGGAACGAGCGGGACGCTCCCGGCCTCCTCGGCGACGGTCGGGACATGGGGTCGCTTGCCCAGGGACTGCAGCAGGTCGTCCGGCAGGACGACGTCCGTCCGGCTCGCCTTCGGGGCCTTCGACTTCGGCTTCTCCCTCTTCCCGAGAAGGTCCAGCTCGACGTCTTCGGGGCGGACCGCACGGACCTTCTTCGCCGCGCCCGGACGCGCGGCCCGGTCCAGGCCGAGCAGCGCCTCCGCGGAGAGCTTCGTTCGTGGCCCCGTGAGCGCGGGCCGCCCGGAGGGGAGGTGCGGAGCCTCCTCGAGGCCCGGAACGTCGGCGGGCCCGGGAAGGCCCGCCACGGCCTCTTCGGGCGGGGCGTCGACGGGAACGTCGACCGCGACCCCGGGAGGTTCGACCGCCTCCGCCGGAGCAACCTCCTCGGGCTCGGCCGAGAGCTCCGGGAGCGGGAGCGGCGCGGACGGGGCGACCGGCTCCTCGATCTCGAGCGACGCGTCGACGTCGGTCGCCGGAGAAACGGAAAGCGACGGCTCGACGGCGGGGGCGGCCTCGAACGAAGGCTCCTCCTCCAGAGAAGGTCCCGCCTGCGGAGCCGACTCCCCTTCCCACGACGGCTCGTCGGAGACCGCGGGAACGCCGGGCTCCAGGTCCGGAACGGGGACGCTCTCACCGGGAAGCCGGATGGGACCGGCGAGGATCTCCGTGAGGGGCTCGTCGACCTCCGCCATCTCGAGCACAGGGACGGCGGCCTCGATCGAGCCGAAGCCCTCGCTCGCCGAGTGAGGCGGCTGGGCAGCCTCGCCGGCTGGCGACGGCTCGAGCTCGGGCTCCCCCTCGCCCTCGAACGATTCGGGAAGCGGCTCGGCCGGGCCCTCGACGACGACGGCGGGCGGGACGTCCGTCGCGGGCCGAAGCGGCTCGCCCAGGAGCCCCTCGAGGCCGCGAATCCGGTCGTCCCGACCGACGGCCTCGTAAGCCTCCGCGAGGAAGAGGCCGTGGACGCGGGCGGCCTCTCGATTTCCCTGCTCGAGCGTGATCTCGAACAGCCGCTCCCGGACCTTCAGGTTCCCGGGCGCCTTGTCGATCCAGGGGAGGAGCTGGTCGAGCGCCTTCTCGAGAAGGCCGTAGCGACGGAAGACGTCCGCCTCGACGAGCGCGTCTTCGACGGCGGCGTCCGGCGAGATCGTGCCGGAGACCGGCCCCCAGGACGGCGGTCCGCCCGCCTCGATTCCGGGCGACGCCGCTGCCGGCGCGGGCATCGGCCACGATGGCTCGCTCGAAAGCGCGTCCCCGAACGTCGGCGGCGGAAAGTCGGGCTCGACCCCCCCGATCGACGACTCGAAGCCGCTCGGGGCCTCGAGGGGGACGTCGAAGCCGCGAGGCGCGGGAAGCCCGGAGACCGGCGTCGCCGGCGACATCCGCGCGAGCGGGAGGGCCTGCCCGATCGCCCCGTCGGCCCCGAGGTCCGCGGCCCGACCCGCCGCCTCCGCCTGTCGAGCCTCGAACGCCTCGAGCGCCTCGGCCGCCGACAGCGTCCCCCAGGCCGGCTCGTCGGACTGGTCGTCGATCGTGGCCCCGGGGAAGCCGGACGGGGCTGGGAGGCCACGGGGAGGAGTCGGAGGCGCGGCCTCCTGCGCCGTCGGCAGCGCCTCCCCCGCCAGCTCGGCGTCGTCGAGGTCGAACTCGAACTCGGACTCGGATACGGGCGGCTCCGGGGGCGGCGGCGGGACGACCGCCGGCACGCTCGCGCGCCGCTCCGGCAGGGCGAATCCGGAGGCGGTGACCTCGAGGTTCCGCTCCATCGTCGGCGGCGGGACCCGGGGCGGCGAGGGCGGGAGGATGCCGGCCTTCGCCTCCAGCTGCGAGAGACGGGCCCGGAACTCCGTGTTGTCCGGCTGCACGCGGGCGCAGATCCGCAGGAGGTCCGCGGCCTCCACGAGCATCCCCTTCTTCCGGTAGAGCTCCGCGAGCGCGGAGCGAAACGGCAGGGCGGTCGTCTCGTCGCCGGAGCCCGCCGCGAGGTCGACGATCTTCCGGACGATCTCCTCGTTGTCCGGCGCGGACCGCGCGATCGGGACGAGGAGAGCGAGGGCCTTCTTCGTCTCGCCGCGCCGGACCGACGCGTCCGCGAGGGGCAGCGCCGCCTGCCACGCGAGGTCGGGCCGGCGGCCCTTCAGCTGGATCCGGACCGCGGCGGAGAGGACCTCCTCGTTCTCCGGCTCGACCGCGCGCGCCTTGTCCGAGTAGCTGCGCGCCTCGGCCATGTCGTTCGCGGCGAGGGCCGCCTCGGCGGCGAGGAGGAAGAGCGGGACCGAGCGCGGGCTCGCCTCGAGCCCCTTGCGGAGGACGGACCGCGCCTGATCGACGGAGTTGATCGAGAGGAGCAGAGGCACGAGCGTCCGGAGGATGTCGACGTTGTCCGGCGCGAGCTTCAGCGCCTTTTCGTAGACGCGGATCGACTCCTCGTTCGCGCCCCGCTCGGAGAGCGCCGCGGCGACCACCGCGTATTCCTGAAGCGCCTCGGGCAGCCGCTTGGCCTGCGTGAAGAGGTCGGCGAGACGGACGTGGAGCTGCAGGTTCTGCGGCTCGATCGCGACCATCTTCTGGTAGATCCCGATGGCTCCCTGGAGGTTGTCCTGCTTCAGCAGGTAGTCGGCGAGGACCTGGTAGTTGCTCTTCGCCTCCATCCAGAGCTGCTGCTTGACGTAGAGCTCCGCGAGCTTCTCGTAGATGTCGAGGCGGGCCGGGTCGAGCTTGTTGATCTTCTTGTACATCGCGATGCCGCGGACGTAGAAGCCGTCCCGGGCGTAGTGCTCCGCGATGCGCAGGAAGAAGGGAATCGACTCGTCGTTCCTTCCGAGGCGGACGTACAGGTCGCCGACCTTGTTCAGGACGTTGATGTCGTTCGGGGTCTCCTCGAGGACCTTCAGGTAGTCCTTGAGCGCGGCGTCGACCTTCCCCTTCAGCAGGGACTTCTCCGCAGAAGCGATCAGCGACTCGCGCTTGCTGGCCACGGCTGATCTTCGCCCGATTCCTCAGGCGACCGCAACGGTGGATGCGGTGCGGCCACGCGAAAGGACCCCGGCGAACGTGAGCCGGTGGTCGGGCGAAGGACCGTGACGGCGGAGCGCCTCGAGGTGCGCGGCGCTCCCGTAGCCCTTGTGCGCGGCGAATCCGTACCACGGGTGCCGCTCGTCGAGGGCGCGAAGCTCGGCGTCCCGGGCCGTCTTCGCGAGGACCGACGCCGCCGAGATGCAGGCGACGGTGGCGTCCCCCTTCACGACGGCGCGCTGCGGGAGGTCGAGGCCGGGGATCGGGAAGCCGTCCACCAGGACGAGGTCCGGCGGCCCGCCGGCGAGTCGGGCGAGCGCGCGCCTCATCGCGAGGAACGAAGCGGCGGCGATGCCGAGCTCGTCGATCTCGGCGGCCGAGGCCGAACAGACGCCCCACGCCTCCGCGCGCGCGCGGATACGCGGCGCCAGGGCCTCGCGGACCTCGGGCAGGAGGGCCTTCGAGTCGTCGAGGCCTCGCAGGAGGACGCCGGCGGGGAGGATGACCGCGCCGGCGTACACGGGGCCGGCCAACGCGCCCCGTCCCGCCTCGTCGACCCCGGCGACGCGCCGCGCTCCCGCCGCGCGGGCGGCCTCCTCGACCGCCCCGAGGGCCCGAAGACGGGCGTCCTCGTCCGAGAGCCGGGAGGAACGGCCGTCGCCCCGCTCGCGCGCGGCGACGCGGGGCGACGAAGGCGGAGAGCCCGGGCGACGGTCCATCCCTCTCCTCGTCCGGCGGGCGCGAGCGCTCCGCCCCGGGGCTTCATGCCCCGAAAGGTTCAGGCGTCCCGCTTCTCGGCGATGCGGGCGGCCTTGCCGCGGAGCTTCCTGAGGTAGTAGAGCTTGGCGCGGCGGACGACGCCGTGGCGCTCCACCTCGATCTTCTCCAGGACCGGGGAGTGGACCGGGAACGTCCGCTCCACGCCGATCCCCTGGGAGACCTTGCGCACCGTGAAGGTCTCCCGGACCCCGCCGCCCTTGCGGGCGATGACGAGACCGTTGAAGACCTGGATCCGCTCCTTCTCCCCCTCGCGCACCTTGACGTGCACCTTCACGGTGTCGCCGGGGGCGAACGGCGGAATGTCCCCGCGCAGAGCCTGGCGTTCCGCCTCGAGCAGCTTGTCCATTTCGAGGAACCTCCGAAGACGTCTTGGCCACCCCGGCGGTCGGGGACACGTATCCCCCCTCCGGACGGCCAGATCGCGGATTCTACGGAGTCCGGCCCCGGCGGGCAACCCGGTCGAGAAGGTCGCGGTCCTCCGGCGTCCGGGGGACGAAGCGGTCGAGCAGGTCCGGACGATACCGTGCCGTCTGCTCGAACTGCTGCTCGCGCCGCCACCGCCGGATCCTCTCGTGATGACCGGATAGGAGCGGCTCGGGGACCGCGAGCCCCCGGAACTCGCGCGGGCGGGTGTAGTGAGGATGGTCCAGGAGCCCGTCCTCGAAGCTGTCGAGGCGGACGCTGTCCTCCTCCCCCACGACTCCCGGCACGAACCGCGAGACCGCCTCGAGGAGCGCCAGCGCGGCCGCCTCCCCCCCCGAGAGGACGAAGTCTCCCAGGGAGACCTCCTCGTCGACGAGGCCGGCTTCGCGCACCCGCTCGTCGATCCCTTCGTACCGGCCGCAGACGAGGACCAGGCGCGGGCGTGCCGCCAGCTCGCGGGCGAGGACCGCGTCGAGGCGCCTCCCTCGGGGCGAGAGGACGACGACGTGCGCCGGGGCGGCTCCGTCCTCGGCGCGCAGCGCCTCGAGGGCGGCGACGAGAGGCGGTGCCGAGAGGACCATGCCGGGCCCGCCTCCGAACGCCTCGTCGTCGACTTTCCGGTGCGGGTCCTCGCTGAACGGCCGCAGGTCGACGACCCGCACCTCGAGGAGGCCCTCGTCGATCGCCTTTCCGACGAGCGCCTCTCCGAGCGGGGAGGCGAAGTACCCGGGGAAGATCGTGACGAGGTCGAACCTCATTCGTCGAGGAGCCCCGGAGGAGGATCGAGGACGACGAGCTTCCGCGCCACGTCGACGGAGACGACGATCGGCTCGACGAACGGGACGTCGCGCTCGCCGGCGGGGGTTCGGATCGAGAGGAGGTCCCGGCCCCCGACTTCCTGGAGGTCGGTCACGACGCCGAGCTCGCGCCCGGCACGGTCGACCGCGCGGCAGCCCTCGAGGTCGAAGTGGTAGACGTACCCCGCGGGCCGCGGGACCTCGTGGCCCGCCGGGACGGCGACGTCGAGGCCCCGGAGCGCCTCTGCCTCGGTCCGCGTCCCGACGCCTTCGAAGCCGATCAGAAGGCGCTCGCCCGCCGGGCGCACCGTCGAGACGACGAGCTCGCCGCGGGCCTCTCCGGACGGCCCGGTCGCGACCAGGACCAGCCCCGGCACGAACCGTTCGGGGAAGTCGGAGAGGACCTCGACGCTCATCTCGCCACGAAGGCCGTGGGGCCGCGCGAGGCGTCCGACGACGACGAGGTCCTCCGCTGCCACGGCCGGCCCGGCGCCCGTCAGGCCTTCGGCCGGGCGAGAAGCTTGCCGACCGTCCCGGACGCGGTCGCGCCCTTGGCGATCCAGGCGTTCGCCTTGTCGACGTCGAGCTCGAGGAGCGGCGGGTTCTTCGTCGGGTCGTAGTAGCCGAGCTCCTCGATGACCATGGCGGTCGGAGTGCGGCGGCTGTCGGAGACGACGATTCGGTACGCCGGGGCGTTCGTGCCGCCCGTGCGGCGGAGTCGGATCTTCAGCATCGGTTTCCTTTCGGCGCGGTGTCCAGGGCCATCCGGATCAGAAGCGCATCCGGGAGGCGCCCTTCATCATTTTCTTCATCTCGAGGTACTGCTTGAGCAGCTGGTTGATGTCCTGGACCGAGGTGCCCGAGCCTCGGGCCACCCGGAGCTTCCGGCTCCCGTTGAGGAGCTTCGGGTCGTTCCGCTCCGCGGCCGTCATCGAGTCGATCATCGCCTCGAGGTGCTTCGTCGCGTCGTCCTCGATCTGGAGATCGCGAAGCTGCTTGAACGGCCCCACCTTCGGGAGGTGCCCGACGAGAGTCGAGAGCGGGCCGAGCCGCTTGAGCTGCCGGAAGTGGTCCCTCAGGTCGTCGAGGGTGAACTCGTTCTTCCGGAGGCGCTCCACGGCCTTCTGGGCCGCCTTCTGGTCGGCCTCCGAAGAGACCTTCTCGATGAGCGTCATCACGTCGCCCATCCCGAGGATCCGCGACGCGGCGCGATCGGGGTGGAACGGCTCCAGGTCGGCGGTCTTCTCGCCGATCCCCGCGAACTTGATCGGCTTGCCGACGACGGTCGAGAGGGAGAGCGCGGCGCCGCCGCGGGCGTCGCCGTCGAGCTTCGTGAGGATGACGCCGGTCAGCGGCAGGCGGTCGGAGAACGCTCGGGCCGACGTGACGGCGTCCTGGCCGGTCATCGCGTCGGCCACGAAGAGGATCTCGTCCGGGTCGCAGACCTCCCGGATCCGGGCGACCTCGTCCATGAGCGCGTCGTCGATGTGGAGACGACCGGCGGTGTCGACGATGGCCACGTCCCAGCCGAAGAGCTTCGCCTCCTTCACCGCCGCCCTCACCCGGGCCACGGCGTCGGTCTCCCCCTTCGGGTCGAAGCACGGGAGGCCGTTCTCTTTCCCGAGGGTGCGGAGCTGCTCCGTTGCGGCCGGACGGTAGACGTCGGCCGGCACGAGGAGGACCTGCTTTCCGAGCTTCCTCTTGAGGTGAAGCGCGAGCTTGGCGGCGGTGGTCGTCTTGCCGGAACCCTGGAGGCCGACGAGCAGGATGACCGACGGGCGCCTCTTCAGCGTGAGGTTCGCCGTCGTCCCGCCGAGGAGCGCGACCAGCTCCGCCTGGACGATCTTCAGGACCTGCTGCGCCGGGGCGAAGGCCGTCAGGACCTCCTGCCCCACGGCCTTTTCCCGGACGCGCTGGGTGAAGCCCTTCACGACGTCCAGGTGGACGTCCGCCTCGAGGAGTCCGGTCCGGATCTCCTTGAGAGCCTCGTCGACGTGGAACTCCGTCAGGTGACCCTCACCCCGGAGCCCCTTCATCACGCGTTGCAGACGGTCGGACAGTGAGTCGAACATCGCCCGAAGACGCGGAGTCTACGTGCCGCTGCCGGGGTGGTCAAACGGCCGAGAGGTTCGGACGTGAGGGGCGAGGCCCCGCGGGCTCCGGATCCCGGCGGGCTGGTATTACGACCGAAATTTCCTCCTTGACAGGCGCCCGGACTCCTCTATCCTCTTCTCGAAGCTCGGGCGAGAAACCTCGTCGACGGTTTTCGTGTGCATAGCGGGGTCGACACCGCGGGCCACGAAAGGCCGTCCCGGACGTCAGGCCGGTTCGAGATCCGATACGTCACGCGCACCTGTATTCACCAAGTCCGAGATCGCTGGCACGCAGCGAAAAATCGCCCCGGGAAAAGAAAGAAGGAGTCACCATGAAGAAGATCCTTTCCGTCGTCGCCCTCATCGCCATCTCCGCTTCCCTCGTCGCCTGCGGCGGCGAGAAGAAGGAAGCCGCCCCGGCCGAGGCCCCCGCCGTCGTCGAGGAGCCCGCCCCGGCCACCGAGGCCGCTCCGGCCACGACCGAGGCCGCCCCCGCGACGACCGAGGCCGCTCCGGCCACGACGGAGGCCGCCCCGGCCCCGACGACCGAGGCCGCCCCGGCCCCGGCCAACTGAGCCGAGCTCCATCCGTCCTCTGGAAGCGCCCCGCGCAAGCGGGGCGTTTCTCTTTTCCGTCTCCGTAGGGAGACGCCGCGCTGGCAGGACGCTTGCAGAATCCGGATCGGCCGAGAGGCCGGAGGTCAGCATGAGCCGCATCGCCACGATCGCAACAGCCGCCGCCTTTGCCGTCGCCGCTCTCGTCGCCGCGCCCGCGCCGGCGGACACGATCGCCACGACGAGCGCCTTCCTCCCCGTCGTCAACATCGACGGCGCGACGGGCACCTTCATCACTGACGTCTGGATCTTCAACCCGGAGCCGAACCTCGAGAACGACGTGAGGCTCTACTTCACGCCGGCCGGCGTCGACGGCTCGAATCTGCCGGGCTTCCGGATCGACCCCCCGCTCGCCCCGCGCGAGTCGATCGCCCTGAAGGACATCCTGAAGAACTACTTCGGGAAGACGAAGACGTTCGGGCTCCTGGAGATCCAGGGCGAGTACCCGATCATGGTGACGAGCAACACCTACAACGTCGCGGGGGCGATTCCGGGCACCTACGGCCAGTATTCCCCCGGGCAGCCAAAACGGAACGCGCTCGGGTTCGAGGACTCGATCTACGGAAACCTCTACATCAACGGGCTGACGAACGACCCCATGCTCCGCACGAACGCCGTCCTGATGAACCCGAGCCAGGAGAGGCTCGAGGCTGGTGTGCAGCTCGTCGATGCGATGGGGACCGTCTGGGGGACGCGCGTCTACGAGGTGGAGCCCTTGTCGCTCCACCAGCTCAACGACGTCTTCGGCACCGAGTTCCGCTCGTTCAATCCTCCGGCGGGCGGCCCCTGGCGCCTCAACATCTTCGTCAACCTCGACAACGGAGCCCGCATCCTCGGCTACGCGACCGTCACCGACACCCGGACGGGCGACCCGTACCTGATTCCCGCCGAAGCCATGAGGCCGTGACGCGGGCGCTCCTCGTCGACCTCGGGAAGGTCCTCGTCGCGTTCGACCACAGGGTCACGTGCGAGCGGATGTCGGAGGCGACCGGCGTGAACGCCGGCCGCCTCCGCGGCGTCCTCTTCGGGGAGCTCGAAGGGGACTTCGACCGGGGACGGCTGGCGCCCGCCGCGTTCTTCCGAGCCTGCGAGGCGCGGCTCGCGCTCTCCCCCGTCCCGGACGAGACCTGGATCGGGGCCTGGCGCGACATCTTCACGCCGCTGCCGGAGGCGATCGCGGCTCTCGGCCGCGTCCGGCCGGGCGTCCGCCGCGTCCTGGTGTCGAACACGAACTCTCTGCACTGGGAGGGGGTCCTCGCGGTCTTTCGCCCCGAAGAGCTGCTCGACGAGGTCGTCCTCTCTTTCCGCGTCGGCGCCGCGAAGCCGGACCCGGCGTTCTGGGAAGCCGCCCTCGCGGCCGCGGGCTGCGGGCCCGACGAATGCGTCTACGCCGACGATCGCCCCGAGCTCGTGGCCGCCGCGTCCGCCCTCGGAATCCCCGGCTTCGTCGTGGACGGCCCCGAGTCCCTCTGGCGTGGTCTCGCCCGATACGACCTGCTCGTTCCGCCCGCCACCGCTCCCGGGAATTCCCCGGCGGCGACCGACGTTCCGAGACGCTGACATGACGAGCCTTTCCCGTCGCGCGCCCCGCCTCCTCGCCATCGCCCTGCTCGCCCTTCTCCCGACGGCGGCGTGCAGCCGGTCCGAGTCTTCCGCCGGGACGATCGCCTCCGGGACCGGGATCGCGTTCTCCGCCGACGGATTCGACGAGGCCCTCGCCCGGGCCCGGGCCGAGAAGCGCCTCCTCCTCGTCGACGTCTACACGGACTGGTGCGGCTGGTGCAAGAAGCTCGACCGGGAAGTCTTCGCGGACGGTCGCGTCGGCGTCGCCGCGAAGGACCTCGTCGCCGTCAAGGTGAACGCCGAGAAGGGAGGAGAGGAGATCGCCCGGCGCTACCGGGTTCGCGGCTACCCGACGATCCTCTTCCTCGACGGGGCCGGAAAGGTCGTCGAGCGGGTCGACGGCTACGTCGACGCGAGCGAGATGGTGAAGATCGTTTCGGCCCTCCCGAAGGGCTGACGATTTCCACGGACCTTCCGGCCGACTCCCTCGTCCGCGGCCTCGCCGCGTTCCGGGAGGGGCGCTGGTTCGAGGCTCACGAGGAGTGGGAGTCGGCCTGGAGGGGCGCCGTCGATCCGGACCGGCGGCACCTGCAGGGGCTGATCCAGACCGCGGCGGCCGCGCTGCACCTCGAGGCGGGAAGGCGCGCCCCGGCGGGGCGGCTTCTCTCGCGCGCTCTCTCGAAGCTCGAGGACGCGCCGGACGAGGTCGGCGGGCTCCCCGCGCGGAAGATCCGCGACGGCGCGTTCCGTATCTCCTCCGCGCTCCTCGGAGGCGAGGACCCCCGGCCCGCCATCGACGACCTCAGGCGACTTCGGTCGTGAGGAACGGAACGAGCGGCCGCGGCGTGACGCCGACCTCTCGCGAGGCCGCCGCGGCGACGAGCGTCCCGTCCGGGCCCCGCTCCGAGGAGCCGTGGACCCCGGGGCGTCCGGCGCCGACCGCGGAGAGCGCCGCCGCGAGCCGGGACGGGAGAGCGAGAGTGGGCGCTCGGCCTTCGAGGACGGCCCGGACGACCCGGGCGTAGGCCGCCGCGATCCGCGCCGGGCTCCGATCGCGACCCCAGGCCGCCGCCGTCGCCGCACGGGCGCGGCGCATCCCTTCGTCCCGGACGAGCTCTCCGAGGACGGCGGCGATCGTCTCCACCTCGCCGGTCCCGATCGGGACCTTCGCCGCGAAGGAGTCGGGCAGCTCGCGGAACCACCCCACGTCGCTGACGACGACCGGGAGGCCCGTCCCGGCGAGACGGCAGACCGCGCCGGAGGTCTCCCCGACGGTCGGGAAGCGGAGGTTCACCGAGACGTCCGCCGCCCGGGCGAGCCGCCAGAAGTCCTCTTCCTGGAGATAGCCCGTGAAGCGGACGTCGCCCGCGAGCCCGTGCTCCCGGACGATGTCGCGCAGCGGGTCGTCGTCCGCCACGGCGCCTCCGACGACGAGGAAGGGCCGCTCCGCCGGCGGCAGGAGCGCGAGCCCTTCGAGGAGCCGGCCGATCCGCTTGGCGGGCGTGACGATACCGAGGGTCGCCGCGACGACGCGATCCAGCGGCAGGTCCAGCGCGGCCCGCGCCTCGGCCCGGTCGTGCTCGGGGGCCGGCGCGACGAGGTGCGGGATCTCGAAGACGGGCGCGCGGACGCCCCGGCGCAGGAGCGCGCCGCGCACGAGGCTCGAATGGACGATCACGGCGGCGGCGTCCCCCACGACGCCGAGCGACATCGGCCAGTCCCACGGCGCCAGGTCCCACACGGGGACCCGCTCCCCCGCGCGCGCCCTGTCGCCGAGCGCGCGCCCCTTCGCTCCGTGCGACCGCTCGAGCTCGCGGGCGTACTCCTCCAAGCGCGCCGCGTCGAGGTAGCCCGCGGCGAAGAGGTGGTGCAGCGAGAAGTCGTGGAGGACGAGGATGGCCGGCACCTTCCCCGCGTTCTCGCGGAGCGCTTCGACCGATGGCAGGTGGAGCGGGTCGTTGCCGACCTGCAGGAGGACGGCGCCGTGCCCGCGCCGGAACGCCGCGGCGGCCTCGGACGGGGCGTAGGTCTCGAGCTCCACCTCCGCGCGGAGCGCCGCGAGGAGGTCGGCCGAGTAGTCTGCGATGCCCGAGCGAACGGGCGGGAGCGGGCTGACGAAGCCCAGCGGCGCGACGGTCACCCGAGCCCGCCCGCGCGGAGGAGGGACGAGACCACCGCCTCCCAGGAGATGCCCCGGACCGCGTCGTACCCGCGCTCCCCCATCCGTTGCGCCGTATCCGGCGCGGCGAGGAGCGCGGCCGCCGCCTCGCCGACCGCCGCGCCGCTCGGAGGCGCGACGCGTCCGGTCTCGCCGTCGACGACGAACTCGAGCGGCCCGCCGGAGTCGGTGCAGGTGACGACCGGCTTCTTCGACAGGAACGCCTCGAGCGCGATGTAGCCGTAGTCTTCGTCGGCCGGCGTGAAGAGGACCGCGCCGCAGCCGGCGTAGAGCGCGAGGAGCTCGTCGTCGGAGACGGCCCCCTTGAAGTCGACGTCGGCGCCGGTCCGGGCGGACACCTTCCGAAGCCGCTCCTCGTCGGGGCCCGAGCCCGCGATCACGAGCGGGAAGCCTCCGGCCGCCGCCCCCTCGATCGCGAGGTCCATCCTCTTCCACGGGTCGAGGCGGCCGACGACGAGAGCCCAGCGGCCCGGGCCGTCGTCGCGATAGCGCCCCGCGAGCGGCGGCGGGTGGTAGAGCGCTTCGGCCTCGATGCCGTTGAAGCGCATGAGGCGGTCGGCGGTGTTCCGCGCGTTCGTGTAGACCTTGCGAGCCTCGCCGAGGCCCGTCGTATCGGCCTCGGCGATCAGCTCCCGCCATCGCGTGTCTTCCGGTCCCGGGCCGAAGTCGCTCTGCTCCGTCCCGAAGCGGTCGTAGGCCTGGCGGAACTGGTGGATCAGCCAGACGACCTTGTTCGGGTGACGCACGAGGTACGACGGGAACTTCATCGGGACGACGAGGTCCACCTTCGTCCCGTCGGCCTCCGTGACGTCGACGAGGCGCCACGCCGCGGCGGAGAGGAGGATCTCCTCCCTCGGGTACCACTTGAACGGGAGCTGGACGAGGTCGACCCGATGCCCGCGCGCGCGGAGCTCGCGGACGAGGCCGGCGGCGTGGCGTTCGGCGCCCCCCGAGGCGAACGGCACCTGCGCCGTGCAGACGAGGACGTTCGCCACCTACTTCACCCCCGTCACCGCGACGTCCTGCGGCGCGAAGACGAGCCGCGCCAGGGCGGCGACGAGGGGGTCGGCCGGCTCCACGCCGCCGCCCGACTCCTCCCGGGGGACCGGCGAGCGATGGGCGATCGTGACGTTCCGCAGGCCGCAGGCCTCCATCAGGCGTCCAAGCGACGGCGCCGGGACGGGTCGGACGTGCGTGAGGTCCATCCAGAACCACTTCATCGCGTAGACCGACTCGGCGTTCACGGTCTCCAGCAGGAGCCGCCCCCCCGGCGCGAGGCGCGAGACGGCGAGCTCGACGAACGGCAGGAGCGCGTAGGCCGGGAGGTGCTCGACGACCTGGTACGCCGTCACCCCACCGAGAGAATCGACCGCCCTCGCGCGGAGCCAGGCGAAGAGATCGGCCTCGTCGACCGCGAGCCCCTTCTCGCGGCAGCGCGCGACCATCACGGGGTTCGTGTCGCAGCCGAGACCTTGCAGCCCGCGCGCGCGGAGCGCCTCGAGGAACTCCCCCCGTCCGCAGCCGAGATCCGCGATCGGGAGCCGGCTCCCGGCGAAGAGGGCGACGTCCCCGTCCTGCCGGCGACGGATCTCCGACTCCGCGCCCCGGAACGCCCTCTCGAAGTCCGCGTAGAGGCCCGCGGAGATCGGGTCGGACGCGGAGCGCGTCTCCGGTCCGGGCGCCGCTTCTTCGTCCAGGTTCGCGAGAGGGGTGCCGCTCCGGAGCTCGGTCCGGAGCGTCGTCCACTCGAGGCGCGCCGCCCGCAGGTCCTCCGAGGCGCGCGAGAGGTCCGCCTGGAGCCGCTCGAGCCGTGCCTCCGCCGCGTCGAGCCGCGACGTCGACACCTCGAGACGCCCGAGGACGCCGTCGGACCGGCTTTCGAGGATGTCCAGCCGTGCCTGGCTCCCCGTCACCTCGCGGCCGAGGGCCTCCCGGGCGCCGGCCTCCCGGCCGAGCGACTCGGCGGCCTCCGCCGCGACGCGCGACACCAGCTCCCGGAGCGCCGACTCCTTCTCCCCGACCGAGGCGAGGAGGCCGCCGCGGACGGCGTCGAGCCGCCCCTCCTGGGCGTCCGCCCGCTCGGAAAGCGCGCGGCTCCTCGCGTCGAGCTCCGATCGGGTCTCCTGCTGCGACTGCGCGAGCGCGCCGAGCGCCCCTTCGATCTCGAGGAGCGCCGTCCGCAGCGCCTCGTGGAGCGCCGAGTTGAAGACCCCCTGGTCTCGCGTCACGATCCGGAGGGCGCGAAGGACGAGGGCCTTCAGGCTGCGAAACGGGGCGTCCGCCGGGAGGACCGGCTGGGAGAAGCGCGAGGCGTTCTCGAGAATGGTGCGGGGACCCGAGAGGTCCGGGACGCCCTGCGGCGACGGCCCGTGCCCGGGGCGCGCGGGGAGAGGGGCGTTCGGTCCGGGTGTCGCGAGCGCAGCGAGCTGTGCGGCGAGCTCGCGCGCGAGGTCCGCCGCGTCGCCACGTCGGTCGTTCGTCATCCGCCTTATATTACGGCCCACCCATGCGCCGCGACGTCCTCCTCCTCCTCTCCGCCGCAGCTCTCCTCGGCTCCGCCGCGTGCGACTCGTCCCGGCCGTCGGCCACCGAGGTGACCACGGCCGCAACGCCCGCCGCGCCGGACGCGCCGGCCCGCCGGGCGGGCCCCTGGGAGGGCGTCCTCTCGCCCCTCAAGTGGCCGGGCGAACGGCACCTCGCGAACGTCCGCCAGCTCACGTTCGGCGGTGAGAACGCCGAGGCGTACTGGTCGGCCGACGGGAAGAAGCTCGTCTTCCAGGCCACGCGCCCCCCCTTCCGCTGCGACCAGATCTTCGTGGTCGACGCGGACGACCCGGGCGAGCCCCGCCTCGTCTCGACCGGCAAGGGGCGGACAACCTGCGCCTACTGGTTCCCGGACGGGGAGCGGATTCTCTTCTCCTCGACCCACCTCGGCGGCGGGCCGCTCTGCCCCCCTCCGCCCGACATGTCCTCCGGATACGTCTGGAGCGTGAATCCGGACTACGAGATCTTCAGCGCCCGTCCCGACGGCTCGGGCCTCCGGCGCCTCACGGCCAGCATCGGGTACGACGCCGAGGCGACGATCTCGACCGACGGCCGGAGGATCGTCTTCACGTCGGCGCGGGACGGGGACCTCGAGCTCTACTCCATGAACGCCGACGGGAACGACGTCCGCCGGCTGACCCGGACGCCCGGGTACGACGGAGGGGCGTTCTTCAGCGACGACGGCGAGTGGATCGTCTACCGCGCTTCCCGCCCGGCGACGCCGCAGCTCGTCGAGGAGTTCCTCTCGCTGCTTCGCCGGCACCTCGTGCGGCCGAGCCGCCTCGAGATCCGGATGATGCGCGCCGACGGCTCGGACGACCGGCAGGTGACGAGCCACGGCGTCGCGAGCTTCGCGCCGTTCTTCTTCCGGGGAGGGCACGATCGGATCGTCTTCGTGTCGAACCTCGCCGACCCCGGCGGCCGCGACTTCGACATCTGGGCCGTCCGCTCCGACGGCACCGACCTCGAGAGGATCACCTACAACCCGACGTTCGACGGCTTCCCGATGTTCTCTCCCGACGGCCGGCGCCTCGCATTCTGCTCGAACCGCCACAACGGAAGGCCCGGGGAGACGAACGTCTTCGTCGCCGACTGGGTCCCGTAGCGTCGCGTCAGGCCGCCCCGGCCTCGGCCTTCGGGTGGACCGCCTCGCGAAGGATCCCGACGAGTGTCAGGGCGAAGGCGAGGACCATCGGCCCGATGAAGAGGCCGAGGATCCCGAACGCGGCGAGACCGCCGAAGACGCCGAGGAAGACGACGAGCGTCGAGAGCTGCGTCCCGCCGCCGATCAGGATCGGCTTCAGGACGTTGTCGGCGAGCGTCGAGACGACGACGAGGCCCCAGACCGCGAGGAAGATCGCCATACCGTGCCGCCCCTGGAGCCAGCAGGCGACGGCCCCGGGCGCCCAGACGAGCGCCGTGCCTCCGATCGGGAGGAGCGAGAGGACCGCCATCGCCGCGCCGGCGAGGACCGGAGACGGCAGGCCCGCGATCGCCCAGCCGATGCCGCCCGTCGCTCCCTGGATGAGCGCGCACAGGAGCGAGCCCCGGAAGATCGACTGGAGCATCCCGCGGAGCGACGCGAAGACGGCGACCCGGCGGGTCTCCTCGAGCGGAACGAGGTCGAGCACGGCTCGGACCATCGCCTGCCCGTCGCGGAAGAGGAAGAAGAGGATGAAGAGCGTGACGAGGAACGAGACGACGGCGTCGAAGAGGCCCTTCACCACGCCGCCCGAGAAGCGCGCGAGGAGGCCCGAGACCCCGGCCGCGAGCTCCCCCGCCTTCGCGAGGAGCTCGGCCTGGGACATCCCCGCCTGGGCCTCGATCCAGACGAGGGCACTCGCCACCGCCGGGATCCGGAGGAGGTCCTCGAGCTCCGAGACGTTCCGGGCGGCGAGCGCCGCCGAGGCCCGCCCGAAGACGCCGATCGCCTCGTTCACCAGGACGCCGAGGAGGAAGCCGGCCGGAAGGAGGACGAGGAGACCGATCCCCGTCGTCAGAAGCGCCGCGGCGAGGTTCCGGCGGCGGGAAAGCCGCCTCTCGAAGAACCGCCAGGGGGCGGCGAAGGCGACCGCGAGGACGACCGCCCAGGCGATGGCGGCGCCGAACGGAGCGAGGATCCGGACGGTCAGGGACGCGACGCCGAGCGCCACGAGCGCGAAGACGGCCGTCGGGTAGAGACGTGTCGCGGGTGCGTCGGACATGAAAGCTCCTCGGCCGGGAAACGCCGAAGATCATAGCGGCCCGTTGCTAGACTCGCCGCCGATGCCCGGCTTCCGCTCGCGCCGGTCGGGGCCCCGGTTCCCGGCCGCGCCCCCGCCCGACGACCCCGTCGCGCTTTCCCGCGCGGCCGTCCGAGCCGCCCTCGACCACGGCTTCGTCGCCGCGGGCGTGGTCGCGGGGAGTCGGGCCGAGGGCTGGGACGGCTATCGGGCCTTTCTCGACCGGGGGCATCAGGGCGGGATGGAGTGGCTCGTCCGCGACGCCGAGGCGCGTCGGACGATCGAGTCGATCCTCCCCTTCGCGAAGGCGGTCCTCTGCGTGGCCCGGGAGGTGCCGCCCGGAGGTCCGGGGAACGTCGCCCGATACGCGCGCGGCGAGGACTACCACGAAGCGGTCCGTCGCGACCTGAAGGCCGTCGTCGCCGCGATCCGGCGGCATTCGCCTCCCGGTGCCCACTTCCGCGTCTGCGTCGACACGGCCCCCGTCCTCGAACGCGAATGGGCGGTCCGGGCCGGGCTCGGATTCGTGGGGAAGAACGGCATGCTCATCGTCCCCGGCGTCGGCTCGCACGTCGTCCTCGGAGAGGTCCTGACCGACGTGGCGCTCGCGCCGACCGCCGCGTCCGTCGACCCGACCTGGGAGCGTTGCGGCGGCTGCGCCGCCTGCCTCCAGGCCTGCCCGACGAGAGCGATCCTCGCCCCGCGCGTCGTCGACGCCCGCCTCTGCCTCTCGTACCTCACGATCGAGAAGCGAGGGCCCTTCACTCCCGAGGAATCGTCATGGCTCGGCGGACGCCTCTTCGGCTGCGACGACTGCCAGGACGTCTGCCCCTACAACGCCGGGCCGCGCTGGAGCGAACCAGCCCCGGAGCCTACCGCCTCGCTCGACCCGGCCGCGCTGGCCGCGCTCGACGACGAGGGCTTCGCGCGGACGTTCGCCGGTTCCGCGATCCGCCGCGCGACGGCCGAAGGGCTTCGGCGGAACGCGCGCGCCGCGCTCGAGGCGGCCCGGTGAGCGGGACCCTCCTCGTCGTCGCCGGAGCCGCCTTCAGCGCCGGCCGTCTCCTTCTCACGCGGAGGCCGGACGACGGCCCGCACGCGGGCCTCTGGGAGCTCCCGGGCGGCAAGGTGGAGCCGGGCGAGACGCCCGAGGAAGCGCTCGGGAGGGAATGGAAAGAGGAGCTCGGCGTCGACCTCGTCGTCGCCGACCTCGAGCCCTGGGCCTTCGCCTCGGGCGCGCCTCACGGCCGGCACGTAACTCTCCTCGTCTTCCGAGTTCCCTCGATGCGGGGCGAGCCCGCGCCGATCGGCGTCGCCGAGGTCCGGTGGGCGCGACCGGACGAAGCCCTCTCCCTTCCGCTCCTCCCGGCCGATCGACCCCTCGTCGAGCGGCTCGTGCGGAGAGAGGGCTGCCTTTGCTTGCCCGCGCCGGAGGAAGCCGGCGGATGAACGACGCCCTTCTCCTCTCCCTTTACGTCGTCTGCCTCGTCCTCTCCAGCTTCTTCTCGGGCTCCGAGACCGCGCTGACGACGCTCTCGGAAGCCGCCGTCTTCCGGCTGAAGGAGAAGCGGCACCCGCAGGCCGCCCGCCTCGAGCGGCTGCGCGAGCGCCTTCCCCAGACGATCTCGACGCTCCTGATCGGGAACAACCTCGTGAACATCGCCGCCGGCTCGATCGGGACCGTCCTGGCGATCGACGCCCTCGGCGCGCGCTGGGGAGTCCTCGCCGCCACGGTCGTCACGACGCTCCTCCTCCTCGTCTTCGGCGAGGTGACGCCGAAGACGCTCGCGGCGCGCAATGCCGACCGCGTGGCCTGCTTTGCCGCCCCCGTCATCGAGCTCCTGATGACGGCCTTCGCGCCGCTCGCCGGGCTCCTCTCGGCGATCGCGGGGTTCCTCCTCCGACCGTTCGGCGGGCAGGCGACCGCGACGGCCGACGTGACGGAGGAGGACGTGAAGAGCCTCATCTCCCTCTCGCACGAGCACGGCCAGCTGGAACGCGAGGAGAAGGAGATCCTCCACGCGGTCCTGGAGTTCGGGGACCAGCCGGTCGTCGACGCGATGGTGCCGCGCGCGAAGATGGTCCTCCTCGCCGCCGACGCCAGCTTCGAGAAGGTCGAGGCGATCGGCCGCGTCTGGCGCTACAGCCGGCTTCCGGTCTACCGCGACGGCCCCGAGGACATCGTCGGCATCCTGCACCTGAAGGACCTCTTCGACGTCACCGACGCCGAGGAGCGCACGTTCAGCGTTGCCCGCTTCCTGCGCCCCGCGATCTTCGTGCCCGAGCAGAAGCGGTCCGGCGACCTTTTTCGGGAGATGCGCCGGCACCGCTTCCACATGGCGATCGTCGTCGACGAGCTCGGCGCGGTCTCCGGCCTCGTGACGCTCGAGGACCTGATCGAGCAGGTCCTCGGCGACATCGACGACGAGCACGACGAGGACGCCGCCCTCCCGGTCCTCGACGGGGCGTCGATCCTGATCGAGGGGTCCTACCCGGTCGCCTCGCTCGAGAGGGACCTCGGTCTCCCGCTCGGGGAGACCGAGATGGAGACGGTGGCGGGCTTCCTGCTGAAGAAGTTCGGACGGATCCCCCGTACGGGCGCGCGGACCTGGCTCGGCGACGTGGAGTTCGTCGTCGAGCGCGCCTCGCCGCGCGCGATCGAGCGGATCCGGATCACGAGAAAGCCCCGCGCTCCCGAGGGCGCCGGGGACGAGAAGGTCTGACATGCCGAAGGTCGTCTTCCTCGACCAGGGCGTGCGCGGGGAGCTTCCCGAGGGGACGACGGTCCTCGAGGCGGCCCGGCACCTCGGAGCGCGCCTTTCCTCGATCTGCGGAGGCGCCGGGACCTGCTCGACGTGCCGCGTCGAGTGCGTCGTGAACCCCCAGAACCTCTCTCCCGTCGAGCCTCTCGAGGACGCTTACGACATGGGGCCCGGCGTGCGGCTCGGCTGCCAGGTGCGGATCCTCGGAGACGTCGGCCTGCGGACCGTCCGTATCCCGAAGGCGGTGGTCGATTGAGCCGCCCCGCCGTCCGCCGCGCGCTCAAGCGCGCCGGCCTGTCGCCCGCGCCGAAGGAGTTCGTCGAGTCTCCGGGCGTCCCGCCGCCGCCCCGCGTGGCCCTCCCCGGCGAGGCCCCGGGAATCGAGAGCCCGATCGACTGGGCGGCCTACTTCGGCCGCGTTTCGCCGGTCGAGCTCGAGATCGGGAGCGGCCGGGGGCGCTTCCTGACCGACGCGGCCGCGGAGAGGCCCGGAACGTCGTTCCTCGGGGCCGAGATCGAGCTCGAGTACACGAGGATCGCGCAGGCGCGGGCGGAGAAGATGGGGCTGACGAACGTGAAGTTCGCGCGGCTCGACGGGAAGGAGCTCGTCCTGCGGCGCGTGCCCGGGGCTTCGCTCGCGGCGATCCACGTCTTCTTCCCCGATCCGTGGCCGAAGAAGCGGCACGCCAAGCGGCGCCTGTTCACGCCCGAGTTCGCGCGCGCGGCGGCCGCGGCGCTCTCGCGCGGCGGGCTCCTGCGCGTGGCGACCGACAACCTCACCTACTTCGACGCGATCCGGGAGGTCCTGGACGCCGAGCCGGGGCTCGAGAAGGTCCCCGGGAGCGAGAGCGGGTGGAGCTCCGGAACCGACTACGAGCGGAAGTACGAGAAGGAAGGGCGCCCGATGGCGCGCGGCATCTGGCTCCGGCCGCCCCTCGCCTGAGGCGCCGTCAGCCCCTCGGGGTCGTCGGCGCGTCCGCTCCGGGAGCCGCCCCTTCCGCCGCGCCGGCGTCCCGCGCGAGCAGGACGGGCAGGTACTTGCGGAAGTAGTCGACGCCCGAGACGAGCGCCATGACCGTCATGACGTAGAGCGCCGCGCGCCCCGTCATCCGCCAGAGCCCGATGTCGTCGAGCCGCGCCCCGAGGATCATCAGCGAGATCCCGACGACCTGGGCGGCCATCTTCCACTTCCCGAGCTTCGAGGCGGCGATCGTGATCTTCTCGCCCGCGGCGATCGCGCGCATCCCCGAGACCGCGAACTCCCGCCCGACGATGATGCAGACGGCCCAGGCGTCGGCTTCCTGGAGGTCGACGAGCGAGATCAGGGCGGCCGAGACGAGGATCTTGTCGGCGATCGGGTCGAGAAGCATCCCGAGCGTCGTGACCTTCTTGTACCTTCGGGCGATCCAGCCGTCGAGGAGGTCCGTCAGCGCGGCGACGAGGAAGACGCCGAGCGCGACGTATTCCTTGGCCGGCATCCGCGTCAGGAGGATGACGACGAGGAGCGGTACGAGGAAGATGCGAAAGAGGGTGAGCGCGTTCGGGAGGTTGAGCACCGCCGCACATTCTAGGAGACCGTTCGAGGAAATGCTCCCCCCGGGTCGCGGCCGCCGGCGGCAGGCCTTGCCCTGCGGTCGTGTCCCGCCGAGAATCGCCGTCCCATGAGCTCGCCCATCGTCTTCGGGACGGATGGCTGGCGCGGCCGGATCGGACGCGACCTGACCTTCGACTCCCTTTCCCGCGTCGTCGAAGCGGCCGCCGCCTGGAACGTCTCGCCCGGGAACGTCGATCCCGGCGACCCATCCACGCTCCCGATCGTCCACGACACACGCTTCCTCTCCCGCGAGCTCGCCGCCGAAAGCGCGGAGCTCCTCGCGCGGCGCGGCTTCAGGGTCCTCCTGACCGACCGCCCCGTCCCCACGCCGTGCGCCTCGTGGCACGTGAAGTCCCGCGCGCTCCGGGGGGGGGTGGCGATCACCGCCTCCCACAACCCGCCGGAGTGGAATGGCGTCAAGTACAAGTCGTGGTTCGGCGGGAGCGCGACGGCGGAGACCTATGCGTCCATCGCCGCGTGCGTCGACCACCCGCTTCCCGACCGGCCCGGCGGCGCGGTCGAGAGAGTCGACCTTCTCTCCCCGTACGCGGACGCGATCGCCGCCTGCGTCGACCTCGACGCCGTCCGCAGGGCGGGCCTCCGAGTCCTCTGGGACTCGATGCACGGCGCGTCGGGCCGGCTTCTCGCCCGGATCCTGGGCGACGGCTTCCCCACCCGCGTCACGACCATCCGGTCCGAGGTGAACCCGTCCTTCGGAGGCGTCCACCCCGAGCCGATCCCGGAGCACCTCGGGGCCTCCGTCGACCGCCTCGCGGCGGAGCCGTTCGACGTCGCGCTCGCGAGCGACGGGGACGGCGACCGGCTCGGCGTCCTCGCCCCCGACGGCACGTTCGTCACGCCCCACAGAGTCCTCGCCCTCCTCGCGGAGAGCCTCGCTCGCCGGGGCCGGATCGCGGGTGGGATCGCGAAGACGTTCTCGACCTCCCTCCTCGTCGACCGTGTCGCGGCCCGCCTCGGCGTCCCGCTCCACGTCACTCCGATCGGGTTCAAGTGGATCGCCGAGAAGATGCTCTCGGGCGAGGTCGGGATCGGCGGCGAAGAGTCCGGAGGGCTCGGCGTCTCGTTCTTCCTCCCCGAGCGCGACGGGGTCCTCTCCGGCCTCCTCCTCCTCGAGGCGGTCGCTTGCTCGGGGCTCTCCTTCCGCGAGCTCCTCGCCCGCCAGGACCGCGAGCACGGCTCCTTCTCCTACGGGCGGCGCGACGTGCGCCTCCCGATGTCCGTCCTCCGCACCTTCGTCGACCG
>JAKPXO010000228.1 GCA_029567505.1 Acidobacteriota bacterium
GGGCAAACGCCCGGGCCGGAGGCCCCGTGAGACGACTCGCGCCTTTCGTCCTTCTCGCGCTCGCCCGTCCGCTCCTCGGTCAGATGGCACCCCCCGTGGAGCCGGGCCCGTTCCGGGAGACGGACCTCGTCGAGCTGACCGCCCTCGACCCGACGATCCGCCTCGACGTGAAGTACGCCACGAGCGAGAACTTCGTCGGGCGCCCCGTCTACCGGGAGGCGCGGGCGTTCCTCCAGAGGCCGGCCGCGGAGGCGCTCGTCCGCGCCCACCGGAAGCTCGCGGAGAAGGGGTGGGGCCTGATGGTCTTCGACGGCTACCGCCCGTGGGCGGTGACGAAGGCGTTCTGGGATGCCACGCCCGACGACAAGAAGGTGTTCGTCGCCGACCCGAGGAGAGGCTCTCGCCACAACCGGGGCTGCTCCGTCGACGTGACGCTCTACGACCGGGCGACCGGGAAGGCCGCGGACCTCGGGGGCGCGTACGACGAGTTCGGCCCGCGCTCCTACGTCACGTGGGAAGGCGGTACGAAGGAGCAGCTCGAGCGTCGCGAGGTCCTTCGGGGAGCGATGGAGCGCGAGGGCTTCTTCGTCTACCCGTGGGAGTGGTGGCACTTCGACTTCAAGGACTGGGGCGCCTTCCCGATCCTGGACGTCCCGTTCGAGAAGCTCGGGAAGCCGTCCGCTCCCGCCGTCCCCGCGGCCGAGCCGACGAAGGAACCCTGACCTTCGTCGTATCCTCCGCCGCGATGGCCCACAGGATCCTCATCTGCGACGACGAGAGCGACATCCGCGAGTCGCTCCGCGCCATTCTGCTCGACGAAGGGTTCGACGTCACCGCGGTCGCGGCGGGGCCGAACGCCGTCGCCGAGTCCCCCGACCACGACGCGCTCCTCCTCGACATCAAGATGCCGGGGCAGGACGGCCTCGAGACGCTCGCCCAGATCCGCAAGCGGGGCGTGGCGACGCCGGTGATCATGATCTCGGGGCACGGGGACGTGAAGACCGCCATGGAGGCGATCCGGGCCGGCGCGGACGACTTCCTCGAGAAGCCGCTCGCCACCGAGCACGTCCTGAACGCGCTCCGCCGCGTCCTCGACGCTTCTCGCCTGACGCGCGAGAACCAGGAGCTGCGGAGCCGCCTCGGCCTGACGCGCCTCGTCGGCGACGCCCCGGTCATGAGGAAGCTCCTCGCCGACGTGGCCCGCGCCGCTCCGACGCCGGCGACGATCCTGATCGTCGGCCCGAGCGGCACGGGCAAGGAGCTCGTCGCCCGGTCGATCCACGAGGGCTCGGCGGTGAGGTCGGGACCCTTCATCCAGGTGAACTGCGCGGCGATTCCCGAGACGCTCATCGAGTCGGAGCTCTTCGGGCACGAGAAGGGCTCCTTCACCGGCGCCGAGCGGAAGCAGGTGGGGAAGTTCGTCGAGGCCGACGGCGGGACGATCTTCCTCGACGAGATCGGCGACATGTCGCTCTCGGCGCAGGCCAAGGTCCTCCGCGTCCTCCAGGAGGGGGAGGTGGAGCCGGTCGGAAGCCCGCGCGTCGTCCGGGTGAAGGTCCGCGTCGTGGCCGCCACGAACCGCGACCTGACCGCGATGATCGGACAGGGGAAGTTCCGCGAGGACCTTTTCTACCGGCTGAACGTCATCCCGCTCCGGACCCCGGGTCTCTCCGAGCACCCCGAGGACGTCCCGGCGCTCGTCCTCCACTTCGCCGACCTCTTCGCCCGGACGAACAACTACCGGCCGAAGCGCTTCACGGACGAGGCCCTGATGGCGCTCGCCGCGCGCTCCTGGCCGGGGAACGTCCGGGAGCTGAAGAACCACGTCGAGCGTCTGATGATCATGACCGACGGCGACGTCGTCGACGCGGTCGACGTCGAGGCGCCGGGCGAAGCGCGGTCCGCCGGGCCGGTCGTCGTCCGGGGCGGGCGCGTCGTCCGCGAGGGGGAGCCCGAGCCGGACGTCGACGCCGGGGGGGGCGCGGCCGGGACGCCCGCCGAAGACGTCTGGTCGGGCCTCCTCGCCATCAAGACCCTCCAGGAGTTCCAGGACGAGGCGGAGAAGCTCTTCCTCGTCGCCAGGCTCGCCGAGAACGGCGGGAACGTGACCCGGACGGCCGAGGCCGTCGAGACGCCCCGGTCGAACCTCTACAAGAAGCTCGACCGGTACGGGCTGAAGAAGCGCGAGGACGCGACATGAACGCAGAAGAGGTGCTCCGCCACTTCGAGGAGACCGAGGCCCTCCTGTCGGGGCACTTCCGACTCTCCTCGGGCCTCCACTCCGACAAGTACCTGCAGTGCGCGAAGGTCCTCCAGTGGCCCGAGCGCGCCTCGGCCCTCGGCGCCGCGCTCGGGGAGGCGCTCGCCGCGCTCGGGGTCGACGTCGTCCTCTCGCCCGCGATGGGCGGGCTCGTCATCGGCCACGAGGTCGGCCGTGCCCTCGGACGGCGGGCGGTCTTCGCCGAAAGGGTCGACGGGGCCTTCACGCTTCGGCGCGGCTTCGGCCTCGAGCCGGGCGAGAAGGTCGTCGTCGTGGAGGACGTCGTGACGACCGGCGGCTCCACGCGCGAGGTCCTCGCCCTCGTGAAGAGCCTCGGCGCCGTGGCGGTCGCTTGCGCGGCGGTCGTCGACCGCCGGGCCGCCTCGGCGGGCGGCGGGTCCGGGACGCTCGAGGGGCTCCCCTTCCGCTCGGTCCTCCGGATGGAGGTCCCGACATGGGAGGAGGCGGCCTGCCCCTACTGCCGCCTCGGCCAGGACGTCGTCTCGCCCGGCTCCCGCCGGCTCTCCTCCGCGAAGGCCTGAGCGCTCTCCCGTTCCTCGTCCGCCGGGCCCCGGCGGAGGAGGAGCGGGAGGCCGACGACGCCGCTGGCGAGAGTCGTCACGAGGTGGACGGCTCCGGTCGCGGCCGCGCCGAGCGCCACCGGCAGACCTTCCAGCGCCAGGCCGGCCGCGAAGCCGCCTTCCATCGGCCCGAACGTGCCGGCGGGTGAGGGGAGGACGGCGGAGGAGAGGACCGAGGCGAGCGAGGCGACGGCGAGCGCCGCGAGCGACGGCGAGAGGCCGAGCGCCGCGAAGAGGAGCGCGAGCGCGGCGAAGTGCCCCGCGAGGAACGCGAGCGCACCGGCGAACGCCAGGAGGTAGGCGCGCGGCTCCTCGCGGGCGACGCGGAGGCCGTCGGCCAGCTCGGCGAGGCCGCGCGCGAGGCGCGGGCGCGCCGCGAGGCGGCGGGAAGCCGCCGCGACGAACGGCTCGCCGAGCCGCGGCAGGAGGACGAGGAGGACGACGCCGGCCGCGACGAGCGCCGCCGTCACGCCGCCGAGGACGGGGGCCCCCCCGCGCAGCGCGAGCGCCGCGGCACCGGCGAGGCCGGCGAGGAGGAAGGCGGCGCTGTCGAGCGTCTTCACGAGGACGAAGAGCGCCCCCGCGCGGGCCCAGCCGGTGCCGAGGACGCGGCGGTAGAGGGCCCAGCTCGCCACCTCGCCGCCCCGGAACGGGAGGACCTGAAGGAGGAACGTCGTCGCCCCCGAGACGGCCCACGCGCGCCCGAACGGGATGCGGCTCTCCGGCGGGAGGAGGAGGTTCAGGCGAAGGGCGCGCGCCGCGAAGCCGAGCGCGTAGACGGCCCCTCCCGCCAGGAGGAGCCACGGGCGCGCCTGCGAAAGGCGGCCGAGCACGTCGGCCGGGGCGTGGGCCACGTGCCGCGCCACGAGCGCGAGAAGGGCGAGCCAGAGGAGCGTGAGCGCCGCGCGGCGCAGGAGGGACCGCCGCCGGGGGTCAGCCGCGGGCGTCGTCACGGTCCTCGGCGCCCGGCGCCGCCTCTCTCCGGCGCAGGCGCAGGAGGATCTCCTCCGACAGCTTCCTGTTGATCGAGATCAGGTCGGCGAGGAGACCCGTCAGGAAAGCCAGGAACGACGTGACGAGGAAGACGGTCGCGAGGAGGAGCGACTGCAGGTGCGCGCCGGGCGTCGGGTCGGTGACGAGGATCCACGCGTAGCGGCCGAAGAGACCGGTCCCGAGGAGAAAGAGGAGGGCGGAGAGGCCGAGGAAGACCGGGAGCGGCTTGTAGAGCGCGGTGATCCGGAGGATGTTCGCGGCCTGGACGAGGACGTATCGCGACGTGCGGCGGAAGAGGCGCGACGGGCGGACGGGCGGGTTCGTCCCGACGCGGACGGAGGCGACCGCCATCTCCTTGTGCCCCGCCTGGATCAGCGTCTCGACCGTGTAGGTCATTCGTCCGAAGACGTTCAGACGGAGCGCCGCCTCGCGCGTCAGGGCGCGGAAGCCGGACGTGGCGTCGGGCACCTCGGTGCCGGAGGCGCGCCTCACGACCCACGACCCGAACCGCTGCATCCGCCGCTTGCCGGGGGAGAAGTCCTCCTTCGTCGCCACCCCGCGGTCGCCGACGACGATCTCCGCCTCCCCGCGCAGGATCGGGCCGACGAGGGTCACGACGTCGGCCGCCGCGTACTGCCGGCCGGCGTCGGTCGAGACGATCACGTCGGCTCCGAGCGCCAGCGCCCTGTCGAGCCCGGCTCGCCAGGCGACCGCGAGCCCGCGATGGATCGGAAGCCGGAGGACGTGGTCGGCGCCCGCCTCCTTCGCGACGCGCGCCGTCGCGTCGGTCGACCCGTCGTCGACGACGAGCACCTCGACGCGAGCGAAACCGGGGACCTGCCGGGGGAGCTCGCGGACGGCGGCCGCGATCTGCTCCTCCTCGTCCCAGGCCGGGATCTGGATGACGAGCTTCACGACACCCGAGGATATCCGAAGCCCTGCGGCGGACGGGGCGCGGCGTTCCGCCTCCGATGCCGATCGACTATGTTCGGGGCATGTCGACGCGCCGCGAGCGCTTCCTCTTCCGGATCATCAACGTCTACCCGCCGTATCTCGGCGCGGGGGTGCGAGTCCTGCACCGCGAGGGAGACGAGCGGACCTTCCGCGTCGAGATGCGCCTGCGCCCGTGGAACCGGAACCTCTTCGGCACGCACTTCGGCGGCTCGCTCTACGCGATGTGCGACCCGTGGTTCTGCTGGCTTCTCGTGCGCCACCTCGGGAGCGCCTACCTCGTCTGGGACAAGGCCGCGTCGATCGAGTTCCTCAAGCCGGGCCGCGGTCGCGTCTCGGCGACGTTCCACGTCTCGTCGGAGACGGTCGAGGAGATCCGCGCCGCGGCCGACCGGGACGGCAAGACGGAGCCGGTCCTGACCGCGGAGGTCGTCGCCGTTGACGGCGAGGTCGTCGCGCGAGTGACGAAGACGCTCTGGGTGAGGCGCAAGGACGCGCCGAAGCCTCCGGGGCGGGACGTCCCCGACCCGGGCTCGCCCTGAGGGCGCGTGCGGGCGCGGTTCCCCGGCGAGGCGATCTCGGAGAAGATCGGTCCATGGCGAAGCTCGCCCCCTCCATCCTCTCCGCCGACTTCGGCCGGCTCGCCGCCCACGCCCGCGAGGCGATCGCGGCCGGCGCCGACTGGCTCCACGTGGACGTCATGGACGGGCGGTTCGTCCCGAACCTCACGATCGGCCCGCTCGTCGTCGAGGCGCTCCGCCCGCTGCGCGAGGAGACCGGGGCGCTCCTCGACGTCCACCTCATGATCGTGGAGCCCGAGCGTTACCTCACCGACTTCGCGAGGGCGGGAGCCGACGTCCTGACGGTCCACGTCGAGGCGTGTCCGCACCTCCACCGGACGGTGCAGCAGATCCGCGAGCTCGGCGTGAAGGCGGGCGTCACGCTCAACCCCGCGACGCCGCTCTCCGCCCTCGAGGAGATCCTCCCGGATGTCGACCAGGTGCTCGTCATGTCGGTCAACCCCGGCTTCGGCGGCCAGTCCTTCATCCCCGGCGCGACCGCACGCGTCCGCCGCCTCCGCGCGATGCTCGACGGAATCGGGTCGACGGCGGAGCTGGAGATCGACGGCGGCATCAAGCCGGAGAACGCCCGCGAGGTCGTCGACGCCGGAGCCACGGTCCTCGTCGCCGGCTCCGCCGTGTTCCGGGGAGACGTCGCGGCGAACGTGCGGAGGCTCCGGGAGGCGGCGGGACCGCGGTAGGACGGGAGCCGCGCGCGGACGGTTCCGCCGACGGCCTCGACGAAGCGGTCTGCCGAGGCGCCCCTCCCCGAAACGCATCGGCCGCCCCGCGGTAGAGGGCGGCCGGGAAGGGGGCCGGCGGGGCAGACGGCGGGTCAGAAAGAGACGGTGACGCCGAGGCGGGCCTGGGCCTGGAAGAGGCCGCTCGAGCACTCGTCGTCGTGGCATCCGTGGTGGTGGTCGTCCTCGTCGTCGTCGAACCGCGTGTCGCCGGTGTCGGTCCAGAAGGCGCGCCCCTCGAAGCGGACTCCGATGTTGGCGGAGAGCGGGATCTTCACGCCGCCGCCGAGACTCCCGGAGAAGCGCCGGGTGCTGGAGTTGAACCCGTCGCGCGGATCGAGGTTGGCGATTCCCATCGACCCGACGACGAAGGGTTTCACGCGGGCGGTCGTCCACTGATAGAGCGCGCCGACGTGGTAGTAGTCGATGTCGAGGTCGAACTGGCGGTCGGACGGGCCGAAGAGCGTGCCGCTGTCGAGGCCGGTGCGCTGGTGGTCGGCGAGGAGCTCGATCTGGAGGTGCTCGGTGACGGGGATGTCGATCACGAGGCCGAGCGAGTGACCTTCCTCGAGGTCGGCGTCGCGATCCAGCGTGGTCGTTTCCTCGGCCCGGATCTCGCCGCCCCAGCGGAAGCCCACGGTCGGTGTGATCTCGAGGACGGGCTGGGCGTTCGCTCCGAGCGCTCCTCCGAGCAGAATGATCGCCGCGGCGAGGGTGGCGAGGTTGGAGGTGCGGGTCGGGTTGACCGGTGTCATGGTCGATGGTCCTCCTTGAATCTCTGGGGGCCAGGGCATGTCGCCCGGCACGGTCCACAAGATCCGCCCTGCGGCCGGCAGACGCTTGACCGAACCGTGATCACCGCGTGACCTCGGCGTGAGGAATGCGGACGAGGCCTCGACGGGCCCGAAAGCCGCGTTCTTCCGGGTTAGCATCCCGGCCGTGAAACGCGGCGCCGGCCCGCATTCCTCCGCTCTCCGCGCATCGCTCCGCCGTTCCGCGCCGCTGCTCGCGCTCCTCGCCTTCGCCCTGGCGGGGGCGCCCGCGGCCCGCTCGGAGGACGCTCCGCGGCCGTTCGTCCTGACCTTCTCCAACCCGGGCGCGCGCAGCCTCGCGTTCGGGGGCGCCTTCGCGCCGCTCGCCGACGACGCCACCGCCGCGTACGCGAACCCGGCGGGGCTCGTGCAGCTGCTCCGGCCCGAGGTCTCCGTCGAGCTGCGCGTCAGCGGCGCTCTCGAGGACGACGACGCGACCGGGGACCCCACGGTGAAGCGGGCCAACGGGCTCTCGTACTTCTCGGCGGTCTACCCGCTGCGGCGGTTCTCGCTCGCCCTCTACGGCCACCAGCTCGCGGGCATCGACATCGAGCCCCCCGGCGAGGAGGGCCCGGAGGCGGTGGCGCGGACGGCCCGGCGGGCGGCAGCGGGGGAGCGGCTCTCCGGCCTCGACGTCTGGCGCCTCGGCGTCTCTGCGGCGTTCCGGCTGCGCGACGACCTCAGCGTCGGCCTCGGCGCGTCGTACTTCGACGGGAACGTGGAGCTGGCCCCGAGCGATGACCCGGACGCCGCAGGGCGGAGCGTTTCCAGCAACGACTGGACGCTCAACACCGGGGTGCTCTGGCAGCCCGCGGAGCAGCTCCGGCTGGGGGCTTTCTACCGCCAGGGACCGACGCTCTCGCTCGGGAGGCTCGGCGCGACGCCCTGCGCGGGACGGGAGTGCGTCGAGGCCTCGCTCCGCCTCCCCGACACCTTCGGCGCCGGCGCCGCGCTGCGGTCGGCCGGCGGCGGGCTCACGGTGGCCTTCGAGTGGGACCGGGTCCGCTACTCGAGCCTCGTCGCGGGGCTCTCCGCAGCGGCGCTCGGCGCCGACCGGCTCTCCCTCTCGGACGCGAACGAGTTCCACGTGGGCGCCGAGTACGCGTTCCTGCGGCTCGACCCGGTGCTGGCCGTGCGCGTCGGCGGGTGGCTCGACCCCGATCACCGCCTTTGCGGCGCGGCCGCGGACTCGGCGTACCGATGCGAGACCGATGTCCGCTCGGGCGAGGGGCAC
Organism: Acidobacteriota bacterium; assembly: GCA_029567505.1. Taxonomy (GTDB): domain Bacteria; phylum Acidobacteriota; class Thermoanaerobaculia; order UBA5066; family UBA5066; genus UBA5066. The sequence continues at coordinate 8,132 of JAKPXO010000228.1, forward strand.
GTCACGCTGGGCTTCGGAATGGCGTTCAAGCGCTTCCAGCTCGACCTGGCGGTCGACGGCTCTCGCGCCGAGGTGACGACGTCGATCTCCGGGATCTTCAGCTTCTAGGCCGCGCTGCCGCCGCGAGGTGGCGACCGAGGAACCAGCTGCCGGGCTCCGGGCGCCCGCCGGCGCCGCTCCGTACGAGGCCCAGCGCGCGAAGGCGGGCGATTCGCTCGGCGACACAGGTCGCGTCGCCCGCCGAAGGGGAGGCGATTCCGGCGAGAAGCTCGCGATCGGCGTCCCCGAGGAGGCCGAGATCGACGTCGCAGAGGCGTGTCACCGTCGGGTCGCGGGCCAGCCCCTCGCACGCTTCCTGGGCGTTGCCGAGCTCGATCGCGCGCTTGGCGCCGAGCTGGAGGAGGAACGGATGCCCGCCGCAACGAGTCGTCAGGAGATCGACCGCGGCTTCGGCGAGGTCGGGCCTCCGCCCCGCGGGTAGGTTCTCCTGCCTCAGGAGGCGGCGCGCCTCCTCGTCCTCCAGGGGTCCGATCCACAGCGGTGCGCCGAAGGCCGCGAGAAGGCGGTGGTCCGGTCCGCTTGTCGAAGTCCCGGCGAGGCGGACGGAGGAAGCCAGGACGACCCTCGTACCGGACTCGTTCCACGCGCTTTCGAGCGATCCGAGCCGCTCCGGGTGGCGCCGCAGGAGGGCGAAGAGGTCCTCGGCCTCGTCACAGAGGAGAAGCAGCCGCCGGCCGTGTCGTCCGAGCTCCCCGGCGAGGCCGGCGAGCGTCGCCGACGCCGGCCCGGGCTTCGGCAGCCCGACGCCCGTCGCGGCGAGAGCGGGTTCGACGTCGATCAGCGCCTCGTGGAGGCCGAGGTCCAGCTCGTCCGGCTCGTCCGAGCCCTGGAGGTCCCAGACGACTGGCAGGAAGGGCCCCGGCCTGTCGCCGGCGAGCCGTTCGACCTCGCGGAGGAGCGAGGTCTTGCCGACGCGGCGCATCCCGACGAGCCAGAGCCGATCCCGTGGCCCGTGGAGCGCCTCCCGGAGCAGGTCGCTCCGGCCGTAGAAGCGCTCGCCGCGCACCCACGGGCCGACGACGTACGGGACGTTCATTCGAGGCCCTCGCCGGCGATCGCCTCCACGTCGGCGAGCGTGATCGTCCCGCGGCCCTCCTGGTGGAGCCGGCCGACGAGCGCGACGCACGCCTTCTGGATCCGGTACGGCCGGCCGGCGGTGACGTCGACCAGACGCTGGAGGGCCGCGTCGTCGATGTCGAAGACGCCGTCGATGGGGCGGCGCACGAGCGCCTCGGCGGCCCCGCGGTCGAGCGGCGCGACCTCGAGCTCCTCGAAGAAGTTGTACCAGGGCGAGCCGGCGAGCTCCCAGTGCTTCAGGATCCCGACCCCGGAGACGACGGCCACGAGGTGCTCGGAGAAGGCGCGCATGAAGAGGCTTCGAAGCCTCTGGTTCACCTTCGGGTCGTAGGAGTTGAGCTCGTCGACCTCGTCGATGAGAAGGACGAGCTTCACGCGCTTGACCGTGCGGCGTCCCAGGGATTCGAGCACGGCTCGCAGGTCGCGGGTGAGCTCGTGGTAGCCGTAGCCGGCGACGCGGCCCGCCTCGGGGGCGACGGCGCCGGGCGGGAGGAGCGGGCCGAGCTCGTCGAGGATCGCGACCATCAGGGCACCGAAGAAGCGCTCCTCCGGGACCCCCTGGAGGTCGACGAGGACGGGGTGGAACGCGAACTCCGGGTCGTCGAGCTGCTCGAGCCGGCGCTTGAGGTGGTGGAGGAGCGAGGTCTTGCCGATGCGGCGCTCGCCGTAGAGGAGGAGGCTGTTGTTGGGAATCGTCTGCAGGACCCGGTCGATGAGCGGCTCGCGTCCGAAGAAGAGACGCTCGTCGAGGACTGGCGCGCCGGCGACGTAGGGATTGAACTTCCGTCGCCGCCGGCGTCGCCTCCGGAGCCTTCGGCCGGTGACGAAGGCACCCGCCGCGGCGAGCGGGATCGCGGCGAGGAGCGCGAGGGCCCACGGCGAGCGCGCGAAGGGCCGCTCGTAGAGGACGACGTACTCGGCGCTTGCCGAGAGGCCCTCCGCGTCGGTGGCGACGACGCGGAGCGTCGTGCGGCCCGGGGCGAGCCGCGACGTCGACGAGAACTCCGTGAGGACGAAGTCGCCGACGTCCTGGCCCGCGGTGCCGGCGGGAGCACCGGCGTCCGTCCCGACGCCGACGTGGACGCGGACGGCCGACCGGTCGAACACCACCCCCGAGAGGCGGAACTCCGGGGCGTCGACGATCTCCGCCCGCGTGCCGTCCGGAAGGGTCTCTCGCTGGTCCGAGAAACGGATGGCCGGAGGGAGGTTCTGACCGGTGCCCCTGCCGAGGAGCGCGCGGCTGATCTCGCCGTAGGCGCGACGGACGGCGGCGCGGGCCGGCTCGCTCGCAGCGTCGAGGGCGAGGGCACGGTTCGCGGCGGCAAGCGCCCGTTCGTGGCGCCCCGCGGCGTGCTCGGCGTCCGCTTCGGCGAGGGCGCGCGCCACGGCGTCCCGCTTCGCGTTGGAGCGGCGATCGGAGAGGAGACGCTCGAGGAGCGCCGCCGCGTCGCGGTTGCCGGGGTCGAGCGCCAGCGCCGGCTGGAGGCGATCGAGCGCCTCGGCGTTGCGCCCGGTACCGGCCAGCTCGCGGGCCGATGCGAGCGCCTCGTCGACCGCGGCGGCACGCGACCCTCGGGCGGCGTCGAGGGCCGAGAGCATTCCCTCCTCCGCACGGCGCAGGAGCCCCTCCGGGTCGGCGCCCGGCCGGAGCGAGAGGGCCTGTCTCAGGAGGCTCGCCGCCTCCGCGAAACGCCCGGCGGCCAGGGCGACACGGGCCGAGGAGACGAGACCCGCGGCGTGCTCGCTCTCCTGCCTCTCGCGCTCGCGGCGGTCGGCGTCCTTTCGGAGCCGGGCCGCCCTCGTGACGGCTCCAGCGTGCTCGGGAGAGACGGCGAGCGCGCGCGAGAGCGCGTCGAGCGCCTCCGCGGGCTTCCCCTGAGCCTCGAGCGCGTCAGCTTCGCTCAGGGCCCGCGCGACGATCGCCGCCACCCGCTCCGACTCGCCCTCCTCGGCGCCCGCGCGGGCCTCGTCCGTCAGCTGCCGGTACCGCTTGAGGAGCACGCGGGCCTCGACGGAGCGCGCGACGGCGCCGAGCCGTTCCTCGGTTTCGAACGCCTGCCGTGCGGCGTCGATCTCTCCGAGGTGGAAGTAGGCGATGCCCAGCCTGAGGTAGGGGAAGTAGTCGACGACCCGCATGCCGTACGTGCGCTCGCGGACGCCGGAATCGCCCTTCGCTTCGATCGCGCCGTTCAGCTCGGCCACGGCCGTTCGCCAGTCGCTGGCGGCGAGCGCCTTCTCGGCGCGCGCGTAGTGCTCGTACCAGCGGTCCGCGCGGGCGGGCGCGGCGAGGAGAACGAAGGCGAAGGCGACGAGGGCCGGCGCGAACGGGCGCGGGCGGGGTGCGCGCGCTCTCACGACCGGGTCACCAGCCAGCGGCGGAAGAAGTGGCTCGCGATCGCGACGGAGCCGTCCGGCGCGCGACGGAGGAGGCCGAGCCGCTCGAGCTCGAGGAGCCGGCCCGTCGGGCCGGATGTCCGCGCCGCGGCCTCGTCCGCCGCGGCCAGACCGCGCAGGAGGTCACGGTCCTCCTCGTCGAGGAGCGAGAGGTCGACCGAAAAGAGGCGCCCGAGCGCCGGGTCGTCCTCGAGCTCGGCGATGGCCGCCTCCGTGTCGCCGCGCTCGAGGACGCGCGCCGCGAGCGCCTGCAGCTGGAACGGGTGGTTCCCGCAGGTCTCGCGGATCCTCTCCACCGTCCTCGCGTCGAACGCCATCCCGGCGCCGGGGCCCGGGCGGGCCGGGCCGAGCAGGTCGCGCGCCTCGGAGTCGGCGAGCGCGCCGAGGTAGACGGGCGGCGTGAAGCCGTGCAGGAAAGGCGACGTCTCGCCGTCCGGATCGGCGAGCGCCCAGAGCCGGCGCGAGGCCGCCAGAACGGTGCGGATCCCTTCGCGCGACTGGAGCGCGCGGCGGAGCTTGCGCAGGATCGCGGGCTCGCGCTCCCGCAGCCGGAGGAGCTCCTCGGCCTCGTCGACGAGGAGCAGCAGCTTGAGTCCCTGGGCGCCGAGCAGACGGCGCAGGCGTCCGAGCGACGTGAAGAAGTCGCCGGACGGGACCTCGCCGGGCGCGATCCCCGCGGCCGAGAGGCGCGGAGAGGCGTCGAGGAGCGCTTCCGCGAGGTCCTCCTCGAGCTCGGCGGCATCCTCGACTCCCTCGAGGTCGAGAACGAGCGGCATGAAGCCGCGCTCCGGTGCGGCGGCCGTCAGGTATTCGGCCTGTCGGAGGAGCGAGGTCTTGCCCACGGCCCGGGTCCCCACGACCCAGAGCGCGTCGCGCGGGCCGTCGAGGATCTCCGCGAGCTGCGCGTCCCGCCCGAAGAAACGCTCGGCGCGGACCCACCCCCCGGCAACGAAGGGTCTCGACATGGCGGCGACCGCCGGGCGCGCGTTTGTAGCCGGGTTTCGTTCGGGCGGCACCGGTGGCGACGCCGCCTTCACCGGGGCGAGCAGGCGATAGCCTCGCTTCGAGATCGTCTCGATGTAGCGTGGCTGGCCGGCCACGTCGCCGAGAGCCCGCCGGAGCTTCGCGATCGCCCGGGTGATCGCCCACTCGGTGATGAACTCGACCTTCCAGACGCCTTCGACGAGCTGGTCGCGGGAGACGACCTGGCCGGCCCGGTCGGCCAGGAAGACGAGGACGTCCATGAGCCGCGGCTCGAGCTGCACGCTCGCGCCCGGACGCGAGATCCGATTCTGGTCGGGCTGGACGAGCCAGCCACCCAGCTCGAGGCTGCCGACCCCGACGGCGGGTCCGCGCTCGGAACTGGCCATCGGTGCCGATTCTAGCGGTGCGGGGAGGAGGCCCTCGGAGGCGAGGCATCGGTCCCGGCCCGCCGCTCGCGCGGGAGCGAGGCGTTCCATGCGGCCACGCTAGGACACCCACGCGGGGAAAGGGTGACCGATCAGGAACCGAACGATGACCCCCGATCACGTCCCGGCGACGGCGACGAGGACGCGGGGCGGCCAAAGGAGGCCGGGAGGCGGAAAATGCGGGCGATTCGGGTCTTCCGGCGCGGGCCGACCGCCGCATCCGGCGCCCCCCCGCTTGACGGCTCCGGGCAGGTCCCCTTATTCTCCGCGGTCCCGGCACGTGTGCCGGAGCGGGTCTTTTGAGAATCAGATCCGGGTCGAGGGTGGGGCCGAAGTACCTCTACGAGGTCCCCTGCCGGTAGCCCTGGAAAGCACATAGGCGCGTAGCTCAGTGGGAGAGCACTACCTTGACACGGTAGGGGTCAGCAGTTCGATCCTGCTCGCGCCTACCATCCCGCTTTCCGCTGCGTTCGCAGGCGCTTAGCTCAGCCGGTAGAGCACTTCCTTCACACGGAAGGGGTCAGCGGTTCGAGTCCGCTAGCGCCTACCATCCCGCTCCATCCCTCCTCCCCAGAATCCGATCTCGAGCTTCCCGCCACCACGAGATGGAGGAGGTCGTCGCCATGTCCGCCAACGCCGAAAACGTCGTCCGCCTGACCCTTCCCGACGGTTCCGTCCGGGAGGTGACTACGGGCACGACGGGCGAGGCGGTGGCGGCCTCCATCGGCGCCCGCCTCGCGAAGGACGCCCTCGCCGTCAAGGTCGCCGGGAAGATCCTCGACCTGAAGCGCCCGATCACCGAGTCGGGGGCGTTCGAGGTGATCACCCCGAAGCACCCCGACGCGCTCGAGGTCTACCGCCACTCGACCGCCCACCTCACCGCCCACGCCGTCAAGCGCCTCTTCCCGGGCGTGAAGATCGGGATCGGTCCGGCCATCGAGAACGGCTACTACTACGACTTCGACCCGGGCCGGGCCTTCACCCCGGAAGACCTCGAGAGGATCGAGGCCGAGATGCGGAAGATCGTGGCGGAGAACGCCCCGGTCGAGCGGCTCGAGATGTCGAAGGCCGAGGCCGTGAAGATCTTCGAGGAGCAGGGCGACCACCTGAAGGTGGAGATCGTCTCCGGCATCCCCGAGGGCTCGCTCTCCTGCTACCGCCAGGCCGACTTCATCGACCTCTGCCGCGGACCGCACGTCCCCTCCACCGGGAAGCTCGGCGTCTTCAAGCTGACGCACGCCGCGGGCGCCTACTGGAAGGGCGAAGAGCGGAACCCGATGCTCCAGCGGATCTACGGGGCCGCGTTCCTCTCCCAGAAGGAGCTGGACGAGCACCTGCTTCGCATGGAGCAGGCCCGGGCCCGCGACCACCGCAAGCTCGGCAAGGAGCTGGGGCTCTACCTCTTCCACCCGTGGGCGCCGGCCTCGCCGTTCTTCCTCCCGAAGGGGGCGACGGTCTACACCCTCCTCGTCGACTACATGCGGAGCCTCTACCCGAAGTACGGGTACACCGAGGTCGTGACCCCGCAGGTCTACGACGTGGAGCTCTTCAAGAAGTCGGGGCACTACCAGAACTACCACGAGAACATGTTCTTCACGGTGGCCGACGAGCGGGAGTACGGCGTCAAGCCGATGAACTGCCCGGGCCACTTCCTGATGTTCTCGCAGCAGGCCTTCTCCTACCGCGACCTCCCGGTGAGGTACGCCGACTTCGGGCGGCTCCACCGCTACGAGCGGTCGGGCGTGACCCAGGGGCTGACCCGCGTGCGGACCTTCTGCCAGGACGACGCGCACCTCTTCGTCTCGCTCGAGGAGATGCCGGCGGAGATGGACCGCTTCATCGACCTGATCGACGAGGTCTACGGCGCGTTCGGCTTCACGGACGTGAAGGTCGCGCTCGCGACCCGCCCCGAGAAGTACATGGGGTCGCTCGAGAACTGGGACCTCGCCGAGAAGGCGCTCGCCGCGGCGTTCGAGCGGCGCGGCCGGGCGTACGAGATCAACGCCGGGGACGGCGCGTTCTACGGCCCGAAGCTCGACTTCCAGGTCACCGACGCGATCGGGCGCGCCTGGCAGCTCGGGACGCTCCAGGTCGATTTCTCGAACCCCGAGCGGTTCGACCTCGAGTACACGGCCGAGGACGGCACCAAGAGGCGGCCGGTGGTCCTTCACCGCGCGGTCCTCGGGTCTCTCGAGCGGTTCTTCGGGATCCTCGTCGAGCACACCGGGGGCGACTTCCCGCTCTGGCTCTCGCCGGAGCAGGCGCGCGTCATCCCGGTCTCCGACAAGCTCCTCGATTACGCCCGCTCCGTCGCGGCCGAGCTCCGCGCCGCGGGCCTGCGCGTGACGGTCGACGAGCGGAACGAGAAGCTCGGGGCGAAGATCCGGCACGGCGAGCTCGAGAAGGTCCCGGCGCTCCTCGTCGTCGGCGAGAAGGAGCGCGAGGCCGGGGCGGTGTCGCTCCGGAAGCGCCACGAGGGGGACCTCGGGTCGCGGAAGCTCGCCGAGGTCGTCTCCGAGATGAAGCAGGCCGTCGCCGCGCGTGCGGCGACGTGGGGCGCGAAGACGCCCGCCAAGAAGTAACGAGTCGTCGCAGCAAAAGGAGGAAGCGCCATTTTCTTTCGAGGCGGTCCACGGATTCCCCCCCAGAAGAACTCCCCGATCAACGAGTTCATCCTCCGCTATCCCGAAGTGCGCCTGATCGCCGCGGACGGCGAGCAGCTCGGGGTCGTCACCCCGCAGGACGCGCTCGCGAGGGCGCGCGAGGTGGCCCTCGACGTCGTCGTCATCGCGGAGCAGGCCCAGCCTCCCGTCTGCAAGATCATGGACTTCGGCAAGTTCACCTTCGAGAAGAAGAAGAAGGAGCACGAGTCGAAGCGGAAGCAGAAGGTGACGCAGGTCAAGGAGGTCAAGTTCCGCCCGAACATCGACGACCACGACTACGACTTCAAGGTCAAGAACATGATCCGGTTCATCGAGGAGGGCGACAAGGTCAAGGCCACGATCCAGTTCCGCGGCCGCGAGATGTCCCGCCTCGAGAACGGGCGGAAGGTCCTCCAGCGCCTCGGCGCGGACCTCGAGGGGAAGGCCCACGCGGAAGGGAACCCCGAGATGCTCGGCAACCGGATGCACCTGATCTTCGCGCCCCCGAAGAAGCACTGACCTCCCGCCGGGGGGACCCCGGGACCGCCCCGCGACGCGGGGACCCGCAGCCCTCCGGCTCACGAACGATCCACGGAGCAAGGAGACCCGGCCCATGGCCACCCACAAGAGGAAGACCCATCGCGGCGCCGCCAAGCGCTTCACCATCACCGCGAGCGGGAAGTTCAAGCGCGGCAACGCGATGAAGCGGCACATCCTGACGAAGAAGGCGTCCAACCGGAAGCGGCAGCTCGCGAAGTCGGGCCTCGTCGCCAAGGCGGACCAGGCCACCGTCCGGCAGATGCTTCCGTACGCGTGAGAAGGAAGAGGAGATAGGACCATGCCTCGCGTCAAGCGCGGAACGAAGAGGAACGACCGTCGGAAGAGGATCCTGGCCCTGGCGAAGGGCTACTACGGAACGAAGCACAACTGCTTCCGCATCGCCGAGCTCCAGGTCGAGCGCTCGCTCGCATACGCCACGCGCGACCGCAAACAGAAGAAGCGCGAGTTCCGGGGCCTCTGGATCACGCGTATTAACGCCGCCGCCCGGATGAACGACATCAGCTACTCGCAGCTGGTGGCGGGCCTCAAGAAGGCCGGCTCGGACGTGAACCGCAAGGTCCTCGCCGAGATCGCCTTCCAGGATCCGAAGGGCTTCGCCGCCCTCGTCTCCTCCGCCAAGAGCGCCCTCTCCGCCGCCTGAGGCGGGAGCCCGGTGAGCAGCACTCGCCCTGAGGCCGGGGGGGCGGCGCCCGTCAGCGTCGAGGAGGCACGGGGCCTCCTCGACGCCGAGCTCGCCGCCGCGGCGGGACGCGGCGGCCTCCTGCCGGGTGACGTCCACGAGCTGAAGGTCCGGTGGCTCGGGAAGAAGCAGGGCGTCGTCACGACCCTCCTCGCGCGCCTGAAAGAGGTGCCGAAGGAGGAGAAGGCCGCGTTCGGCGCGGGTGTGAACGCGCTGAAGCAGGAGGTCGAGGCGCGCCTCGACGTGCTCGAGGCGGAGGCCTCCGCCCGCGCGGCCGCGCTCGCGGAGGCGGCGAAGGCCGTCGACGTCACGCTGCCGCCGCGGGTCCCGCCGGTCGGGCGCCTCCACCCGCTGACGGTCGTGAGGCGGCGAATCGAGCACGTCTTCCGGGGCCTCGGCTACGAGGTCGCGGACGGGCCGGAGATCGAGACCGACTGGTACAACTTCGAGTCGCTCAACTTCGCCCCGGACCACCCGGCGCGCGACTCGGTCGACACGTTCTTCATCGAGGGGGGCGGGACGGGGCGCGACGCGCTCCTCCTCCGGACCCACACCTCGCCCGTGCAGATGCGGACGATGGAGGGGCGCAGGCCCCCGATCCGCGTTCTCTGCCCGGGGCGCGTCTACCGCAAGGACGACATCGACCCGCGCCACTCTCCCGTCTTCCACCAGATGGAGGGGCTCGTCGTCGACGAGGGGATCACGTTCGCGCACCTGCGCGGCACGCTCTCGGCCTTCGCGAAGAGCTTCTTCGGCGGGCGCGCCGAGGTGCGCCTCGCGCCGACGTTCTTCCCGTTCGTCGAGCCGGGGGTCGACTGCGCCGTGAGCTGCGTGTTCTGCGAGACCGGGTGCCGGATCTGCTCGTACTCCGGCTGGATCGAGATCATGGGGGCCGGGATGGTCCACCCGAACGTCCTCGCGAACGCGGGGATCGACCCGGAGCGCTACACGGGGTTCGCGTTCGGGATGGGGATCGACCGGATCGCGATGCTCCTCCACGGCATCCCCGCCCTGCGCCTCCTCTTCGAGAACGACGTCCGGTTCCTCGACCGGACGTGGAGCTGACCGTGCGCTCTGCGCCCGGGGAACGAGGAAGCCGCGGCCGCGGCTTCCCGGGGAGCTGACCCGATGAAGTTCCGCCTCGAGTGGCTCGGGCAGTACCTGCCCGGCGACCTTCCCGACCTCGCCACGCTCCGCCGCCGCCTCACGGACGTCGGCTTCATCGTGGAAGGGACGGAGGGGGAGGGGAAGGACGCGGTCCTCGAGGTCGAGCTGACGGCGAACCGCCCCGACGGTATGAACCACCGCGGGCTGGCCCGCGAGGCCGCCTGCGCCCTCGGCCGGCCGTTCCGCGACGTCCCCGTGCCGGCGCCGGCGGAGGGAGCGGCCGCGGTGTCCTCCCTCGCGACGGTGACGATCGCGGCGCCGGAGCTCTGCTCCCGGTACTCGGCGCGCGTCGTGGAGGGGATCCGGGTCCGTGAGGCGTCGGCCAGGGTGCAGGTGCGCCTCCGCGCCCTCGGCATGAACCCGATCAGCGCGCCCGTCGACGCGACGAACCACGTCCTCTGGGACCTCGGGCAGCCGCTCCACGCCTTCGACCTCGAAACGCTCGCGAAGGGCCCGGACGGGCTCCCCGCGATCGTCGTCCGGCTCGCACGCGCCGGGGAGACGCTCGTCACCCTCGACGGCGTCGAGCGGACGCTCACTCCGGAGGATCTCGTCATCGCCGACGCCGAGCGGCCCGTCGCCCTCGCCGGCGTCATGGGGGGCCTCGAGACGGCGATCACGCCGTCCACGACGCGCGTCCTCCTCGAGTCGGCCCACTTCAACGCGACGGCGGTGAGGAAGACGGCCCGCCGCCACGGGATGCACACGGACGCCTCGCACCGCTTCGAGCGGGGGACCGACCCGGAGACGACGGTCGAGGCGCTCGACCGCGTCACGGAGCTCCTCCTCGCCGACTGCGGCGGAACGGTCGCGCGCGGGGTGATCGACGCCCTCGGGACGCCGCGCCCGCGGCAGACGGTGACCCTGCGCCACGCGCGCCTCGTCTCGTTCCTCGGGATGGAGGTGCCGCTCCCGCGCTGCGCCGAGATCCTCTCCTCCCTCGCGTTCGGCGTGAGGGAAGCGGCCCCCGGAGTCCTCGAGGTCTCCGTGCCGACCTGGCGGGTCGACGTCGAGCAGGAGTGCGACCTGATCGAGGAGGTCATCCGGGTCGTCGGCTATTCCTCGCTCCCCGAGACGCTGCCGCACGCCTACAACCCCACCTGGTCCGAGCCGACCCTCGCCCGCGAGGAGCGCGCCCGGGACCTCTTCGCCGCGGCGGGCTTCGCCGAGGCGTGCACCTACTCGTTCGTCTCGGCCGAGGAGAACTCTCCTTTCGCGTCCTGCGTCGACGGGACGCCCCCGGTCGTCTCGAACGCGCTCGGGGAGCCGTTCACGACGATGCGTTCGACGCCGGTGGTCGGGCTCCTCCGGGCGGCCCGGCACAACGTCCGGCGCGGGCTCGGCGACCTCGCCCTCTTCGAGGTCGGCCGCTCCTATGCGCTCGTCGAGGGCCGCCCGGTCGAGTCCCGCCGCGCGGCGATCCTCCTGCGAGGCCGCCGCGGCGTGCACTGGGCGGCCGAGGCGCGCCCCGCCGACTTCTACGACGGCTCGGGCGCCGTGGCCGCCCTCTTCGCCGGGTTCGGCGCGCCCGCCCCGGCGTTTCGGCCGGCCGCGCTCCCCTTCCTCGCGCCGGGTCGCTCGGCCGAGGTCGTCGCGGACGGGAAGGTCGCCGGGTGGGTCGGTGTCCTCGCCGGGCCGCTGGGCGCCACGTGGGACCTCGGAGAGGCGGTCGTCGCCGACGTCGAGCTCGCCGCGATTCCGGTGCCGTCCCCCCCATCGTCGGTGGAGATGCCGTCGAGGTTCCCCGGCAGCGGTGTCGACCTGACGGTGACGCATCCGATCGCGCTTTCGTGGGACACGCTCGTCGCGGCCGTCCGGACCGGCGCCCCGGCCGAGCTCCTCTCGGTCGAGGCGAAGTACCTCTGGCGCGGTGCCGGCGTGCCCGAGGGGCACGTCAAGACGACCCTCACCGTGGCCTTCGGGTCCGCGGAGCGCTCCCTCGAGCGCGACGAGATCAACCGCTGGCGCGACGAGGCCGCCCGGCGCCTCCTCGCCGTCCCCGGGGCGGCGGTGGACGGAATCTCCTGAAGGAGAACCAGATGAGCGGAAAGAAGGACAAGGCTCCTGTCGAGGAGCCGGCTTCGGAAACGGTCTCGGAGCTGGAGCAGCTGCTCGGCGTGATGGAGGAGAAGGTGACCCGTCTCCTTTCCGCGGTGAGATCGGCCGCCGGTGAGAACGCCCGGCTGCTCGCGGCGCTGGAGGAGACGGCCGCCGAACGGGATCGTCTCAAGGCCGAGCTCACGGACAGCCGGGAGGGAGCCGTCCACGTGGCCGAGCTGAACGAGAAGCTTTCTCGGCTGGCGGGCGAACGGGAAGAGGTCCGGGCCCGTATCGAACGTCTGGTCAAGAGCTTGGAGGACCCGGCCGCGATCGGCTGAGTCGGCGCGTGCTATCCTCGGAACGGCAGCAGCGAAGGAGAGCTGCCGGGATGGAGAACAGGCCGACCGTCATTCAGGTGGAGATTTTCGGACAGACCTATTCGGTCCGCGCGGCGGGCGAGGAGGAGTACATCCGTGACCTCGCCGCGTTCGTGGACCGGAAGATGCGGGAGGTGGCGGCGCACGCCCCGACCGTCGACTCGACGAAGATCGCCATCCTTGCGGCCCTGAACGTCTCCGACGAATTCCATCAGTACCGAAACAAGACCCGGATGGGTGATCCGGGGCGGCTCGTCCCGGTGGCGGGCCGTCTCGTCGAGAAATTGGATGAGATTCTCGGGATCCTGCCTGCGGAACTCCCGGCGGACGCCGGAACGGAATGGCGTGGCACCCTGCGCGGTGCGTGATTGAGCACATGTCCTTGAACCGATATTTGGACCCCGAACGCCTCGAAGCCCGGCCACCCTGTGACGCCCCGGCCCCGGCCGGGGAACTGACGGGTCGCCCCGCGGCGTTCTCCCTGGTTTGGCAAGGGTTCAAAGACGCTCGCTCACACGGCCGAGGCGGGGGCCTTTTCCCCTCTTCGAGGACGTCGTAGCGGCAGCAGATCTCCGGCCTCTCGGCCCGGTTTCCCGGCTCAGGATCACCCTCGAAGAGACGCAAGACGAGGGGGATCACAGGTGAATTCAATCATTTACGTCGCCATCGCCGCGATCCTCTTCGTGGCGGCCGGCGTCTTCTTCGTCCTCGCGACGAAGGCGAAGGGAAGGGCCGAGGACGCCCGGGCCCTCGCCGACCTCGAGGCGAAGAAGGTCCTCGAGACGGCCAAGCTCCAGGCCGAGGCCGAGGTCCGCAAGGCCCAGGCTTCCGCCCAGAAAGCCGAGCTCGACGCCAAGGAGCAGCTCCTCAAGGCCCGCGAGGCGGTGGACGAGGAGGTCGCCCGCCGCCGCAACGAGCTCGCCGACCTGGAGAAGCGCCTCCTCTCGAAGGAGGAGTCGCTCGAGCGAAAGATCGGCAGCGCCGAGAAGCGGGAGCAGGACGCCGAGAACCGCGCGAAGAACCTCGACAAGAGGGAGAAGCGGCTCGGAGAGATCGAGGAGGAGGCCCAGAAGGCGGCCGAGGAGCTCGTCGCCGCCCAGCGGACGAAGCTCGAGCAGATCGCCGGCCTCACCGCGGAGCAGGCGAAGAAGGATCTCGTCCGCGACCTCGAGAATGAGGCCCGCCTCGAGGCGACCGGCCTGATCCGGCGCATCGAGGAGGACGCGGTCGACAACGCGCAGATGAAGGCCAAGCGCCTCCTGGCGATGACGACGCAGCGGATGGCCTCGGACTACGTCGCGGAGACGACGGTCACGGTCCTAGACCTGCCGAGCGACGAGATGAAGGGGCGGATCATCGGCCGCGAGGGTCGGAACATCCGCGCCGTCGAGGCCGCGACAGGCGTCGACATCATCATCGACGACACGCCGGAGGCGGTCCTCCTCTCCTCGTTCGACCCGATCCGGCGCGAGGTCGCCCGCAGAGCCCTCGAGCGGCTCATCCAGGACGGCCGGATCCATCCCGGCCGGATCGAGGAGGTCGTCGAGAAGGTCCGGGGCGAGCTCTGGGAGGACCTCAAGAGGACGGGCGAGGCGGCGGCCTACGAGTTCGGCATCGCCGACCTGCACCCGGAGCTCGTCAAGCTCCTCGGGCGCCTGAAGTACCGGACGAGCTACGGGCAGAGCGTCCTGCAGCACTCCAAGGAGGTCGCCTGGGCCGCCTGCCACATGGCGAGCGAGCTGAAGGTCGACGTCGCCGTCGCCAAGCGCGCCGGGATCCTCCACGACATCGGCAAGGCGATCGACCGCGAGCAGGAGGGGACGCACCTCGAGCTCGGCCGGCAGCTCCTGAAGAAGTACGGCGAGAGCGAAGCGGTCATCCACGGCATGGAGTGCCACCACGGCGACTACGAGCCGCGGACGATCGAGGCGGTCCTCGTGAACGCGGCGGACGCGATCTCGGCGGCCCGCCCCGGCGCCCGGCGCGAGATCATCGAGACCTACGTCAAGCGGCTCGAGAAGCTCGAGCAGATGACGCAGGGGATGAAGGGGGTCGAGAAGACCTTCGCCATCCAGGCCGGGCGCGAGCTGCGCGTCGTCGTCGACGCCAAGCAGGTGAACGACTCGGAGTGCTTCTGGATGTCCAAGGACCTGGCCAAGCGGATCCAGTCGGAGCTCCAGTACCCGGGCCAGATCAAGATCACCGTCATCCGGGAGACCCGCGCGGTCGAGTACGCCAAGTAGAAGCCCGGACAGCCGAACGGAAGCCCGCCGCCCCGGGGACTCCCCGGGGCGGCTTCGTCAGAGCCTGGGGAGGAACGGATCGTGAAGCTCCTTTTCGTCGGAGACGTCGTCGGGAAGCCGGGGCGCAAGGCGCTCGGCCTCCTCGAGAAGGTCATCGCCCGCGAGGCGGTCGACTTCACCGTCGTGAACGTCGAGAACGCCGCGGGCGGCTTCGGCGTGACGGCGGAGATCTTCGCCGACCTCTCGAAGCTCCCCATCGACGTCTTCACGTCGGGGAACCACATCTGGGACAAGAAGGACTTCGTCCCGCTCCTCGACGAGATCCCGAACCTCCTTCGTCCCGCGAACTACCCGCCCGGGAACCCGGGACGAGGATGGGCGATCCAGCCGACGCCGGCAGGCATCCCGGTCGGCGTCCTGAACCTCCAGGGGCAGGTCTTCATGGCCGCGACCGACTCGCCGTTCCGCGTCGGCGACGCCTGCCTCGAGGAGATGAAGGCCGCCTGCCCGGAGCTGAAGGTCGTCGTCGTCGACATCCACGCCGAGGCGACCTCGGAGAAGCAGGCGACGGGGTGGTGGTTCGACGGGCGGGTCTCCCTCGTCATCGGGACCCACACGCACGTCCCGACGGCCGACGCGCGCGTCCTCCCGCAAGGGACGGCCTACCAGGGGGACGCCGGGATGACCGGGGCCTACGAGGGGATCATCGGGTTCGACCCGAAGAACATCCTCGAGCGGTTCCGCTTCCAGACCCCCCGCGGAATGGAGACGGCCACGCGCGACGTGCGGCTCTGCGGCGCCGTCGTCGACGTGGACGAGGCGAACGGGAAGGCCCGGTCGATCACCCCGATCCAGGAGCGGCTCTGAGGCCGCCTGCTGCTAGCATTCGCGCATGGCCGTCGATCCCGAGCTCCTCGCCATCCTCGCGTGCCCGGCCTGCGAGCCGCGCCCACCCGTGACGCTCTGTCGGCTCGAGGCCGGAGCCGCCGCCGGGGTCGTCGAGAAGTACCGTGACAAGTTCCGCGACGAGGAGCCGGTGGTGACCGACGGGCTCCACTGTGCCGCCTGCGGCCGGGTCTACCCGATCGTCTCGGACATCCCGGTCATGCTCGTCGAGGAAGCCCTGCCCGCCGGGGCGCGCGCGTCCTGAATCTCCTCCCGGGGCCGCTCGTTCGCCGGGCGCCGCTCGCGAGGTCGGCCTTCGCGGGCCTCGTCCTTTGCGCCGCGCTGACCCCTTCGAACGCGCTCGCGAACGGCGCGCTGGCGCTCGCCCTCCTCGGCGCCGCCGTCCTCGCGATGGGCGCGCACGGGACGCGCCCCGCCGCGGACGGCCGACGCGGCTCGCCGCTCCTCGGGCCGGTCGCTCTCTTCGTCCTCCTGAGCGTCCTCTCGGCGCTCTTCTCGACGGACGTCCTTCGCTCGCTCGGCGAGCTGAAGGGGCTCCTCACGTTCTCGCTCGTCCTCCTCGTGGCGCTCCTCGTCGACGACGTCGAGGACGCGCACCTCCTCGTCGACGCGCTCCGGCTGACGACGCTCTACCTCGTCCTGCGCGGTCTCGGCGACTGGTTCCTGCTGGGGCACGACAACGTCGACGAGCGGCTCTCGGGCGGCCTCTCGATCTACATGACGTACGCGGGCCTCCTGATGGTCCTCTCGCTCCTGCTGGCGGCGCGGGCGCTCACCCGGAGCCGGCCGGCCGCGAGCCGCGTCGCGGACGGCGTGCTCGCGACCGGGGCGGCGCTCCTCGTCGGGCTGACGTTCACCCGTAACGCCTACCTCGGCCTCGCGGCGGGCCTCGTCGTTCTCGTCCTGACCGCGCGGCCCCGGCTCGGCCTCGCGGTGCCCCCGCTCGTCGTGCTCCTCGTCCTCTTCCTCCCCTCGGGCGTGAAGCAGCGCGCGGCGTCGACGTTCGACCGGACCGACGCCGCGGCCCGGGACCGGCTCGCGATGTGGCGCGCCGGGGCGGTGATCGTCTCCGAGAGGCCGTTCTTCGGCGTCGGTCCGGGGCGAATCAAAGAGCTCTACCCGCTCTACCGGCAGCCGGGGTTCGTCGAGCCTTCGGTGGGGCACCTTCACGACAACGTCATCCACGTGGCGGCGGAGACCGGCGTGCCGTCGGCTCTCGCCTACCTGGCGCTCGTCGCGGCGGCGTTCTCGGCGTGGCCGCTCGCGCGCGACCGCTCCCGCCCGGCCGTCCGCGCGCTGGCGCGAGGGGCGCTGGCGGCGAACGCGGCCCTCCTCGTGGCCGGCGTCTTCGAATACAACTTCGGCGACGTGGAGGTCCTTCGGCTGATGCTCGTCGTCCTCGCCCTTCCCTTCGCGGCGGCGCGCGGGACGGAGCGCGCGTCGGACACCTAGAATCGGACGATGTCGTTCCGCTATCGGGTGCCCCGGAGAGCGACGAGCCGTCCCGCGGAGCCGACCCTGCCGTTCGGCGACGGAACCCCGGAGGCGACGGCGATCCCGGTCTCGCTCTTCGTCGCGAAGCTCAACGGCGTCCTCCGCGCCTCGCTCCCCGACACCTGGGTGAAGGGGGAGATCGGGGAGTGGAGGGTCTGGTCGTCCGGCCACGCGTACTTCACGCTGAAGGACGCGAGCGCCGCGCTCGCGGCGGTGATGTGGGCGTCGGACGTCGCGCGGGTGCCGTTCCGCCCCGAGGAAGGGATGGAGGTCCTCGCGCGCGGGCGGCCGGACGTCTACCCGCGGAGCGGGAAGCTCTCGTTCGTCGTCTCCGAGATCCAGCCGGTCGGCGCCGGCGCGCTCCAGCTCGCCCTCGAGCAGCTCCGGGCGCGGCTCGCCGCCGAAGGGCTCTTCGACCCGGCGCGGAAGAAGAAGCTCCCGCTCCTCCCGCGACGGATCGGGGTCGTCACGTCGCGGCATGGGGCCGCGATGAGGGACGTGCTCAAGGTCCTCTCCGCGCGCTTCCCGAACGCCCACGTCACGGTCTGGCCGGTCGCGGTCCAGGGGCCGTCGGCGCCGGTCGAGATCGCGCGGGCCGTGGAGGGCTTCTCGCGCCTCGGCGCCGCCGACGTCGTGATCGTGGCCCGCGGCGGAGGGTCGCGGGACGACCTCTCGGCATTCAACGACGAGAAGGTCGTCCGGGCCGTGGCCGCCTGCCGCGTCCCGACGATCTCGGCGGTCGGGCACGAGATCGACGTCACGCTGACGGACCTCGCGGCCGACCTGCGGGCCGCGACCCCCTCCCAGGCGGCCGAGCTCGTCGTCGCCCGGCGGGAAGACTTCGAGTCCCGGATCGGGGGACTCACGCGCGAGCTCTCCCGGACTCTGAAGGGACGGCTCCTCGCCGCGCACGCCGACGCGGCGCGGCTCGTCCACGCTCCGGCCCTGGCCGGCTTCCCGGCGCGGGCTGAATCCGCGCGGAGTCGGCTCTCCTCGGCCGCGCGGGAGCTCCTCTCGGCCGTACGAAGGCTGCCCGCGGCCTACGGCGAGCGGCTCCTCCGCTCCGAGTCGGCCATCGCGTCTTGGCCGGAGCGCGCGGCGCTCCCGCTCGGCCTCGCGCGCGTCGCGGCGGCCGAACGTGCCGCGGCGGACCGGCTCGAGCGGAGCCTCGGCGGCGCTCGAGAGCGGCTCGGCGCCCTGGCCGGCGCCCTGTCGGCGCTCGACCCGCTCCGGGTCCTCGCCCGGGGCTACTCCGTGACCTACCGCGAGGGGACGAAGGCGCCCCTCGTCGACGCGGAGGGGGTGGCCCCGGGCGACCCCCTCCGGATCGTCCTCGCGCGCGGAGTCCTCCGCGCGCGGGTGACCGACATCCCCAGGGACGGTGACCGATGACGTCGAAGACGAAGCTGCCGAAGGGGCTGACGTTCGAGAAGGCGCTCGAGCGCCTGGAGAAGATCGTAGCGGAGCTGGAGGAGCCGGAGCGGGGCCTCGAGGCCTCGCTGGAGCTCTTCGAGGAGGGGGTCGCCCTCTCCCGCTTCTGTCGCGGGAAGCTCGAGGAGATCCAGAAGCGGGTCGACGTCGTCCTGAAGGAGACGCCGGACGGGCTCGTCACGGAGCCGCTCGACGCCGACGAGGAGCCGGGCGGGGGCGACGACGGCGACGAGGAGGAGGCGTGAGCCTCGAGGCGTTTCTCACGTCGGCGAAGGCGGAAGCGGAGGCGGCCCTCGAGCGTGTCCTCCCTGCGCCGGGCGACCCGCTCGCCGACGCGATGCGCTACTCGACCCTCGCCGGGGGCAAGCGCCTCCGCCCGGCGCTCGCGCTGGCGTTCCACGACGTCCTCGGCCCGAGCGGGGCGCCCCGCGAGGAGGTCGCCGAGTCGGCCGCGGCGCTGGAGCTCGTCCATACCTACTCGCTCGTCCACGACGACCTCCCGTGCATGGACGACGACGCGCTCCGGCGCGGAAAACCGACCTGCCACGTCGTCCACGGCGAGGCGACGGCCCTCCTCGCGGGCGACGCGCTCCAGTCCCTCGGCTTCGAGGTCCTCGCGTCGCGCCCGCGCGGGGAGGCGTTCGCGCCGCGACGGGCCGAGGCGGTCCTCCTCCTGGCCCGGGCGATCGGGGCCGGCGGGATGGCCGGCGGCCAGGCGCTCGACCTCGCCGCGTCGGGACACGCCCACGGGGAGCTCCGGACCGCGGGGCGCCTGAAGGAGATCCACGAGAAGAAGACCGGGAGGCTCCTCTCGGCCGCGTGCGAGCTCGGGGCGGTCCTCGCGGGCGCTCCGGCGGAGAGCCGGCGCGCCGCCGCGGAGTACGGCGACGCGCTCGGCGTCCTCTTCCAGATCGCCGACGACCTCCTCGACGTCACCGCGAGCGCCGCGGTCCTCGGCAAGAGCGTCGGGAAGGACGAGGCCCAGGAGAAGCTGACCTACGTCTCCGTCTACGGCCTCGAAGGGGCCGTTGCCGAGCGGGAGCGTGCGCTCGCCGTGACGCTCGAGCGGGCACGGGCGCTTGAGGGGGAGCCGGGGCTCCTCGCCGCGCTCGCCGGCTACGCGGCCCACCGGGACCGGTGATCCGGATATCATCGATAGTTCTATGACCCAGCGTCCGACCCCGCTCCTGGACCGGGTGAACTGGCCCCGGGACCTCAAGCCCCTCACGCTCGAGCAGCTCGCGACCCTCTCGGACGAGCTCCGCACGTTCCTGATCGACTCGGTGTCGAAGACGGGCGGGCACTTCGCGTCCGGGCTCGGGACCGTCGAGCTGACCGTCGCGCTCCATTACGTCTTCGACACGCCGCGGGACCTCCTCGTCTGGGACGTGAGCCACCAGTGCTACCCGCACAAGGTCCTGACGGGGCGGCGCGACCGCCTCCACACGATCCGGCAGAAGGGGGGGCTCTCGGGCTTCACCAGCCGGGCCGAGTCGGAGTACGACGTCTTCGGCGCGGCGCACGCCTCGACCTCCATATCGGCCGCGCTCGGCATGGCGGCCGCGCGGGACGCGAAGGGGGACGACTACAGCGTCGTCGCGGTCATCGGCGACGGCGGCCTGACGGGCGGCGTCGCGATGGAGGGGCTGAACCAGGGGGGCTACCTCAAGCGCCGGCTCATCGTCATCCTGAACGACAACGAGATGTCGATCGCCCCGAACGTCGGGGCGATGTCGGGCTACCTCCTCCGGATCGCGCGCGGGCAGATCTACAAGCGCGTCCGGGAGGAGGTCGGGGGGATCCTCAAGAAGCTCCCGAAGGGAGAGCGGCTCGCCGAGATGGCCGAGCACCTGGAGGACGGCCTGAAGAAGGCGCTCGTCCCCGGCACGCTCTTCGAGGAGCTCGGCTTCAAGTACGTCGGGCCGATCGACGGCCACAACCTCCCGGTCCTCGTGCGGACTCTCCGCGAGGCGAAGGAGTACGACGGGCCGATCCTCCTCCACGTCCGGACGACGAAGGGAAAGGGATACGCGCTCGCCGAGAAGGACCCGGTCTTCTGGCACGGGCCGTCGCCGTTCAAGGTCGAGACGGGCGAGGTCGCGAAGAAGGCCGCGCCTCCGAGCTACACGCAGGTCTTCGCCGACACGCTCGCCGACCTCGCCCGGAAGGACGAGCGGGTCGTCGCGATCACCGCGGCGATGCCCGACGGCACCGGCCTCGACCGTTTCGCGAAGGCGTTCCCGGCGCGGACGTTCGACGTCGGGATCTGCGAGCAGCACGCCGTCCTCTTCGCGGCCGGCATGGCCACGCAGGGGATGAAGCCGGTCTGCGCCATCTACTCGACGTTCCTCCAGCGCGCCTACGACCAGGTCTTCCACGACGTCTGCCTCATGGACCTCCCCGTCGTCTTCGCGCTCGACCGGGGCGGGGTCGTCGGGGCGGATGGGCCGACGCACCACGGCGCCTACGACCTCTCCTACCTCCGCGTCTTCCCGAACATGCACGTCGCCGCGCCGAAGGACGAGAGCGAGCTCCGGAACCTCGTCGCCACGGCCCTCGACCTCGGCCGCCCCGTGGCGATCCGCTACCCGCGCGGCGCCGGGCACGGCGTGGCGCTCGACGCCGAGCCGAAGCTCCTGCCGGTCGGCAAGGGCGAGGTCCTCCGCGTCGGCAAGGACGGCGTCGTCCTGGCGGTCGGGGACCCGGTCCTGCCGGCGCTCGGCGCGGCCGAACGGCTCGCGGCGGAGGGGGGCGCGTCGCTCTCCGTCCTCAACGCGCGGTGGGTCAAGCCGCTCGACACCGAGCTCCTCGCGCAGTTCGTGAAGCCCGGGACGACCGTCTTCACCGTCGAGGAGAACGCCGTCGCCGGAGGGTTCGGATCGGCGGTCTCCGAGGCGCTCGACGCTCTCGGTATCGCGGCTCGCGTCCACCGGCTCGGGATCCCCGACCGCTTCGTCCCGCACGCCACGCAGGCCGAGCAGAGGGCTGAGCTCGGCATCGACGAGGAGGGGCTCCTCCGGGCGTTCCGGACGGGGACCGCCGGGGCCGGCGTCGTCCCGCTCCGGGCGCGGGTCGCGGGCTGACGCCGCGAGAGAGATGCGCGCGCTCGTCTGCGAGCGGCCCGGACACGTCGCCCTCCGGGAGCTTCCCGAGCCCGTTCCGGGCCCGGGGGAGGTCGTCGTCCGGGTCGAGTCGGCGCTGACCTGCGGGACGGATCTCAAGCTCATCCGGCGGGGGCACCCGAAGGTGCCGTTCCCGACGGTCCTCGGGCACGAGTACTGCGGACGGGTCGCCCGCGTCGGAGAGGGGGCGCCGTTCGCGGTCGGCGAGCGCGTCGTCTCCGGCGTCAGCGGCCCCTGCGGGGCGTGCCACGATTGCCGCGGGGGTCGACCGAACCACTGCCCGACCGCCTTCGACCACGCCGTCTGGGGGACCTGGGCCGAGGAGACGCGGATCCCCGCGCGCGTCGTCGCGTCGACGCTCTGCCGCGTCCCCGACGCGCTGTCGTCCGACGCCGCGGCGCTCCTCGACCCGCTCGCGTCGGTCCTGCGTGGCCTCAGCCGACTGCCCGACCCGTCGGGGCGGACGGTCCTCGTCCTCGGGTCCGGGCCGATCGCCCTGCTGTTCACGGCGCTCCTCCTGCGTCGCGGGGCGGGCCGCGTCGTCGTCGCGGGACGGAACGCCGCCCGCCTCGCGGCGCACGCCTCGCTCGGAGCCGAGACGATCTCCGCGCGGGAGAGCCTGGGTCCGCAGGTCCTCGTCCGGAGCGGCGCACGCGGCGCCGAGATCGTCGTGGAGACGACGGGGGCGCTCGAGGTGGCCGAGGAGGCGCCGAGCCTCGCGGCGCGCGGCGGGATGGTCCTCCTCTTCGCGGGCCTGGCCCGCGAGGCGCGCCTCGCGGTCCTCGCGCACCGTGTCCACTACGACGAGGTTACGCTCGCCGGCTCGTTCCACTACACGCCGGAAGACACGAGGACGGCTCTCGACCTCCTCTCGCGGGGGGAGCTTCCCGTCGGCCTCCTGGTCACGTCGGAGAGCTCCCTGGAGAAGCACCCGTTCGTCCTGGAGAGGCTTTCGCGTGGCGAGGAGATGAAGGTGGCGTTCCGGCCGTGATCCCGCGCACGATGAAGGCCGCGCTCGTCCGCGCCCCCGGGCAGGTCGAGATCGTCGAGATGGAGACCCCGCGCCCCGGGCCGGGCGAGCTCCTCGTGGCGATGAAGGCGGTCGTCGTCTGCGGGAGCGACGTCCACCCCTGGTACGTCGCGTCGAAGGCCCCGGCCGTCCTCGGCCACGAGACCGCGGGGATCGTCGCGGAGACGGGGCCGGGGGTCGTCCACGTCCGGAGCGGCGATCGGGTCTTCGTCCATCACCACGTCCCGTGCGGCGCCTGCCGCTGCTGCGAGGCGGGAGAGCCGGTCATGTGCCCCGAGTGGAAGCCGTCGCGCCTCCACCCCGGCGGCCTCGCCGAGTACGTCCGCGTCGAGGCGCCCTCGGTCGCCCGCGACGCCCTCCTCCTCCCCCCGCACGTCTCGTTCACGGGCGGCGCGTTCGTCGAGCCGGTCGCGTGCGCGCTGAAGGCGGTCGACCGCGCCCTCGTCCGCTCCGGCGACGCCGCGCTCGTCGTCGGCCTCGGCTCGAACGGGCTTCTCCTCGGCTGGCTCGCGCGGCTCGCGGGCGCGGGGCTCCTCGTCGGGAGCGATCCCGACCCGATCCGGCGGCGCCTCGCGCTCGACCACGGCTTCGACGCGGCGATCGACCCCTCCGCGGCGGGTCTTCCCGAGGCGGTCCGCGCCGTCTCGCCGCGCGGGGCCGACGTCGTCTTCGTCGTCCCGACGTCGCCCGCGGCCGTCCTGCCCGCGATCGAGGCAGCGGCGCCCGCGGCGCGGGTCGCCTTCTTCTCGCCCGTCGCGCCGGGGGAGACGTGGCCGATCGCTCCGAACGCCCCGTACTTCAGGGACCTGACGCTTCGCTTCAGCTATTCCTCGGGGCCGCTCGAGACCCGACGCGCGCTCGACCTCATCGCCTCCGGCGCGCTCCCGGTCGAGCGGCTGGTCACGCACCGCCTCCCGCTCGCACGGACGGCCGAGGCATTCGCGCTCGCCGAGGCCGGCGGCGCGACGCTGAAGGTCGTCGTCGAGATCTGATGGCGACGCCGAGGACGCGGCTCGACCTCCTCCTCGTCGCGCGAGGGCTGGCCGAGTCGCGGTCGAGGGCCGAGGCGCTCGTCCTGTCGGGGCGCGTGAAGGTGAAGGGCGTCGAGCGGCCCAAGCCCGGCACGCCTCTCCTCGAGGACGCGGAGCTGACCGTCGAGGGACCGGAGCACCCCTGGGTCTCGCGCGGCGGCGTGAAGCTCGCGGCCGGGCTCGACGCCTTCGGGATCGACCCTTCGGGACGGGTCTGCCTCGACGTCGGAGCCTCGACAGGCGGGTTCACCGACGTCCTTCTCACGCGCGGGGCGGCCCGGGTCTGGGCGATCGACGTCGGGCACGGACAGCTGCACGCGAAGCTCCGCTTCGACCCGCGCGTCGTCCTGCGCGAGGGGGTCAATGCGCGGCTCCTGACGCGCGACGACGTCCCGGAGCCGTGCTCGCTCCTCGTCGCCGACGTCTCCTTCATCTCGCTCCGCCTGATCCTCCCGGCGGTCGTCCCGCTGCTCGACCCGGCCGCGGAGGCTCTGCTCCTCGTGAAGCCGCAGTTCGAGTCGGAGCGCGGCGAGGTCGGGAAGGGAGGAATCGTCCGCGACCCGGACGTGCGGACGCGCGCGCTCGAGCGGGTCGTCGCCGCGGCCGTCGCGCTCGGCCTGGTCCACGTCGGGACCGTCCCGTCGCCGATCACGGGCGCCGACGGAAACGTTGAGCTCCTGGCGGCGTTCCGGCGCGACCCGCCGCCGAGCGGCAGCGACTAGAATCGGCCGATGTCGACGCGACCGAAGGCGCGCCGGAAGCCGGTCCGGCGGGTGGGACTCGTCACCCGGACGACCAGCGGCGAGGCGATCCACATCACCCGCCGGCTCGAAGCCTGGCTGCGCAAGCGCGGCGTCGAGGTGCTTCACGACGCCGAGTCGATGGGTGCGCGCTCCGCGATGGGAGGGTTGCCGCGCGCGGAGATCGGGAGACACGTCGACCTCCTCGTCACGCTCGGAGGCGACGGGACGCTCCTCTCCGTCGCGCGTCACCCGGCGCCGGGCGTGCCGATCCTCGGCATCGACATCGGCACCTTCGGGTACCTGACCGCTTGCCCGCCGGACGCGTGGGAAGGCCTCCTGACCGACGCCCTCGCCGGGAACGCCCCGGTCGAGACGCGCCGGCTGCTCGCGGTCGACGTGGTCGAGCCGGGGCGGCCGCGCCGGAGGATCCGGGTCGTCAACGACGCGGTGATCGGCAAGTCCGCGCTCTCGCGGATCGCGACGATCCGCGTCGAGGTGGAGGGCCGCCAGGTCCTCCGCTACCGGGGAGACGGCGTCATCGTCTCCACCCCGACCGGCTCCACGGCCTACAACCTCTCGGCGGGCGGGCCGATCCTCGCGCCGACGATGCCGGCGATCATCCTGACTCCGATCTGCCCTCACACGCTCTCGCTCCGTCCCATGGTCCTCTCGGACCACGTGGAGCTCGGCCTCGCCGTCGAGGGAGAGCCGTCCGACGTCTACCTCACGCTGGACGGGCAGGAAGGGTTCCCGATCGGGTCCTCCACGCGCGTGCGGATCGCCCGCGCGCGGGAGACGGCGCTCCTCGTGAGGGCCCCGGGGAGCACGTTCTTCGACGTCCTCGCCAAGAAGCTCTCGTTCGGCGGCGAGAAGGGGTAGGCGGCCGTCGCGATGGGGGCGAAGAAGGGGCTCGGCGGGCGGATCCCCCACCCCCAGATTCCCCAGCTGAGTCTCGAGCAGGTCCGGGTCCTCCGGCTCTTCGCGCTTCTCTTCGTCTTCTCGCTCCTCGTCCTGTACGCCGTCTTCCGTTCCGCGCGATTCCAGGACCTCCTGCGGCGGCGGACCCAGACCCTCCTCACCGAGAGGATCGGACGGGAGGTGCGGATCGGCGGCTTCGACCTCGCCCTGGTCCCTCCGGCCTTCCTCGTCAAGGACGTTTTCGTCGCGAACGATCCGCGGGGCCTTCCGGGAGCGTGCTTCTCGGCCGAGGAGATCAGCTTGCGGGGGATCCCGCAGGTCTCCGAGAGCCGGATCGACCTCCCGAAGGTGAGGGTCATATCCCCCCGGATCGTCCTCGAGGTCTTCGGCGACGGGACGAACAACTTCTCCACCATCGCCGCGGCGCTCCCGAAGGGCGAGGGCGGGGGACGGGACATCCGCGTGAGGCAGGCGGTGCTCCAGAAGGGGACGATCCGCTTCCGCGAGTGGAAGTCGAAGCTCGACGTCGCCCTCACCGACGCCGCGCTGACGGCGCGCTCGGGCCGTTTCTCCCGGACGACGCGCGCCTCCCTGGGATGCAGGAAGGCCCGGTTCCGGCTCGACGACGGAGACGTCCTCGACCTGGAGGTCGGAGCCGACGTCGTCCTCACGCCCGGACGCGTCCGTCTGCGCGGCCTCCGGCTCCGGGGCGACGGTTTCGTCCTCGACGCCCTCGGCGGCATCGACGACCTGCAGAACCCCGAGGTGAAGGTCCTGGCCCGCGTCCGGGCGCGCGGCGAGGACCTCGACCGGTACTTCGGCGCCGGAGTCCCGGTGGCGGGGCCGGTGTCCGCGGTGGCGAGCGTTCGCGTGCCGCGGGGCGGCGGCTACCGGATTCGCGGGCGGTTCGAGATCGGGGAGGGAGGGAGCCTCGGCCCCTTTCCGATGACCGCCGAGGGGTTTCTCCGCGTCGACCCCGAGGGCCTCCTCGCGCACGTCTCCCGCGCCGCCTACGCGGGGGGGAGCCTCGAGGCGCTCGTCCAGCTCGAGAGGGTCAAGCGCCCGCCGCTCCCGGTCCGGATCGCCGTCTCGGGACGGGAGATCGAGTTCGAGCGGTTCTTCTCGGACCTCGGCTTGCCCGGGACGGGGCTGATGGCGAAGACCGACCTCGACATGACGCTCACGTTCGGCCCGGGGGGCGTCGAGAGGAGCGACGGCTCTGGCGTGATCCGGCTCCATCCCGCGTACGGCGTCCCGTCGGCCGTTCGCGGCCGTCACGCGCTCCCCGTCTCCGGCGGCGGGCCCCTCTTCGTGGAGAACGGCGCGATCCGCTTCCCCGGGATCCCGTTCGTCACGGCGGGCGGGCTGACGGCGATCCTCGACGGGACGCTCCGGATCGGGTCTTGGGAGCCCGAATGGAAGCTGACGCTCGACGCGCCCGACCTCCGCGAGGCCGAGCGCCTCGCCGAGAACTTCTACCCGGCGATCCAGGGCGAGCCGCTCCTGCCGAAGCTGAACCTGGGAGGCTCCGGTCGCCTCGTCGCGACGCTCGCGCGGAGCTTCTCCGATCCGAGGATCTCCGGACGCCTCGACGCCTCGGACTTCGTCCTCAGGAGCGTCCCGTTCGGACAGACGACGGCCGACTTCGTCGTCGACCGGAACGTCCTCTCCCTGGAGGCCCTGGACGCGCGCGACGGAGAGGGTCGGATGGTCGTCCGCGGGCAGGTCGGATGGGGAGGGGCGCTCGGGGACGAATACCGCCTGGACGGCCTGGTGCTCGAGACGGATCGCTGGCCGGCGGAGAGGGTCCTTTCGTTCCTCACGCTCGATCTCCCCATCGCCGGGCGTGTCACGGGCCGGCTGCCGCTGTCCGGCGTCACGCCCCGCGTGATCGGCTCCGGGGATCTCGACTTCGAAGGGGCGACGCTCTGGGGTCAGCCTTTCGACCGCGTCTCGGGGACGCTCGGCTTCGAGGCCGAGGCCCTTCGTCTCTCCGGCGTGAGCGGGTCCCTCGGCGCGGGGAGCGCGCGGCTCGACGGCCTCTACCGCTACGACGACGACGGATACGAGGTCCGGGCCGAGGCGTCGGCGTTGCCGCTGGAGCGTCTCGGCGCGCTCTCCGGCGGGGCGGCCGGTCTCACGGGCCGGCTGACCGGGACGCTGGAAGGATCTGGAACGCTCGAGGAGCCGAGGCTCGCGCTCGCCGGACGGGTGGAGGGCGGCGCGTTCGGCGGCCGGCCGCTCGGCAAGCCCGATGAGCCGCTCTCGGTCCGGCTCTCGCTCGACGGGGACGACCTCGACGCGGAAGCGAGAGCGCCCGGCGCCGCGCGCCTGACCGCCCGGGGAGGCGGGGGAGAGGTCGTTCTCGGCCTCGAGGTCCTTTCCCTGGGTGCGTACTCGGCCCTGCTGGGTCTCTCGCCCGAGGCCGGGCTCGACGGGACGCTCGAGGTCGGCGCGCGGTTCCGGACCGACCCGGAGTCCGGTCTCACCTCCGCGCAGGGCCGTGTCGCGTCTCTCGACGCGCGAATGGGGCCGCATCGCTTCTCTCTCCCGGCGCCGGCCCCGTTCGAATGGTCCGCAGGAAAGCTCTCGTGGGCCGGCGCGCGGATCGGCGCGCGGCGGACGGCGGGAGACGGGCCGGCGCTTCCGGAAGGAGAGGTCACGATCGACGGGAGCCTCGAGACCGGCGGCGCGGGCGCGATCGACGTGCGGGCCGCCGGGACGATGGAGGCGGCCTTCCTCGCGCCCTTCCTCGGCGTCGCGAGCCTCGAAGGCCGGATGGCGGTGTCGGCCACGGCCTCGGGGACGACGGCGCGGCCGGTCTTCGAGGGGAGGGTCGTCCTGGAGGACCTCGAGCTCGTCACGTCGCCCGGAGAGGAGCCCGTGGAGGCGATCTCGGGGACGATCCTGCTGACGCCGGGCCGCGTCACGACAGACGACCTGACCCTTCGCTGGAACGGCGACGTCGCGGTCGCCGGAGCGGCGACCCTCGACGGCTTCGCCATGACCGGGATGCGCCTGAACGTCCACCTCGACGGGCTCCGCGGCGAGCCGTTCCCCGGCCTTCGCTCGACCGTCTCGGGCGACCTCGTCCTCCTCGGCGACGACGAGCTCCGCTCGGCCCGCGGCGAGCTCACGATGACCCGGGGCCTCTACGCCGAGGACCTCGACCTCTCTCTCCAGTCGCTCCTCGGTGGCCGGCGCGGCGCCGCGGAGGCTCCTCCCGAGCCGACCCGCTTCGACGACGTCGACCTCGAGGTCCGCGTCGCGATCCCGCCGGGGGCCCTCGAGGTCCGCAACAACGTGGCCCGACTTCGCGGCTCCGGCGACCTGACGGTCCGCGGCACGTTCGGCCACCCGCTCCTGCTCGGGACGATCGAGGCGACCGAAGGGGGGCGCCTGGAGCTTCGCGGCCTGCGCTACGACGTCACGCGCGCCAAGCTGGTCTTCGCGAACCCCGCGGCGAACGACCCCTACTTCGAGCTGGAGGCGCGAACGCAGGTCAAGGAGTACGCGATCACGCTCGGCGTCACCGGCACGGCCTCCCGGATCGTCCCGCGCTTCACGTCGTACCCGCAGCTCCCCGAGGCGCAGATCGTCTCGATCCTCGCGACGGGAGAGATCCCGAGCACGACGGCCGGGAGCGTCGGCTCCGTCTCGCCCGTGTCGACCGACCAGGACATCGTGGCGGCCGCACGCGAGCTGATCACGGGGCTCGCCACCGACGCCGCCGCGAGCCGGACGAAGGAGTTCCTCCGCCTCGACCGCCTCCAGATCGACCCCGTCTTCATCGGGTCCACGTTCGACGCGCCCCGGCTCACCGTTGCCAAGCGTCTCTCGAACGACCTGACGGTCACCTACTCCTACAAGGCCTCGACGGACCAGGAGCAGGTCCTCCTCGTCGAGTACCAGCTCTCCCCGGCGGCCTTCCTCCAGCTCCTCCGGGACGAGAACGGCGTCTACTCGGCGGAGGTGAAGATCCGTCAGAGGCTCCGTTGAAGACGCGCTTCCTCCTCGCCGCGCTCCTCGTCCTCGCCGCGCTCCCGGCGGGTGGGGAGGAGCTCTGGGGCCGGCGCATCGAGTCGCTCGCCTTCCGGGGCGACGCGCCGGTCGAGGAGGCGTCGTTCGCGCGCCTCACTGACCTCGGCCCCGGGCAGGTGCTGACGAAGAGCGCCGTCCACTCGTCGCTCCGGAACCTCTTCGCCACCGGACGCTTCGCCGACCTCGCCGTGGAGGCGGCGCCGTCGCCGGACGGTGCCGTCGTCACGATCGTCTTCGCCGCCGCGGCTCGCGTCGCCGAGGTCGAGGTGGCGGGGGAGCGGATCCCGGTGAAGGGCCGGGTCCTCGACGCCCTGAAGACCCGCCCGCGCGACCGCTGGACCGAGGAGCGCGGCCGGACGGCGACGCGGGCGGCGCTTCGCGTCCTCGAGGAGCGCGGCTATTTCGAGGCCGAGGTAACGCCGTGGGTCTCGCCCGGGCCCGACGACACCTCGGTGAACGTCCGGTTCGAGGTCGTGGCGGGCCGGCCGGCCGCGCCGGCGCCGGCGGAGTTCGCAGGGGACCTGGGACCGCTCACGGCCGACGAGCTCCGGCGGAAGGGGAAGCTCCGGAAGGAGCGGACGTTCCGGGAGGCGGTCGCGAGGGAGGACGCGGAGCGCTACGCGGCGCTCTACCACAGCCTGGGCCGCTCCCGAGCGGAAGTGCGCTACGAGGGCGTGTCTTACGAGAAGGGCTCGGGCCTCGCGACGGCCCGTTACGCCGTCTTCGCGGGCCCCGACGTCGTCCTCGACGTGACGGGGATCGCCGAGGCGGAGGTCCGACGGCATCCGTCGTCTCCCTGGGCGAAAGGGGACCCGCCCGACGCCGACGCCCTCGAGCGGCTCCGCACGGCGCTCCGGGAGGGGCTCCAGCGGAAGGGCTACGCGCGCGCCGAGGTCGACGTCGACGTCGAGGTCTCCTCGGACCGCGAGGAAGTCCGCCTTCACGCCGAGCGAGGCGAACGCTGGGTCGTGGGGCGGACCGTCGTCGAGGGGACGTGCGCGGTCCCCGAGAGGTCGCTCCTGGCCGTGCTTCGGACCCGGCCGCGGGGGATCTTCGAGACGGGGCGTCTCGTCGACTCGGATCTCGCGGCCGATCGCGCCTCGCTCCTCGCGGTCTACCGTGCCCGCGGCTTCCCGGACGCGAAGGTGACCGCCGAGGTCCTCGGCGGGGCGCTCCCGTACGAGCTCGACGTCCGCTTCCACGTGGACGAGGGACCGGCCGCCTGGCTCGGCCGCGTCTCGATCGAAGGGCTCGCCACGATCGACACCGCCACGGTCTCACGGCGCCTGCGCGTGCGGCACGGCGGTCCGTATCTCCAGGAGGACGTCGACGCGGACCTCGCGTCCCTCCGGTCGGCGCTGGGGGATGGCGGCTTCCCGGACGGACGCGTCGAGGCGCGTGCCTCGCGGCGACCCGCGGAGCCCGGAGCGCCGATCGTCGTCGACGTCGTCTACGAGGTCTCCGAGGGACCGCGGGCGGTCTTCGGGAAGACGATCCTCCGGGGAGCGCGGGCGACGCGCCTCTCCGTCCTCGAGCGCGAGCTCGCGTACGAGGAAGGGACGCCGTTCTCGATGGCGAGGCTCATCCGCACCCAGCAGAACCTCGACCGGCTCGGCGTCTTCTCCCGCGTCGACGTCTCCGGCCTCTCCCCGGAGCCGGGCGGCCCCGCCCGCTCGATCCTCGTCCAGGTGGAGGAGGCGAAGCCCTGGAGCCTCCTCTACGGCCTCGGCGTCGAGTACGACGAGCGGGCCGAGAAGGCCTTCAACCCGCGCCTCTCACTCGCCCTGACGCACGCGAACCTCTTCGGACGGGCGATCGCCGGCGTGGTCGAGGCGCGCTCCTCGCGGAGGGACACGCGGGTCCTCGTCCGCCTCGCCGACCGGTCGGTCTTCGACTCCGGACTGGCGGGCACGATCACCGGCTACGTCGCCGAGGAGATCCGGCAGTCCTACAGCGTCCGGCGCGGCGGGGCCTTCTTCGAGGCGAGCCGCGTCTTCGCCGGGACGGTCAAGGGGGCGCTGCGGTACCAGTACGAGATCGTGGAGCCCGACGCGCCGGACGACTCAATCCTTTCGGAGATCGAACGGCAGGACCAGCGGATCTTCATCAACTCCATCGGAGCGAGCGCCGTCGTCGACCGTCGGGACGACCCGATCGTCCCGACGAAGGGTTTCTTCGCCGCGGCGGAGGGGAAGTGGGCCTTCCCGGCCGCCTCGGCGGACGCGCATTTCCTGAAGGGCTCGACGCAGCTCTCTCTCTACCGGCCGTTCCGCGGCGGGACGCTCGCCGCGGGCGTTCGGGCGGGCCTGACGGAGTCTCTCGTCACGTGTAACCCGGAGGCGAACCCGGGGTGTCTCCCGAACCTCGACACGCCGATCGTCGAGAGGGTCTTCGCCGGCGGCCGGACGACGCACCGCTCGTTCCCTCTCGACGACCTCGGAGTGCCGGGCCAGACTCTGAAGGACGGGCGGGGCATCGGAGGGAACGCCTTCCTCCTGGCGAACCTGGAGTGGCGGGTGCCGCTCACGGGAGGGCTCGGGGTCGTCCTCTTCGCCGACTGGGGAAACGTCTGGGCCGGCCCGGCCTACGTGAGGCTCCCGGAGGGGCGCTGGGGCGCCGGCCTCGGGATCCACTACCTGACGCCGGTCGGTCCCTTCCGGCTCGAATACGGCTTCCGCCTCGATCGAAAGAAGGACGAGGACACGGGGGCGCTCAGCTTCAGCATCGGCTACCCGTTCTGACGAGGCGCGGCGGTGACCGGGCGCTCCGCCCGCTTGCGTCGGAGAGGCTCCTGCGTATAATGCGCGTCCGCCCGTAAGGGCCGGTCTTTCGAAACGGGGTCGTAGTTCAGTTGGTTAGAACGCAGGCCTGTCACGCCTGAGGTCGCGGGTTCGAGCCCCGTCGGCCCCGCCATTTCGAGAGACGACGAGGACTGGGAGAGCGGCGGGAAGACCCGCCGTTTTTTCGTCTCCGGCCTTCCCGGGTCGCCGCGGACCGCCGGCGGGATCGCGCCGGGCGGGTCGCGGAGCCCCTGCCGGAGCTCCACGACGCGCTGCTAGACTTCGCCGCTCGCGGGATGAACGCCCACTCCTCTTCCTCGACGTCGCGAACGCATCCTCGTCCGGTCCCGGAAGCGGGCCGGTGAGCGGACCGTGAAGCCGATCGACCTCGTCCTCCTCCTCGGGGTCGGGCTCCCGATCGTCGCGGCGATCGTCGTCGTCGCGGCGCGGCGCGGCGCGTTCCGGCGGGACGAGTTCCCTCACGATCGGCGGCGGGCCGGTGCGCTCGTCGCGCTCGGCGTCACGCTCGCGGCCACGACGATCCTACCGGCGTTCTCGCTCGGTCGCCCGATCGACCCGGCCCGCCTCAGCCTCCCGTCGATCCTCGCGCTCCAGCAGCTCCTCCTGTTCTTCCTCGTCGCGTGGTGGCTGCTCGCGGGGCGACCGCCGCTCGCGGAGTTCCTCGCGCTCACGTCCGCGAGCCCGCGGAGGGAGGTCCGGACGGGTCTCGTCGTGGGTCTCGCGGGGTGGGGGCTGACGGTCGCCGCCGGGCTCGTCGTGCTGGGCGTCCTCCGCTTCGCCGGCGTGGACGAGGTCCGGCCGATCCCGCCGCTCGTCCGCTGGCTCGCGAGCCAGCCCTTCGCGAGCCGGCTCGTCCTGGTGGCGGCGGCCATGACCGTCGAGGAGGTCTTCTTCCGAAGCTTCCTCCAGCGGCGGCTCGGGGCGGTCCCCGCGTCGATCCTCTTCCTCGTCTCCCACGGCGGCTACGGCGACCCGCTCTACTTCGTCGGTCTCCTCGCCATCACGACGGTCCTCGCCGTGACGTTCGAGAGGACGGGCTCCGTCCTCGCCCCGATGGTGGCCCACGGGACGTTCGACGCGGTCCAGCTGCTCCTCGTCCTCCCGTCCGCGGTCCGGGCGATCCCGGGCTGAGGCTCAGGCGGGGGGCGGGGGGACCACGCTCCGGACGACTTCGACGAGATCGCCGCGAACGGAGATCCGGGGCCGGGCCGGAGCGGGACGCGTCGCGTAGAGCGGCCCGAGGAGCTCCGCGATGCGGGCCGCGCCCGCCGGCGTCGCCGCCCGGATCCGCCAGAGGAATCCGACGCCATGCGCGCCCGGCGACTTTCCGGGGCAAGAGAAGACGATCCGGTCGTCCTGCCAGGCGGCCGCGGCGTCGCGGGACTCGTCGCCGGCCCCGGCCTGCTCGAGGAGTGTGCCGAGGACCCACTCGCCGAGCGTGTCGGCCCACGACGCGGTCCCGCCGCCCGGGACCGCCCGCGGCGTCGGACGGTCGGCCGGAGCGAGGCGGAGGCGCGCGGGGAGGACGACGCCGGGCCGGAGGATCTCCCGGGTCGTCGTGGGAAGCCGGCGGTAGGCTGCGTCGACGGCGGGCCAGCCACCGGCCGCCTTCTTCTGCCGGACCCAGGCGGTGCCGGCGGCGTAGGGAAAGACGAGCTCCCGCACGAAGTACGCGGGGACGCCCTCGGCGCCGTCGACGCCGTCCGGGTCGTCGAGGCCGTCGAGGACCTGCCCGAGGGGATCGGCTCCGAGGGCCTCCCGGGCCTCTTCGGGAACGCTCTCGAGGAGGGCCTCGGTCATGAGGACCGTCGCCTCTCCTTCGAGGAAGGCCTGGAGGGCGAGGAGGGCGTCCGTCGAGTCCCGAAGCGCCTTCATCCTCCGGTCGAGGCCGAGACGCTGGTCCTGGAGGGCGTGCGTCAGCTCGTGAGCGAGGAGCAGCTGCTCCATCAGCTCGCCCGCCGGGCCGGCGACGTCCCGGGACCGCTCCGGGACGATGTAGAAGCGTTTCTCGCCCGGGTCGTAGAAGCCGACGACCTGGCGGGTGTAGAGGCGAATCAGGCGATCGAGGAGCCCGGGAGAAGGCTCGATCAGCCCGAGGGCGGCCAGTCCCGCGGCGTAGGCCTCGAACGGGATCGGGAGGTCCTGGACGAGCTTCTTCGCGAGGACGGTCTCGAGCTGCTTCTCCGGGAGGAGAGCGGAGGCGACCGGGGCCCGGAAGGCGGCGCCCCTCACCTTCTCGACGAGCGTCTGGGCCCTCGCGACCCGGACGGCGAGAAGGGCGGAATCGTCGGAACGGGCGGGCGGGGCGGCGAGGGCGGCGAGGACGAGGAGCCCGACGACGGGGGAGAGCGGCTTCCCGAGTGGACGCCGCCGACCGGGGTCGCGTATGATTTCGGCGACGTCGTCGCAGGGCTCGGGCGCGCACATGGCGCCGCAGCTTAGCAGGGGCGGGGCCCCTGACCCCGTCGCTCCCGGTCTCGGTGCCGCGTCCTGACAGACCGAAACGATGCCCGCAGCAGCGCCCGGCCCCATCGTCCTCTGGCTTTCGAGCCGCTACGAGAACATCGAGCTGGCTCAGGCGGCGCTCGCCCACGTCTGCCGCCTCCGGGGAATCGACGCGGAGATGGAGCACTGGATCGGAATGGCGATGCGGGAGGCGGTGGCCAACGCAGTGAAGCACGGCAACCGGCTCGACCCCGACAAGCGCGTCCTCGTGAGGCTCGAGTCGGCGGGCGACGAGCTGACGATCGTGATCGGGGACGAGGGCGGTGGCTTCGACCCGGAACGGGTCTCCGACCCGCTCGCCCCGGAGAACCAGCTCAAGACCTCGGGCCGCGGGATCTTCTACATCCGGACCTTCATGGACGACGTCACCTTCTCGCGGGGCGAGGGGGGCGGCACCGTCCTGACGATGCGCAAGGACCTGAGCAAGCGCGGAAACGCGAAGGGAGAGAAGCAATGAACAAGAACGCCAGCATCCGCAAGGCGGGAGAAATCACGATCATCGAGCTGAAGGGGAAGATCACGATCGGCGCCGGCGACCTCCAGATGAGGGAGGCGATCCACGCCGCTCTCGCGGAAGGGGCGCGCAAGCTCGTCGTCGACATGTCGCAGGTCGTCACGATCGACTCCTCCGGCGTCGGCGAGCTCGTCGGCTGCTTCACGACCGCCACGCACAAGGGCGCGAAGATGAAGCTGATGAACCTGCCGGCCAAGATCAGCGACGTCCTCACCGTGACGCAGCTGATCACCGTCTTCGACGTCTACCCCAACGAGGCCGAGGCGATCGCCAGCTTCAACGGCTGACCCCCCTCAGCGCCGCCGACCCTCCGGCCCGGCCCGCCTCCAACGGAGCGCGCCGGGCCGTTTCGTCTGCGTCTCCCGCGGCGTCCCGTTCAGGGCTCGAGCCAGAGCTCGTTCCACCTCACCGGCGGCAGGAGGAGGTGCGCCTGGACTCCGCGCAGGCGCGGGGCGTGCGCGACGAAGCCGCGGTTGTGGAAGAGGAAGACGAGCGGGGCCTCGGACTGGACGAGCCGGTCGAGCTCGCGGTAGAGCGCCTCGCGCTCGGCCGCGTCGAGCAGACGGGCGCCCTTTTCGACGAGCCGGTCGACCTCCGGATTCGCGTAGCCGCCGTCGAGGACGCTCTCGGCCTTCGAAGAGAAGAGCGAGCGGAAGAACGTGTCGGGGTCGGGGAAGTCGGCGAACCAGCGCGAGAGCCTCACGTCGGGGAAGACGCCGTTCCTCTTGCGGGCCGCCGCCTCCTCGCCGGGAAGCACCTCGAGCGCGAGGTTCACGCCGACCGCCTCGAGCTGGGTCGCGATCGCCGGGAGCGGATTCAGCGGGTCGCGCGCGTCCTTCGGGCTGAGCCACGCCGAGAGCGTCAGCCCGTCGCCGTGGCCCGCCTCGCGGAGGAGCGCCCTCGCGGTCTCCGGCTCGTGACGGAACGGGCGGAGCGCGGGGTCGTGCCCGACGACGTGAGGCGGGAGGATCGAGGCCGCCGGGATGGAGAGGCCCGCGAAGGTCCTCTCGTTCAGCGCCGCCCTGTCGACGGCGTAGTTGAGCGCCCGGCGGACCCGGACGTCGTCGAGCGGCGCACGGTCGCACCGGAGGACGAGGAACGACGTGTGGAGCTGGACCGAGGAGTCGATGTAGGGCCGCCAGGCCGGGTCGCCCATCAGGCGGGCCGCCTCGGGGTACGGGATGTCCCAGACGACGTCGAGCTGGCCGTCGAGGAAGCGCTGGAAGACGCCGGCCTCCGAGTCCTCGGCCAGGGCGAGGTCGATCCCGTCGGGCGCGATCCGGTTCCGCTCCCAGTAGCCGTCGAAGCGGTCGAAGCGCGCGGACTTCCCGAACGCGATCTCCCGCGGGACGAACGCGCCGGTGCCGCACGGGAAGCGACGGATCCTCTCCGGGTCGCCCAGGATCGCGGGGGGGAGGACCGTGATGTCGGGGAGCGTCAGCAGCTGTAGGAAGAAGGGGACCGGCCGCGAGAGCCGGACGGCGAGGACCGATCCGGAAGGCGCCTCGAGCCCGGCGACGCCGGGGCTCCGTCCGGCCCGGAAGTCCTCGTATCCCTCGACGGCGTCGAACAGGGCGGCGAGCGGCGCGCCCGTGGCCGGCGAGAGGAAGCGCTCGAAGGAGGCCTTGACGTCCGCCGCCGAGAGGGTCCCGCCCTCGTGCCACCTCACGCCGCGCCGGAGGTGGAACGTGAAGAGGGTTCCGGTCGGGTCGATCTCCCACCGCTCGGCGAGCTCGGGGACGATCCGGGTCCCCTCGCCGAACTTGACGAGCCCCTCTCCCCAGGTCCGCGCGAGGATGGCCTGGGGCACGGTCTGGCTGAAGGCGGGGTCGAAGTTCGCCTCGTCGAGGTAGCGCAGCGCGGCGCGAATCCGCCCGCCGGGCGCGGGCGAGGGAAGGCGGAACAGCGAGGAGCGGGAACGGAGCAGTAGGGATTCCTGCTCGAGCGCCTGGGCCGCCTGGTTCATCGAGGTCGCGGCGTAGGCGTTCTGCCGGGCGGCTCTGCGAATCTCGTCCATCGACCCGACCACGGCGGCGGAGCCGTCGGCGAGCGTCACGGTCGCCTCCGCGATGGCGTCGACCGTCGAGGTGACGCGCTCCATCGAGCCGAGGAGCGTCTGGCCTCCGACGGCCTGCTCCTCCATCGCCCGGGCCAGCTGCTCGGTGAGCTCTCGAACGCGATCCGCCCGCGCGTGGACGGTCCGCGTCGTCTCGAGCTGGCCGCGCGTCGCCTCGGAGATTCGACCGACCTCGGCCGAGACGCGGCCGGTCGCCTCGGAGACGCGGGCGGCGTCGGCGCTCTGCGCCACGGCCATGCCGGCGATCCCCTCGGACGCGCGGCGGGACTCGAGCGCGAGCGCCTCGATCTCGTCGAGCGTGGCGTCGGAGGTCTGGGCGAGGTCGACGCCCTCCTCCGTGCGGCGCCGCGCGTCGGCGAGGAGCCTGCGGACGTCCTCGACGCCCCCGCGGACGGAGGAGACGAGGCCGCGGACCTCCTCGGTGGAGACGGCCGTCCGCTCGGAGAGGTCGCGGATGTCGTCGGCGAGGACGGAGAAGGTCTTGCCGCTCTCGCCTGCCTGGGCGGCGATGATCGAGGCGTTGAGGGCGAGGAGGTTCGTCTCTCCCGCGATCTCCTCGATCGCGTGGAGGATCTCCCCGATGCGCGCGCTGTGCTCGGCGAGCGCCGTGGAGGCGTCGGAGGCGCCCGAGACGGCGGCGCGGATCTCGTGCATCCCCGCCAGAGTCCCCGAGACGGCGGTCTTCCCCGAGACGACGGCCGCCGAGACGCGCTCGGAGAGCCGCGCGCCGGTCTGGGCCTGCCGGTCGGTCTCGGCGGTGGAGGAGCGGATCGCGGCGGTGGCGCGGGCCGTTTCGTCCGCGAGGCCCGAGAGGTTCTCGACGGCGGAGGCGACCTGCTGAAGAGCGGAGACGACGCCGCCGAGCGAGGCGGTCGTCTCGTCGACGAACGCCCGGAGCGCCGTGGTGCTTCGCGAGACCTCGGTGACGGAGGCCGTCATCTCGTGGAGCGAGGCGCCGGCGTTCTCGGCGGCTCCCGCGAGCGTCTCCATCGACTCGCGCAGCGAGCCGATCGCCGCGTCGGTGCCGCGCATCGCGTCGGCCGTCTCCTCCGCGCGGGAGCTCTGCATCGCCGCGGCGAGGGAGAGCTCCCGTCCCCGCGTCGTGAGGTCCACGGCTACGCCGGAAACGGCTGCGGAGAGGCGCGTGAACGACGCCAGAATCCGCTCCATCGCGACCATCAGGCCGTGGAGCGCCTCGGCGAGCGCGTTCTCTCCCGACCGCGCGAGCGCGGCCCGCGAAAGCGTGAGGTCGCCGGCCGAGGCTCGGTGCAGCGCGTCGCGCGTGGCTTCCCGCGAGCGCAGGAG
Organism: Acidobacteriota bacterium; assembly: GCA_029567505.1. Lineage (GTDB taxonomy): Bacteria > Acidobacteriota > Thermoanaerobaculia > UBA5066 > UBA5066 > UBA5066. The sequence goes on from JAKPXO010000228.1 coordinate 46,699, forward strand.
GCGGCCGGCCGAGAGCCGACCGAGCGCCGCGACCGCCGCGGCCGTCAGGAGGCCGGTCGTGAGGACCCGAAGGGGCGATGGACCGCGGGTGAGAGCGAGAGCGGCGAACCCGAGCAGGACGACCGCCGGCGCCAGGAGGGCCGACAGCCATTCCCGCGCGCGGGACGAGGGCTTCGTCGACGCGGCTGGCATCGCGCCGATGCTACACTTTCCGCTCCTCCGAATCGCCCGCGCCGATCGCAGCCGGAGTCGCCCGCCGTGTCCATCTCCCTCCCGGAAACCCTCGCCCGCGTCCGCCGCGCGGTGGACGATCGGCTCCCCGCGCTCCTCTCCGCTCAGCCTTCGGGAGCCGGCGCCCCCGCCGTCGGAGACGCGCTCCCCACGGCGGCCCGGGAGGCGCTCCTCTCGCCCGGGAAGAGGGTCCGCCCGGGCCTCGTCTTCCTCGTCGGCGAGCTCTTCGGCGCGCCGGAGGAGCGTCTCCTCGACCCCGCCTGCGCCGTGGAGATGATCCACGCCGCGTCGCTCGCGCTGGACGACCTCCCGTCGATGGACGACGCCACGACGCGGCGGGGACGCCCGGCGCTCCACGCCGTCCACGGCGAGGACCTCGCGATCCTCGCCGCGGTCACGCTCATCGTCCGGGCGTTCGGCGTCCTCGCCGACGCCGGGCTCTCCGCGCTCCGGCCGGCCACGGCGCTCGACCTCGTCTCCCGCCTGGCCGACGCGACGGGACTCCTCGGGCTCGCCTCAGGACAGTCGCTCGACCTCCGGACGCCGGAGGCGGCGGCCTCCTTCGACCGGCTCGAGACGATTCACGCCCGGAAGACCGGGGCCCTCTTCGTGGCGTCCGCGGAGTTCGGGGCGGTCCTGGGCGGGGCCCGGGAGCGCGAGCTCGCCGCGGTCCGCTCCTACGCGCGGAACGTCGGCCTCGCGTTCCAGATCGTCGACGACCTGCTGGAGCGGCAGGACCCGGCCCGGACCGGGAAGCACGCGAATCGCGCCCCGGCACCGACCTTCGCCCGGCACGTCGGCGAGGAGGGGGCCCGGCGGCTCGTCGCGGAGCTGACGGCGCACGCCGTGGAGGCGCTCGAGCCGTTCGGCGCGAAGGGGGCGCTCCTCCGGGAGTTCGCGTCGCTCCTCGGCGCGCGGACGGCCTGAAGGCGGGCACCGCGTCCCGCGCCCTGCTAAGGTCCGAGCCGTGACCGAACCCGCCGCCGGGACCCCTTCGGAACGCGATCCCGCGACGTTCGAGGAGGCGCGCGAGCGTCTTCGCGCGCGCGGCTACCTGGACCGCGGGGTCGAAGGCGCGGTCCTGAAGGGGGCGCTCGCCGCGCGGACGCGGACGCGGGCGCTCCTGCGCGGAGCCGCGCTGGCCTCCCTGCTCCTCGCCCTCGCCCTCGCCGTCGTCGAGACGGCCGCCGTCGCCCTCTCCTCCGCCCTCTCCCCGCGCGACGCCCTCGTTCTCTTCGCCTGGCTGGGCGCCGGGGCCCTCGTCGCCGCGGCCGCGCTCGTCCTCGCCCTGGCGGCGATCGCCTGGCTGCGGACGCGCGGACGGAGCGACCCGTCCCGCGCCTCGACGGAGGTCGCCGTCGGCTTCGGCCTTCTCGCGGGCGTGGGCGCCGCCCTCGCCGCGCGCCCCGTCCTCGACGCCGCGGGACCCGTCGCCGCGGCCGTGGCGTTCGCCGCCGCGGCCGCCGCCGTCGTCCTCGCGGTCCGCGTCGCACGCGGGCTCGCGTTCACCGTCCTCGCCGCGTCGGGTCGCTCGGTCCTCTCGAGGGCGCCGCGGCCCGCACTCGCGCTCGGGACGGCGCTCGCCGCCGTCGCGGTGGCCACGGGCGGATGGCTCCTCGCGAGGCGTCCGGAGCCGCGGGCCGAGCCGCTCGTCGTCCGTGCGGGCCCGGCCCGGGTCGTGCTGGTGGCGGTGGACGGCTGGGTCCCGGAGCTTGCGCGCGGCGCGTTGCCGGTCCCCGCCGCGTCACGCTACTCCTACCGCAAGGAGACGTCGGACCCGGCGGCGTTCTGGACGACGGTCGCGACTGGAGAGGTCGCGCGACGGCACGGCGTGGGGGCGCTCGATCTCGTCCGTCTCGACGGTGTCTCCGCGCCGGTGAAGCTGACCGCCGGGACCGGCTGGTACCTCGGGCGGCTCCTTCCGGCGCTCGGCGTGGCGCGCGAGGAGTCGGTCACGTCGGCCGCGCGGAGGGTCCCGGCGATCTGGGAGGTGGCCCATCGAGGCGGCCTCGCGTCGCTGACGGTCAACTGGTGGACGACGTGGCCCGCGGGCGACGCGGGAGGGGTCGTCCTCGGGAACCACCTCTACTTCGCCGCGCGTGCGGGGGGGGCGCTCGAGGGCGAGGGCTGGCCGGCGGAGGCGGTGAGGCGCGCCGCGACTGCGGCGCCGCCGGCGGCCCCGGCGGCCGACGGTGCCCAGCGCCTGGTCGACGACGCGCGGGGGCTCGATGCGTTCGCGATCGCCGCGTTCCGCGGAGAGACGGCCCGATCGCGGCCGCGCCTTTCCCTCCTCTATCTTCCGGGCCTCGACATCCTCGGGGCGGCGCTCTCCGAGCCGGGACGTTCCGTCGGCGAGCGGGCCACGCTCGCGGCCGCCCTCGCCGAGGAGACGCGATCGCTCGCCTCCTTCCTCGCCGGCCCCGATGTCCTCGGCTCCTCCGCGGAGCTCGTCGTCGTGGTCCTCGACCCCGGGCGGACGGGCCGGGAGGGGGAGCTGCTCGTCGCCGGGCCTCTCGCAGCGGAAGGCGCGTCCGGAGAGGTCCGGCCGATCGACCTCGCGCCGACGCTCCTCGCCGTCCTCGGCGTCCCCGCCTCGCGTCAGGCGGAAGGGCGCGTCGACTCCCGGATCGTCCGGGCGGGTTCCGCCACGACCGCGACCGTCGGCTCGTGGGGCGCGCGGCCCCGCGGGGTCGCGGCGCCGATCGACCCGAAGGAGTACGTCGAGAGTCTCCGCTCGCTCGGTTACCTCCGTTGAGCGGGGAGGGACGCTCCGTAGAATCGGCGAACCGATGAAGAGCGGTCGATCGCGGGCCTACGAGGGAGCGCCGTGACGCGCTGGCCCGTTCGTCTCGTCGCCGCGGTCCTTCTGGCGGCGCTGCTGCCGCCGGCCGTCCTCGTCTGGCTCTCCTTCCGCCTCGAGCGGCGGGCCCTGCGCGACGACCTCGAGCGCCGCGCCCGGTCGGCCGCCGCGCTCACCGACGCCCTCCTCTCGAGCACGGAGGGCCTCCTTTCACGGCTCGGAACGGACTGGGACGGAGGCTGCGGGGCCGAGACCGCGGAATCGCTCCGTTCCGCGCTCGAGGTCGGAGCCGGCGTCCGAGGCGTCGCGCTGCTCGACGCGGAGCTCCGCCCCGTCTGCGTGGCCGGGACGGCGCCGGTGCCCCCGTCGCCGTCCGTCCGGGGAGCGCTCGGCCGCGACGCGCGTGCCGTCTGGGAGGCCGGGGCGCCGGGCGGCCTCATCCGCCTCGCGCTGCGGCTCCCGGAGGGTTCGGCCGAGGCGGCCCTCGACGCCGGGCCGATCGCGCGCGCTCTCACGGAGCTCGCGGGGGGCGGCCGGGACGCCGTCGAAGTCCGGGGCGTCGCCGGTCCCGTCCTCTCCATCCCCGCGGCTCCCGCCTCACGGCGCCTCGCTTCGCCGTTCCTCCTCCTCCTCGGTTCGCTCGTCGGCGCGCGGGACGAGACCGCTGTCGCCCCCTGCGCCGGCGGGGGCGTCTCCGTCCACCTGTACGCCCGCCGGGAGGCGCAGCTCGCCGCGTGGGGAGAGACCCTCCCGCTTCTCGTCGCGATCGGCCTCGGCTTCGGCGCCGGCGCCGCCGCGCTCGTCCTCCTCGCGGGATCGCCCGGCGCGGCGCTCACGCGCCAGCTGCGCGGAGCGCTCCGGCGCGGCGAGCTGGAGGTGAGGTACCTGCCGATCGTGGACGTGTCGTCCGGTCGCTGTGTCGGCGCCGAGGCCCTCCTCCGGTGGCGTCACGCGCGGGAGGGGCTCCTTTCGCCCGACCTCTTCATCGCGCTCGCCGAGGAGACGGAGCTGATCGTCCCGATCACGGAGTGGCTCATGCGACGGGTCGCGCGGGACCTTCCCGGCGGTCTCCGCGAGCCCGACCGCTTCTACGTGGCGATCAACCTCGCCGGGGCGCACCTGCGCGATCCCGGGACCGTGGCGGCCGTCCTGCGCGCGTTCGCGGGCTCGCGGCTCGGGCCGAAGGGCCTCGTCTTCGAGGTGACGGAGCGGGAGGTGATCGACGACGTGGACGGGACGGCCCGAAACGTCCTCGAGGCGCTCCAGGGGTGGGGCGCCACGATCGCTCTCGACGACTTCGGCACCGGCTACTCGAACATCGCCACGCTGCGGCGCTTCCGTCTCGACCACCTGAAGATCGACAAGAGCTTCGTCGAGGGGATCGGCACCGGCTCGGTCGCCGAGACGGTCGTCGACACTCTCGTCGAGCTGGGACGGAAGCTCGAGATGACGGTCGTGGCGGAGGGTGTCGAGCGGGAGGAGCAGGTGGAGTACCTCGTCGAACGAGGCGTCCGCCACTTCCAGGGGTACCTCTTCTCGAAGCCCCTCCCCCTGAAGGAGCTCGTCGCGTTCGTGAACGAACGGGCGGGCGGCCCGGTCGTCAGCTGATCCCGACGATCTTCCCGTCGACGAGGTCGATCCGCTCCGCCTGAGGAACGGAGGGGAGCCCCGGCATCCGCAGGATGTCGCCGAGGAGCGGCACGAGATAGCCGGCGCCCGCCGCGAGGAGGACGCCCCGGACGGTGACGTCGAACCCTTCGGGACGGCCGACGACCCCGGGGTCGTCCGAGAGCGACATCTGGGTCTTCGCGACGCAGAGCGGCAGATTCTCGTACCCGAGGCGGGCGATCTCCGCGAGGTCGCGCTCCGCCTCCCGGCTCCACTCGACGGACGACGCGCCGTACATGTGACGGGCGATCTTCGCCAGCTTCTCCTTCGGCGGGTCCTCGCGCGCGTAGAGCGGCCGGAACGGGCTCGACTTCCGCTCCGCGTGGGCGAGGACCGCCTCGGCGAGCGCGACCGCTCCCTCGCCTCCCCTCTCGAACGCGTCGCAGACGGCGAACGGCGCGCCCCAGCCCTCCGCGGCGCGGCGGACGACGGCGACCTCCTCCCCGGAGTCGGTCGCGAACCGGTTGAGCGCGACCACCGGCACCTCCCCGAACGCGCGGATGCTCTCGAGGTGCTTCGCGAGGTTCGGCAGGCCCCGCTCGACGGCGGCCGGATCGGGCGTCGTGAGCCCCTCCTTCGAAACGCCGCCGTGCCGCTTCAGGGCCCGAACGGTCGCCACGAGGACGACGGCGGCCGTGTCGAGGCCCGCCCCGGCGCACTTGATGTCGAAGAACTTCTCCGCGCCGAGGTCGAAGCCGAAGCCGGCCTCGGTGACGACCCAGTCGGCGAGCGAGAGCGCCGTCTTCGTCGCGATCACCGAGCTGCAGCCGTGGGCGATGTTCGCGAACGGGCCGCCGTGGACGAACGCCGGCACCCCCTCGCCCGTCCGGACGAGGTTCGGAAGGAGCGCGTCGCGCAGGAGCGCGAGCATCGACCCCGCCCCTCGCAGGTCCCCCGCCGTGACCGGCTCCTTCCCGAACGTCAGCGCGACGACGATGCGCGAGAGGCGCGCGCGCAGGTCCTCCGCGTCCTCGGCGAGGCAGAGCGCGGCCATGACCTCGGAGGCCGGAGTGATGTCGAAGCCGGTCTCGCGCGGCACCCCCTGGAGGACGCCTCCGAGGCCGATGACGACGTGGCGGAGCGCCCGGTCGTTCACGTCCAGGACGCGGCGCCAGAAGACCCGCCTCGGGTCGATCTCGAGCCGGTTCCCGTGGTGGACGTGGTTGTCGAGGAGCGCCGCGAGGAGGTTGTGAGCCGAGGTGACGGCGTGGAAGTCGCCCGTGAAGTGGAGGTTGATGTCGTCCGAGGGGACGAGGCGTGCCCGGCCTCCGCCCGTCGCGCCCCCCTTCATCCCGAACGTCGGCCCGAGCGAGGGCTCGCGGAGCGCGACGCTGGCGCGCGCGCCGATCCGGGCGAGGCCCTGGGCGAGGCCGATGGAGGTCGTCGTCTTCCCCTCGCCGGCGCCGGTCGGCGTGATCGCCGAGACGAGGACGAGCCGGCCGCGCTGCGTGAACCCGGCCGGCGACGGGAGCACCTTCGCCTTGTCGTGGCCGTACGGGACGAGGCGTTCCGGCGGAAGGCCGAGCGCGGCGGCCGCTTCGGCCAGGGACGGGATCGCGGGCTCGGGCATCGCTCCCTCCTCGAGCCGGGAGGCGACGGCCTGCCGGCCCTCGTGAGTATGGACCCGCGGCCGGGACGGCTCAGGTGAAGCCCTGGAGCCTCTTCAGCGCGGCGACTTTGAGAGCCATGCTCGTCGCGGCGCCGCGCGAGATGTTCCTCACCTCCGACTCGGGGAGCGTCGGGAGGATCCGGAGGGCGAACGCGGGGGGCGTCTTCGCGTTGTGGACGAGCGCGACGCGCACCTCGAGGTTCGAGAACCACTGGGTCGACTTCATCATCGCCTCGGCGGTCTGGAACGTCAGGAACGGCGACTTCGCGATCCGGATCACCTCGTCTGCGGTGAGGCGCGGGTTCTTCAGGAGGGAGTAGAGGACCTGCGGGTCGCTGTCCTGGGCGAGGATCATCCGCTCGACGCGGTCCGCCTTCGCCGCGAGGAGGAGCTTCTCGACGCGCGTCAGGCCGCGAAGGCGGTCCCAGACGCTCTCGCGGACGGCGGTCTCCTCCGCCTCCGCGACGTCCTCGAGGACCTCCTCTCCGGGCTCTTCGGGAGCGTCGCGGAGCGCTTCGGCGAGGGCGGTGGCGTCTCCGTCCACGTGAAGGGCGTAGCCGTCGGGGAGGGGGGCGACGACGGTCGCCGTGGCGGGGACCTCGCCGCCTCCCGCGAGCCGGAGGACGAGGGTGAGCTTCGAGAAGATCGCGAGCCTCTCCCGCGTCGGGAGCCTCAGGCCGCCCGCGGAGAGGTTCGTCCGCGCCTCGGCCTCGAGCTCGGCCTCGGCCTCGAACTCGACCGTGAACGCCGCGGGGCCGGTCCTCTCGGTTCTCACGCGCCTTCTCTCCCCGGAGAGTGTAGGCCGGCCGGCGGTCGCAGCGGCCTCAGCGGATCCCGCGGAAGGAGACGGCGACATTGCGCAGGCCCGGCGCGCCGCGCAGCGGCGTCACGGCCGTGACCTCCGCCGCATCGTCGAAGAAATAGGGACGGAGCCCATCGGGAAGCGCCCCGTCCGGAAGCGCGAAGTGAAGCGTCGCGGGCCGGCCGTGCAGCTCCTGGGCGACGAGATACGAGACGAGCGCGTGCTCGGCCGAGTGGTAGCCGTTCTTCCAGAGGTGCTGCTTGGCGCCGCGCCGCTCGGGACGGTCCAGGTCGATCCAGCTCCAGACCTCGCCGTCCTCGTGGTCGACGAGCCGGTCGAGCCAGCAGGTCCAGGTCCTCTCGAGGTAGCCGGTGTATCGGCGGTCCGTGAGCGCGAGCGTGGCGGCGGCCTGGTCGAGCTCGGCGGCGGTCCACCAGGTGACGCCGGCGTCGAGAGAGCCGTCGGGCCGGAGGCCGGTGGCCCAGCAGCCGTGCCGCGGGAGAAAGGCCCTCTCGAGGAGGGCGGGAAGGCGCTCGCGCGCCCACGCGGAGAGGGCGGCATCGCCGAGGAGCGCGCCGGTCCTCTCGATCATCCAGAGCGCCTTGACCGTGTGGCCGAAATCGGTGTGGCGGGCGCCGGGTCCCCGCTCCACGGGATCGTGGAGGGAGCCGTGGAAGAGGCCGAGCTCCTCGCTCCAGAAGCGGTCGATCAGGACCCTGGCGATCCGCGCGAGGTCGGCACGCAGGCGCGAGCGGTGCGGCTCGGGGGCGAACGAGGCGAGGAGGAGGGCGTAGGCGTTCACCTGGTCGAGCTGGGCGACGAGCTCGACGCGCGCCGTCTCGCCGCCGACGCCCCCGGCCGCCCACCGAAGGAGGCCGCGCTCCGGGTCGTCGTAGCGGTCGAAGGTCCCCTCGTAGAGGAGGAGCGCGTCCGCGAGAACGTCCGGGTCGCGCGTCAGGTAGGCCCAGAACGCGAGGCCCAGGTTCGCGTAGGCGAGGTCCTGCGAGCTGCGCGCCGGGACGGGAGGCCCGGCGACGCCGTCCTTCCACCACGACACGGCGCTCCGCTCCGCCCGGTCGAGCGCGTGCGCGCGGAGGTGGTCGACGCCCGCCTTCGCGAGCGCGAGGTAGCGCTCCTCGCCCGTGAGGTGGAAGGCGACGCCGTAGAAGAACGTCTGGCGGGAGCGCATCCGCGTGTACTCGACTCCGAGGCGCGAGGAGACCCAGGGGCCCGCGACGAGCATCTCGCCGCAGGGGAGCTCGGGGTCGACGAGGCTCCCGTCGTCGCAGCGGAACGTGGGGAAGGCGCCAACCGGCGAGCCGAGGGCCTGCGGCGTCAGCCAGAACGGGGCGAGGTCGCGCGAGAGGTGCTCGACCCATACCTTTCCCTCGGGGAGCGCGGCCGGAGCCGGCTCGAACCGCCCCTTCCCGCAGCCGGCGGCGAGGCCGGCCGCGAGGACGAGCGACGCGAAAGGGCTCGTGACGAGGCGACGCACGGCGATCACGGCGGAGGTCCGGCGCCGAGATTAGCAGCGGCGAGAGGGCCGAACGCGAGCGCCCGGTCCGCCTTGCCGAGGGGGAGCGCCTCCACGAGGAGCGCGCCGACCGCTCCCGTCTCGAGGAGGAAGCCGTCGTGCCCGCTCTGCGAGGCGAGCTCGCGGTACTCGGCTCCCGCGGCGCGCGTCCAGCGGAGGACCTCCTCGGGCGGGTAGAGCAGGTCCCCGGGAATCCCGACGCCGACCAGGCGCCCGCGGAAAGGGCGGAGCGCGGCCTCCACGCTGCCGCGTCCGCGCCCGACGTCGTGCGAGTCGATCGCGTCGAGGAGCGTCCGGTAGGAGCGGGCCGTGAAGCGGCGGGCGAGCTTCTCCCCGTGGTGGTCGAGGTAGCCTCGGACGGGGCAGGGCCCGGCTCCGTCCGGGCGGAATCGCTGCTCCAGCTCGAGAGGCGTCCGGTAGGTCAGCATCCCGACCATTCGGGCCAGGGCGAGGCCGGAGCGCGGCGCCGCCTCGATCGCCGTTCGGTGGACGTGGTTCCACGCCGAGCCCCACGCCGTCGGGGAGGCGGGGGCCGCGAAGACGATCGCCGCGCGGGCCGCGTCGGGGCGCGTCGCGCAGAGCTCGAGCGTCACCATCCCGCCGAGGGAGCCACCGGCGACGAGCGCGAGCCTCTGCACGCCGAGGGCGTCGAGGAGGAGAGAGGCGAGGCGCGCCTGGTCACGCGTCGTGATTGAGAGGGGCGTCCTCCCGTGCTCCGTGCCGCGGTGGAAGCGCGTGCCGTAGCAGGAGCCGAGAAGGTTCGGGGCGAGGACGGCGCAGCGGCGCGTGTCGATCGGCAGGCCCGGTCCGACGAACGGGCGCCAGCCGCCGAGGTCGGCCGGGGAGCCGGTGAGCGAGTGAAGGAGGAGGACGACGTTCGACCCTTCGGCGTCGACCTTCCCCTCGAGGCGGAACGCCTGCCGCACGTCGCGGAGCGTCTCGCCCGACTCGAGCGTGAAGTCGCCCGCCCGGTGCTCCGAGTGGCCGGCCGAGAGGGCCGCGGCGTCGGGCGGGCCGTTCACCGCGCGCCCCCGACGAAGGTGCCCGAGCGCTCGTCGCTCGGCGCGGCGTCGTATCCGAGGACGCGGAGCGGCACGCCGTGTTCGGCCGCGAGCCGCGCCGCGTCGGCGGCGACGACTTGCGCGCCCGAGCGTGCGAGGTCGAGGAGCTCGTCGTGCGAGAGGCGCGGGAGCGGGCGCGCGTCGGCGTGGCGGCGCGGGTCGCGGTCGTAGACCGCGTCGACGTCCGTGACGATGTGGCAGGGCGCCGGGCCGAGCGCCGCCGCGATGGCGACGGCGCTCGTGTCCGAGCCGCCGCGTCCGAGCGTCGCCACCTCGCGGTCGGAGCGCTCCCCCTGGAACCCGCTGACGACGGGGACGACGCCGCGGGCAAGGAGGGCGCGGAGGCGCCGGGCGTCGACGCGCGCGACGCGGGCCGCGCCGAAGGCGCCGTCGGCTCTTACGCCCGCCTCGCCGCCGCGAAGGCTACGCGCCGGGACACCGAGCGTGTGAAGCGCCGCGGCGAGGAGGGCGGCGGAGAGGTCCTCGCCGGTCGCGAGGGCGCGGTCGACCTCCCGCGCCGCCGAGGCCGAACGTCCGGCCTCGAGGACGCCGAGGGTCTCGAGGATCTGGTCGGTCGTGTGGCCCATCGCGCTGACGACCGCGACGACGCGCCGGCCGGAGGCGACGAGGGCCGCGACGCGGCGCGCCGCACGGCGGATCCGGGCGGGCGTCCCGAGCGACGTCCCGCCGAACTTCACGACGAGGGTCTCGACGCGGGCCCTCATCGCGTTCGTCCCGGCGCGCCCAGGCGGGAGAGGGCCGCGTCGAGGTCCGCGAGGAGGTCCTCGGGCTCCTCGATGCCGACGGAGAGGCGGACGAGGTCGGGCGAGACCCCCGCGGCGAGCCGCTCCTCCTCGGAGAGCTGTTCGTGCGTCGTCGTCCAGGGATGGATGACGAGGCTCTTCGCGTCGCCGACGTTCGCGACGAGGGAGAAGAGCGAGAGGTTCGCGATGAAGGAGCGCGCCGCCTGCTCGGCGGAGACGCCCGCGGGGGGCCTCACGCCGAAGGTGAGCACTCCCCCGAAGCCGCCGGAGAGGACGCGGGCCGCCGTCTCGTGGGTCGGGTGCGAGGGGAGGCCGGGGTAACGGACCCAGGCGACGGCCGGGTGGCTCTCGAGGTGCCGCGCGACGGCGAGGGCGTTGTCCGCGTGGCGCCGGATCCGGAGCGGGAGCGTCTCGAGCCCCTGGAGGAAGAGGAACGAGTTGAAGGGGGAGACCGCGGCGCCGACGTCGCGGAGGAGGACGGTGCGGAGGCGCGCCGCGTAGGCCGCCGGAGCGAGGGCCGAGAAGGAGAGGCCGTGGTAGGCCGGCTCCGGGTCGACGAAGAAGGGGCGGAAGCGCTCCGAGGCGCTCCAGTCGAAGCGGCCGCCGTCGACGACGATCCCGCCAATCGCCGTCCCGTGCCCGCCGATCCACTTCGTGGCCGAGTGGAGCACGACGTCGGCGCCGTGCTCGAGGGGACGGCAGAGGAGGGGCGTCGCGAACGTGTTGTCGACGACGAGCGGCACGCCGGCGGCGTGGGCGACCTCGGAGAGGGCGCGGAGGTCGGGCACGTCGAGGCGCGGGTTGCCGATCGTCTCGACGTAGACGGCCTTCGTCGTCCCGTCGATCGCCTCGCGGACACGCGCGGGGCCGCCCGAGCCCGAGGCGTCGACGAAGCGGGTCGTGACGCCGAGGCGGGGGAGCGTGTGGGCGAAGAGGGCCCAGGTGCCGCCGTAGAGCGACGTCGTCGTGACGATCGTGTCGCCGGCGCGGGCGAGGTTCAGGATCGCGAGCGTCTCGGCGGCCTGTCCGCTCGAGGTCGCGACGGCGGCGACGCCCCCCTCGAGCGCGGCGACCCGCTTCTCGAAGACGTCGGTCGTCGGGTTCATGATCCGGGTGTAGATGTTCCCGGGCTTCCTGAGGCCGAAGAGGTCGGCCGCGTGGTCGGGATCGTCGAAGACGTACGACGTCGTCGCGTAGATCGGGACGGCGCGGGCATTCGTCGCGGGGTCGGCGCTCTCCTGGCCCGCGTGGATCGCGAGGGTGCCGGGGCGGAGGGCGGGGCGGACGGTGGCGGTCGCGGACATCGGTGCTCCTTTCGTTCTCGGCGGGCGGGCAAAGAAAAACCGGCCCTCTCTCGCGAGAGGGCCGGTCGGGGTGCCGTCGTTCGGCTCGTTACGCTGCGGGCGTCACATTCGCCGTCCCGCCGCGTACCCCGACTCCTCCTGCGAGAGCAGGGAAGAGCCGCACATGGGCATCGACATGGACATGGCGAGGACGCAGGCCGGCAGGCACGCACCACCCGCGACGAGCGTGCTCGCGAGCGAGCGCGGGGCGGCGGAGCGTTCCATGGCGCGGCAGGGTACGGGAAGGGACCGGGGCGTTGTCAAGCGAAAAGCGGAGGAGCCGGTGCGGTCGCCGTCCGATCGGGGCGCGGACGGGAGGGGGCGCCGCCGTGCCGGTCGGCGCTCGTCAGGTCGCGTCGAGAGCCTTCGCGAGGCGCTGCGACCAGCGCTCGTCGTGGACGACGCGCGCGAGGGTGGCGGTGCGAAGCCGCTTGAGAGGGTCGAGGCGCCGGAGCGCGAGCCGATAGGAACGGCCCGCGGGGCCGCTCTCCTCGGCCCGCGTGAGGGCGAGGCCGCGCCGTCGAAAGTGAAGTGCCGCGAGGTCGGCCCCAATCTCCGCGCGCGTCCCCCGGAAGACGTAGGTCGCGGCGGACGGTCCCGAGAGGAGCTCGAGGACGACGCGGCCCCGGACCTCGGCGAGGAGGAAGGCCGCCGTGTTCACCGGGAGCTCCGCCTTCGCCGCGAGACTCCCCTCGTCCGGGTCGAGCAGCTCGGCGAGGCCGATCGACGCCGCTTCGCGCCCGGCGCGACGGACGATCTCCCGGGCGCCGTCGAGCCGCTCGGCGGCGCTCCAGGCCTCGAGGAGCCGCTCGAAGTCGCTCGCGAGGGCGGGGGCGGAAACGGCGCGCCCATCGGCGAAGAGCCGGGTGCCGGAGGCGTTCGCGCAACGCTCCAGCATCGCCGCGCGGGCGGCGCGGACCGAGCGCGCGAACGCGTCGGTCCGGCGCGCGAGACGACCGAAGTGAAAGGGGCCGCCCGGAGCGTCGAGGACGACCTCCCAGGTCCCTTCGGTGAACCTCACGTCCGCCACGCCGCCGAGCGGCACCTGGAACGAGTCGGCGCCGGCGGGGACCACGGCGACGTGCGTCGGCCAGACGAGGAGCCGGGCCTCGCGCGCGGGGCCCGGCTCCAGGAGCGCGCCGTCGAACGCCTCGGGAACGCCGAGGCCGTGGGCGAGGAGGCCCCGAATGCGCGCGGAATCGCGGGCCTCTCCGAGCGCCTTCGCGAACGTCTCGTGACGCCGGGCGAGCATCGAGATCCGCAGGGCTCCCGCGGGATGGAGGCCGAGCGTCAGGACGCGCCGCTCGTCCGTAAGGACGTCCACGTCGAGGAACTCGACCCGGAAGCCGCCGACCGAGACGCCCTCGTCGTCGATCCGGGCTTCGCCCTCGCCGTGCGCGGGCGCGTCCGCGATCCCCTCGGTCTCGAACGCGCAGAGGGCGCGCCGCGTCTCCTCGACGCCGCTCACGTCGCGGCCCCCGTTAGGAGAAGCGGCCGCCGCACTCGGGGCAGAACTTCGGGCTCCCGTCCGCCTCGGTGCCGCAGGTGACGCACTTCTTCTTCGTCGCGAGGGGCTTCCCGCAGTCGCCGCAGAACTTCCCTCCCTGCGTCTTCGCCCCGCAGTGGGGGCAGACGGCGCCCGTCACCGTCGCGACGTCGCGCTGCTTCATCCAGTCGACCTCGCGGGCCTTCTGCTGGACCTGCTCGCGCGCGGCCTCCGCCTGGGCGGCCGCCATCTCCTCGTCGAGGTCCGGCGCGCAGCCCTCGCAGAGGCCGGCCTTCTTGTTGAAGCAGGCGGGGCCGCAGACCCACTGCCCGCAGCGGGTGCAGTGGATGAACAGCGGGCGGATCTCGGCGACGGCGTCCTTCAGGGCGGCGTCGTGCGCCGGGCCGCCGACGGCCCGCTGCACCTCGTAGGCGCCGTGGGCGGCCCGCCCGAGGAGGCCGCCGAAGATGTTGCCGGCCGCCTGGAGCGCCGAGGTCGCCATCCCGAGCTTCGACGCCTTGAAGCTCGACATGTAGCCGTTCCCGCACTTCTCGCAGAAGAACTTGAACTGATAGCCCTTGTCGGTCGAGAGGTCCTCGTAGTTCCCCGTGAACTCGATCGTGGCCACGTTCCCTCCGGTCACTTGGTGAGCGGGGGATTATCGGCCAGAACCCGGCGGGGCGCGACGAGGCTCCTTTCGCTGAGCCCGCGGTCCAGAACCTGACCCGGTGAACGAGTTCGACCCTGGTATCGGGTCAGGGATCGACCCCATGCGCGCCCTTTCGATGCCGTTGCCCCCACGCTCTCAGCGAGACCGGGCGGCGCGCGGGCCGCACGGAATGCAGGTTCGCTCGTCGTCAGGCAGCCGGGACGCCGGCTGCGCCCCGGCCTCGGACCACGGCACGACCGTTGCGAAGCACGACCCGAATCTCATCGAGACGGTCTTCGACCGTATCCGGGCTGGAGGGACTGCATGAATCGTAAGTACGGCCTGTTCCTGGCGTCCGTGTTCGCCGCGGCGGCTCTTCTGGTGCCGGGCGACTCTCTCGCTCGTCCCGCCGGGGACGAGGGGATCGCCCGTCCGGCGGCCCGCGACGTCGACCTCAGGGTCCGCGAGCCGCACGTCGGCGAAGCGATGCGGGCGGGCGCCGTCGTGCGCCGCGAGCCGCTCGCCGCGGCCGCCGAGGCGCTCGAGGAGTACCGCGACGTCCTCGGCCGCGGGCCGGAGGACGGCTTCGCGTTCCGGCTGGAGGAGAAGGACCAGCTCGGCCAGTCCCACGTGAGGATGATGCAGACCTATCGGGGCATCCGAGTCCTCGGGGGCGACGTCGTCGTCCACCTCGACGGGGACGGGCTCCTCGGGATGAGCGGCCGTTTCGTCGGCGGCCTAGACCTTCCGGTCGTCGCCGCGCTCGCCCCGGCCGAGTCGGCGGGAGCCGCGATCGCCTGGATCGAACGCGAGGGCGGGGCGAACGTCGAGATCGTCGACGTCCTCGACCCGGTCGTCTGGGCGCTTTCGGGCGAGCCGGCCCTCGTCGTCCCGATCCGCGCGATGTGGGTCGAGGACGACGAGCTCCGGTTCGAGGACGTCCACGTCGACGCCGCGACCGGCGGGTTCGTCGGGTCGCTCTCGAAGATCTTCACGGCGAAGAACCGGAAGATCTACAACATGAACCAGGCCTGCCTCTCGACCGGAAACGAGCTCCCCGGGACGCTCGTCATCAACGAGGGCGGCACGTCGTCCGACACGGCGGTCATGGGCGCCTACGACAACACGGGCCTCGCCTACGACTACTACAAGAACATCCACGGGCGGGACTCGTACGACGGCTCCGGCTCGGTCATCGTCTCCTCGGTCCACGGCCAGTTCTCGACGGGCTACAGCTGCTCGAAGAACAACGCGGCCTGGATCGATTCGCCCTACAACCAGATGGTCTTCGGCGACGGCGACGGGAGCACGTTCTCGAACCTGGCGCGCGGCATCGACGTCACGACGCACGAGTTCTCGCACGCCGTCTGCTCGCGGACCGCGGATCTCGCCTACCAGAACGACTCCGGCGCCCTGAACGAGGCGAACTCCGACATCCTCGGCCGCGCCGCGGCGTTCTACGGCGGGGACGGCAACGCCTCGACGCGGACCCACTGGGCGGTCGGCGCCGACGTCTACACCCCGGGCACCTCGGGCGACGCCCTCCGCTACATGTACGACCCGGCCAAGGACGGCGACTCGGCCGACTACTACCCGACCCGGAACTACGCGAGCGGCTGCTCGCCGTCGGACAGCAACGACTACTGCGGCGTCCACACGAACAGCGGTATCGGGAACCTCTTCTTCTACCTCCTCTCCCAGGGCGGGACTCACCCGCGCGGCAAGACGACGGTGTCCGTCACCGGGATCGGCCTCACGAAGGCCGAGAGGATCTGGTACCGGGCCCTCTCCGTCTACATGACCTCTTCCACGACCTTCCAGGGCGCCCGCACGGCGACGGCGAACGCCGCGTCGGACCTCTACGGCGGGACATGCACGGCGGAGTGGCAGTCGGTCCACAAGGCGTGGGACGCGGTCGGAGTCCCGGGCACCTGGTCCTGCGGGACGACCTACTCCATCGCCGGCAACGCCGGGACGAGCGGCGCCACCGTCTCCGCCGGGGGCGTCTCGACGACCTCCGACACGAGCGGCAACTACACCCTCGCCGGCCTCGCGGCGGGCACCTACTCCGTCACCGCGTCGAAGACGGGCTGCACGTTCTCGCCCACCTCGATCTCCGTCACGGTCGGCCCGAGCGCGACCGGCAGGAACTTCACGGCCACCTGCTCGACGGGCGACACGGCGCTGACGAGCGGCGTCACGCTCACGGGGCAGAGCGTCGCGAAGAGCGCCTGGAAGTATTACTACATCGACGTCCCGTCGGGCGCGACGAGCCTCGTCTTCCAGACGACGAGCGCCACGGCCGACATCGACATCTACACGCGCTTCAACGCGAAGCCGACGTCCTCCACCTATACCTGCCGTCCGTACACCTCCTCGGGCAACGAGACCTGCACGGCGACGAACCCGAGCGCCGGACGCTGGTGGCTCGGCGTGTACGGCTACGCGGCCGGGAGCTTCTCGGTGACCGCGACCGTTCAGACGGGCACGACGACCTACTCCATCGCCGGGAACGCCGGGACGAGCGGAGCGACGGTCAGCGCGGGCTCGAAGTCGGCCACGTCCGACGCGAGCGGCAACTACTCGATCACCGGGCTGACCGCCGGGACCTACTCGGTCTCGGCCACGAAGAGCGGCTGCACCTTCTCGCCGACGTCCCTCTCCGTCACGGTGGGCCCGAACGCCACGGGCAAGAGCTTCACGGCGAGCTGCGGCTCCGGCGGACAGGTGGAGCGCCTGGCGAACGGGAGCTTCGAGTCGCTGACGGCCTCGACGAACAGCGCGCCGGACGGCTCCTGGTCGCGGACGGCCTATAGCGGGTCGAGCTTCAACACGCTGATCGCGAACGGCAGCGCCCCGCACGGTGGCTCGGACTACGCCTACGTCGGCGTCTACAACTCCTCCTCGCAGTCGGTGACGAGCGCGAACGTCGTCATCCCGTCCGGGGCGACGAGCGCCACGCTCACGTTCTACGTCTCGATCGTCACGAGCGAGACGACGACCACCCGGGCGTACGACAAGCTGAACGTCCAGCTGGTCAACGCGTCCACGGGGTCGGTGCTCGCCACGCTCGGCACGCTCTCGAACCTGAACAAGACGGGCAGCGCGTCGACCTATGCCCTGAAGAGCTACTCCGTGACGTCCTACAAGGGACAGACCGTCAAGGTCCGCTTCGCGGCCACGAACGACTCGTCTCTCACGACGACGTTCCGGATCGACGACGTCAGCCTGAAGTCGGACGGCTGAGGCCGGCTGGAGGAGAGGAGTCCGATCGGGCTTCGGGGGGGAGGGGAGCGATCCTCTCCCCCTTTTCTCGTCAGAGGGGGCGCGTTCTCGTCATCATCGAGAAGAGCCGGGCGCCCTTCGGCACGGACGAGAAGGCGTGGAACAGGAGCGCGACGCCGTCCTCGGGAGCTCGGACCTCGACGACGGCGTCGGCGGCGCGCGGCGGCAGGCTCCGGCAGCGCGACGGGTCGGCGAGCCGAACCACCACGTCGCCCGCCTTCACGCGCGTGCCGGGGCGAACGGCCAGGTCGACGAGACCGCCGACGGGGGCGTGCATCGACCGGTAGTCGGAGGCCGAGCACGCGGTGATCGGGCCGAGAGGGGCGTCCGGCTCGCCCTCGAGGACGCCGTAGTAGCGGAGCGCGGATGCGATCCGCCGGGCGTCCTCCCGGCCGGCGTCCAGAGAGAAATCGTTCATCGAGCCGAGCTCGACAGTGAAGCCGTCGACGAGGCGCGGAACGTCGTCCCGGCCGAGCCGCCGGAAAGCGTCGGAGAGGTCCTGCCAGGGAACGAAAGAGGCCTCGTCCAGGGCGCCGCCGAAACGGGCCGGGACCTCGAGGACGAACGGCAGCCCGAAGGCACGCGCGGCGGCGACGGCTCCTTCCGGCGAGTAGAGGTAGCGGGGGGCGCGGTCTCCCGTGTGGAGGTCGAGGACGAGGTCGGCGTCGACCGCCATCTTCTGGATCGCGAGCGCGAAGTCGAGCCGGGAGTCGGCTCCCCAGGCGGCCGCTTCCTCCTCAATCGCGGCGAGGGCCGCCTTGAGCGCCTCCCGGAAACCGGTCCGGATCTCTCCGATGGGGGACGAGAGGTGCGCGGCCGCGAACGAATCGACGTCGACGTAGCAGGCGGCCGACGCCGACCGGGACGGGCCGGTGAGGTAGAGGTAGCCCCGGTTGAAGTTGACCCCGGTGAGGAGGTCGTAGACCCCTGCGACGTAGTCCCCGACCTGCTGGTTTGCGGAAATCGGGTTGACCCGCGGGACGAGGACGATCGACCCGCGAAGCGGCGCCGTCTCGAGGAGCTCGAAAAGGCCGAGGATGGCGGCGTTCCCCTGGAGCTCGCCGCCGTGGACGTTCGCCTGGACATAGGCCACGGGCCGCTCCTGGCGGCCCCGAGCCGTAAACACCGGTGCGGTCAGCTCGTGACCGGTCGCGGTGGTGCGGACGACGACGTCCCGGCGCTCCCAGTTCGCCATGTGCTCTCCTCCGCCGGGGAGTCTAGCGAACCGCAAACGGGTTAGATCATATGATTTGCATCATATTGCGACGAGTTCTCGATTGACACGGGTACGCGCTGGCCCTATCTTCCCTTCGGTGCTGAGATCGTCTCTCAAGATGCGCCGTTCACGTGGGGCCGCCGTTCTCGCACCGCTCTTCCTGGCGACCGCGGGCCTGGGTGCAGGAGCGAACGAGGCCGAAGACGGCCTCGAGAAGGTCCGGGCCCGCTGGCTCATGGGGACGGTCCTGGAGATCCGGCTCCCGGCGGGAACCGTCGACACCGGCGGAGCCTTCGAGGCCGCGTTTCGGGCCGTCTCCGACGTCGAGGAGGTCGCTTCGCTCTGGAGGCCCGGCACCGAGCTCGGGCGCGTGCACGCGCGAGCCGCCGAAGGGGCGACGACGGTCGTCTCCGCCTCCCTCGGCGCTCTCGTCGCCGAGGCGCTGCGCGTCTCCGAGCTGACCGGTGGGGCATTCTCGCCCGCGGTCGGAGCCTTGGTGACCGCGTGGGACCTTCGCGGCGGCGGGCGACGGCCCACGCCGGACGAACGGCGAATCGCCGTGGGGCGCTCCCGGTCGGACGGCGTCCGCTACGACCCGTCGACGCGCGAGCTCGGTCTCGACCCGGGCGTCACGCTCGACCTCGACGGCATCGCGAAGGGATTCGCCCTCGATCGGGCGGCGGAGGCGCTCCGGGCCCGGGGCGTCGACGACGCCCTCCTGAACTTCGGTGGGCAGATCCTCGTGATCGGTCCGCCCGTCGGCCGGCCGCCCCGCGAGGCGCAGGTCGCGTCGCCGTTCGACGGCGCCGCTCCGGTCCTCTCCGTCCGGCTCCGGGACGGGTCCCTCTCCACGTCGTCGAGCTCCGAGCGCGCGCGGATGGTCGACGGGCGGGAAGCGGGGCACCTCCTCGATCCCCGGACGGGAGAGCTCGTCTTCGCCACGGGATCGGTGACCGTTCTCGCCTCGTCCGGCGCCCTGGCGGACGCCCTCTCGACGGCGTGGGCCGTCGAGGGGCCGGCCGGGTTCCGACGCGCCGAGCCCGTGGGGCCGTTCCGGCGCTCGGGCGCGGTCGCGTTCGTCCTTCCGGGCGCGGAAGGCGGGTTCGAGACGGTTGCCGATGCCCCTTTCGTCCGACTCCGGCCGCCGTCGCGCGGCCCCGAGGTCACCGCGACCAGACCTTGAATCCACCTCAGAGGAGAGATCGATGAACCCGATTCCGAGAGCGCTCGTCGCGCTCCCGATCTGTGCCCTGACCCTTCTCGCGGGCCCCGCCCGCTCCGACGAGCCCGCGCCGGCGCCCCCGCCGGCCGGTTCCGAGGAGGCCCCCTCCAACGAGGAGCTCGCCCGGCGCATCGAGGTCCTCTCGCGCGAGCTCGAAGCGCGCCGCCTGGGCGACGCGGCGGATCCCGCCCCGCTGGCCGGGTCCACCGGCAAGTGGGGCCTCGGCCCCGCCGCCTCGAAGGTCTATTCGAAGAGCTCCGGCCTCTCGATCGGAGGCTACGGCGAGTCGCTCTACCAGAACTTCGACGCGACGCGCGAAGACGGCGCCCGGTCGGGGAAGACGAACGAGTGGGACTACCTCCGCGCGGTCGTCTATCTCGGCTGGAAGTTCGACAAGACCTTCGTCCTGAACAGCGAGATCGAATACGAGCACGCTTCGACGGGGAAGGGGGGCGAGGTCTCGGTCGAGTTCCTGACCCTCGACGCGATGCTGCGCGACGAGCTGAACCTTCGGGCCGGCCTCCTCCTCGCGCCGGTCGGCCTCGTGAACGAGATGCACGAGCCGACGACCTCCCTCGGCGCCCGCCGCCCCGACACCGAGAGCCGGATCCTCCCCTCGACCTGGAGGGCGAACGGGGTCGGCGTCTTCGGCGAGGCGGGGCCGGTCGCCTACAAGCTCTATCTGACGGAGAGCCTCTCCGCGGCGTCGTTCAACGCCGCGAACGGCATCCGGGGGGGGCGGCAGAACGGCGCCCGGGCGACGGCCGACAACCTCGCCGTGACGGGACGCGTCGACCTCGTCTCCGTGCCGGGGCTCCTCGCGGGGGTTTCGTTCTTCTCGGGCGAATCGGGGAAGGACCTCGTCGCCGACGGAGAGTCGTTCGGCGCCCGGACGACGACGTTCGACGTGCACGCCGACTGGCGGTTCCGCGGGCTCTGGCTGCGGGGCGTCTTCGCGCGCGTCTCGATCGACGACGCCGCGCTGCTGAACCGGTCGCTCGGCCTGACGGGCGCGCGCTCGATCGGTGAGCGGCAGGAGGGGTACTACCTCTCCGCGGGCTACGAGATCCTCTCGCGTCTCGCTCCCGGCACGCAGATGGCGCTGACGCCGTTCGTGAGGTGGGAGAAGACCGACACGCAGAAGGAGGTCCCCGCGGGCTGGACGCGCGACGGGGCGAACGAGAGGAAGGCGTGGACCGTCGGGCTCGACTTCAAGCCGATCCCGCAGCTCGCGCTCAAGGTGGACTGGCAGGACTACGAGGACGCCGCGGGAACCGGCGTCCCCCAGTGGAATGTCGCTCTCGCGTACCTCTTCTGATCGGACGGCGCCCTCGCGCCGCCGTCGGCCTCGGCCGGCGGCGGCCTTCTTCGCGCTCGCCGCGCTCCTCCCGGGCGCGGCGGGCGCCGCCGTCTTCGAGACGCAGGAGCAAGCGCTCTCCCGCGCGTTCCCGCCGCCGGCCCGCGTCGTCCGCTCCACGGCGTACCTGACGACGGCCCAGGTGGAAGCGGCGCGGAAGGCCGCACAGGCACCGGTCGAGTCGGCGGTCGTCACTCGCTACGCGGGGTTTTCGGCGACCGGGACGCACCTCGGGACGGCCTACTTCGACGACCACGTCGTGAGGACGGCCCGCGAGGTCCTGATGATCGTCGTCGCGCCCGACGGGAGCCTGCGGAGCGTCGACGTCCTCGCCTTCGGCGAGCCGCAGGACTACCTCCCGCGCGAGGGATGGCTCCGGCGGGCGGAGGGGAAGCGGTCCGGCGACGGGCTCTTCGTGGGACGGGCGCTCGCCCACGTCACCGGCGCCACGCTGACGACCCGGGCGATCGCGGCGGCGGCTCGACGCATCCTCGCGCTCGACGCGCAGATCGGCCCGCCGGCCAGGCCGGCGAAGTGAGGAGACCATGAAGTACATGGAGAAGGGGGGCTACCAGAACAACCCGCTCACCCGTCTCACGCTCTGGGGAACGTTCCTCTTCCTGACGGGGCTCTGGGCCTCCAATTTCGGGATGTACTTCTCTCGAATGGGGACCTCCCCGGCGAGCGTCGTCTCGTATTACCGCGGGTCGGAGGAGACGTTCCAGTCGGCGCGCACGTTCGGCTCGATGGTGGAGTCGTCCCACGGGCACTTCGCGATGATGGCGATGGTCCTCCTCGTCCTGACCCACCTCTACATCTTCGTTCCCGGGCCGCGCAGGCTGAAGGCGTACTTCGTCGTCGGCACGTTCGGCTCGACGTTCCTCTCCGAGGGGACGGGCTGGCTCGTCCGGTTCGTTCACCCGGCGTTCGCAGCCCTCAAGCCGATCGCCTTCCTCGCCTCGCAGGCGTTCCTCGCCCTCATGCTGGGCCTTCTCGCAGCCTTTCTCCTTCGGGCGGGGCGACAGGCGGCGCTTCGCCCGGTCGCGGACGAGGAGCCCGAGGCCGAAGCGCGGCGGAGGGTGGCGGGCGGAGCGGCCTGAGCCTCAGGGGACGCGGAACGTCGTCGAAACGCGGCCGCTGCCGCTCCGACCGTCCGTGGACGCGACCCGGCCGAGGTCGAGCGTCACCGTGACCTCCTCCCCGGACCGGAAGTCGCGGGAGGGGGTGAACCGGAGGAGCTGGTCGCCGGCCTGCCACGTCACGTCCCCCGGGATCTCGCCGGAGAGGGAGCCGACGGCGAGGACGGCGTCCGCTTCGATCGCGCCCGGATCGAGCGGCCGCGACATCAGGAAGCTCACGGCGACGCGGCGTGCGGCGACGACCGAGCCCGGCGCGGGGAAGACGTCGGCCACGCCCGGCTCGACGGCCCTGTGGCGCGCGGTCGCGCCCCAGGGAGAGACGAGCGCGACGCGCAGGAAGAGGTCGGCGGCCGGCAGCGGAGGCGGCGGCGGGAGGTCG
>JAKPXO010000232.1 GCA_029567505.1 Acidobacteriota bacterium
CTGGCCGAGCCGGGCGGCGAGCGCGTCGCGGCCGGCCGGCAGCAACACCGCGAAGTCCTTCCAGGTCGAGCGGGCGCCCGGCAGGAGCTCCTGGAAGGCGAGGCCGGGCACGCTCCCGAGCCGGGAGCGGTAGCGGCCGGCGAGGCGGTTGCGCCACGCCACGACCTCCTCGATGCGCTCCGCGGTCAGCGTGCCGAGGGCGGCGTGGAGCTCCGAGAGCTTGCCGTTGAGGCCGACGTGCTCCGAGACGTAGTCGTGGAGGAAGCCGTAGCCGCGCAGCTTGTCGATTCGCCCGGCCAGCTCCGGCGTCGCGCAGGCGACGATCCCCCCTTCGGCGGAGGTGACCGCCTTCGTGCCGGAGAAGCTGAACACCTGTATCGCGCCCAGGCTCGCGTCGCCGATCGCCCGGTCTCCGAGCCGCGCCCCGAACGCGTGGGCGGCGTCGGCGACGAGGGGGATCCCGCGCGAGGAGGCGAGCGCGCCCAGCGCCGGCAGGTCGGCCGGGCAGCCGAAGACGTGCGTGACGACGAGGGCGACGGTCCTCTCGCCGAGCCGCCGGGCCGCGTCGGCGGGGTCGAGGTTCAGCGTCCTCGGGTCGACATCGACGAACACCGGCGTCAGCCGGTTCCAGAGCACCGCGTTGATCGTGGAGTTGAAGGTGTAGGAGGGCAGCAGGCACTCGCCCCCTTCGGGGAGCTGGAGCGCCGCCAGCGCCAGGACGAGGCCGACGTCGGCGCTCGCCACGGCACGGCAGAGCGGGTTGCCGGTCTGCGCCTGCACGCTCGCCTCGAACCGGCGCGCCATCGGTCCGAAGTTCGAGAGCATCCGGGTCTGCCACACCTCGCGCAGGAGCCCGACGTACTCCTCGAGCGGGGGCAGGCTCGGGCGGGCGATCGGCAGCGTCACGGGGTACCGTGGGGCGTCGGTCACGAGCGCATGCCGGTCTGCCGGCCCGCCGGCTCCGCACCTTCCACGGCGCAGATGATAGCTGCCGCCCCGCCGCCGGTCACGACGGCCTTCGCGGCGGCGGACGGGCTCCCGTCGCTGCCAACCGGGGGCGACCTCCCATACCGGGTACCCGCCAGCGGATGCTGCCGCTCCTGGTGGACGCGGGCGGCCCGCTCGACCGATACTGCTCTGTTTGGCGCGAGAGCCGCCCGGAGTTCGAATGAACCGGAAGATGCTTTGGTTCGGTCCCTGCCTTCTGGCCCTCCTTTCGGCAACGCCGACGACGGCCGCCAGCAGGCCGGCCCCTTCTCGCTCGCTGGCTCCGACAATCGTCGGGGGCCAGTGGACCTGGGTCGGCGGTTTGGACCATTCCCCGCAGTCGGAGCGCTACGGCGTCTACGGAACGAAGGGCGTCCCGGCTCCGGAGAACGCTCCGGGAGCGCGGCACTCTTTCGTTTCCTGGACGGACGCGAGCGGGAACTTCTGGCTCTTCGGTGGCGAGGGCCACGGCGCCGCGGGGGACGGTCGTCTCAACGACCTGTGGAAGTGGGACGGGGCGGCCTGGACCTGGATGTCCGGCTCCGACTCGCCGAACGGCAACGGGGTCTACGGGACCAAGGGCATCGCGGCGCCCGGGAACGTCCCCGGCGCGCGGAGCGCGTCCGTCTCCTGGACGGACGCGAGCGGCCATCTGTGGCTTTTCGGCGGAATCGGCCACGCGGCGAATTTTCTGCAGGGATCGCTCAACGACCTGTGGAGGTGGGACGGAACGAACTGGACCTGGGTGAGCGGATCGAGCGAGCTGGACCAGCTCGGCATCTACGGGACGAAGAGGGTGGCCTCGCCGGAGAGTGTCCCGGGGGCGCGGATGAGCTCGGTTTCCTGGACGGACGCGAGCGGGAATCTCTGGCTCTTTGGCGGCCGAACCTACCTGTCCTCCGGATCGGACTTCCACCTCAACGACCTCTGGAGGTGGGACGGTGCGACCTGGACCTGGATGAGCGGATCGGACGGGCAAGATCAGCCGGGCACCTATGGGACAAAGGGCATCGCGGGCTCGGACAACGTCCCCGGGGCGAGGCAGTCCTCCGTCTCCTGGATCGACGCGTCAGGGAGCTTCTGGCTGTTCGGCGGCTCGGGCCGCTCGGCAACCGGGGCGGGCTACCTCAACGACCTTTGGAGGTGGGACGGAACGGCCTGGACCTGGGTGAGCGGATCGAACACGACCGACCAGTACGGCTCGTACGGGACGAAGGGCACCGGCGCGCCAGGAAACGTTCCGGGAGCGAGGCGCGTGTCCGTCGCCTGGAGCGACCCGGCAGGGAACCTGTGCCTCTTCGGCGGCGAGGGCTTCGCAGCCGAAGACTCCTTCGACGGCGGGAGCCTCAATGACGTGTGGAGGTGGGACGGGGCGACCTGGACCTGGTTGAGCGGCTCCGACTATCCCGGGCAGAAGGGAACGTACGGGACGAAGGGTGTACCCGCGCCGGCGAACGTGCCCGGAGCGAGGCGCGGGTCCGTCGCCTGGCGCGACACGACAGGGAGCCTGTGGCTCTTTGGCGGGGTGGGCCACACGGCCATCGAGTTCCGGAACCTCAACGACCTGTGGAAGTGGGACGGGACGGCCTGGACATGGATCGGCGGGCCGAGCGGAGAGAGCAACGTGGGCGTGTTCGGGACGAAGGGAGTTCCCGCGCCGGAGAACCTCCCGAGGCCGCGGTACTCCCCCATGTCCGGAACGGATTCGAGCGGCAACTTCTGGCTGTTCGGGGGAAAGGCGTTCTCACACCCCTCGTCTGGGGACGGCATCTTCAACGACCTCTGGAGGTGGGACGGGACGTACTGGACGTGGATGAGCGGCACAGGCAAGTCGGGCCAGGCCGGGGTGTACGGAACGAAGGGCGTCGCGGCGCCGGAGAACGCGCCGGGGGCACGGTGCTTCGGCGTTTCGTGGACGGGCGCGGACGGGAGCTTCTGGCTCTTCGGCGGGTACGGCTCCGCTGCGGTCGGGATGGGATACCTCAACGACCTCTGGAGGTGGGATGGGACGAACTGGACGTGGGTGAGCGGCTCGGACGCACCGAGCCCGGCCGGCGTCTACGGGACGAAGGGCGTTCCCGCACCAGAAAACGTCCCTCCGCCGAGGGCGCACCCCGTGTCGTGGACCGACGCGGCTGGCAACCTCTGGCTCTTTGGCGGCGACCTGCCGGCAGCGGACGGCACCACCGAGGCACGCAACGACCTCTGGAAGTGGGACGGGACGAACTGGACCTGGATCAGCGGCACGGACCAGTCGTATCAGTACGGTGTCTATGGAACGAAGGGCGTCGCGACGCCCGACAACGTGCCGGGGACACGGTCTGGGTCCGCCTCGTGGACGGACGCGAGCGGGAACCTCTGGCTCTTCGGCGGGAATGGCCTTGCCGCGGCCGAGTCCGGACGCCTCAACGACCTCTGGAAGTGGGATGGCACGAACTGGACCTGGATCAGCGGCTCCGATCAATCGAACCGGGACGGTGTCTACGGTACGAGGGGAGTGGCCGCCCCGGGGAACGTCCCCGGCGCAAGGTCGTCCTCTCTCTCGTGGAAGGACGCGAGCGGGAACCTCTGGCTCTTCGGCGGCGAGTTCTTTGACGGATTCTTCGGCGGACTCTTCAACGACCTCTGGAGATGGGACGGGACGAGCTGGACCTGGATCAGCGGATCGAACACGCCGTATCAGTCGGGCACGTACGGGACCCTCGGCGTTCCGGCCGCGGGGAACGTTCCCGGATCGAGGAAGCTCTCCGCATCCTGGGCGGACGCGAGCGGGAACCTCTGGCTCTTCGGCGGGATGGGCCTCGGCCAGTCACCTGTCGACGGATATCTGGCCGCGAGGCTGAACGACCTGTGGGTCTTCGGGACGACCTGCGGGTCCGTGGCGCCGCCGATGGCCGGAAACGGCGGTCCCTACGGCACGGGCGCGACGATCCGGCTCACCGCCTCGTCGGTGGCGGGCGCCACCTACCTCTGGACGGGCCCGAACGGATTCTCGTCCACGAACCAGAACCCGACGATCCCGAACGCGACGCTGGAGATGGAAGGGACCTACAGCGTCGCGATGATCGTCGGCGGCTGCGCCGCGGCGCCGAGCGACACGACCGTCGTCGTCGTGCCCGGGCAGCCGCTCACCGTCTCGAAGTCCGGCGCCGGCGCCGGCCTCGTCTCGTCCGTTCCGTCCGGAATCGACTGCGGGAGCGACTGCTCCGCCTGGTTCCCGAGCGATTCGCCCGTGACGCTCACCGCGACCGCGGAGGCGGGCTCGCGCTTCGCCGGCTGGTCCGGTGCGGGCTGCGCCGGGACCGAGCCCTGCTCCGTGACGGTGAGCGGCGCCACCTCCGTCTCCGCGACGTTCCTTCCGGCCAGCGGCGTGGGATTCCATACGCTCGCGCCCTGCCGCGTCGTGGATACGCGGGGCTCGGCGGGTCCGTACGGCGGCCCGGCGCTCGAAGCCGGCGAAGCGCGCGCCTTCGCGATCGGCGGGCAGTGCGGCGTTCCCGCCGACGCGGCGGCCGTGGCGCTGAACGTCACCGTCACGAACCCGACGGCGCCCGGGAGCCTCACGGTCTACCCCGGGACGGGGCTGGCGCCGGGCGCGAGCACCATCGCCTTCCCGGCGGGAAAGACCCGCGCGAACAACCTGACGACGGGCCTCGTGAACGGCCTGCTGACGGTCGTCGATCGGCAGGAGGCGGGAACGACGCATTTCATCGTCGACGTCTGCGGCTACTTCCGTTGAACGGCTGGCGGCGGGAGCCGCTCTCGACTCCGGGAGAAGGGGCGCGCTCGAATGCGCGCCCTACTTCAGGAAGGCTGGGTACGAGTGCAGACACGGCCCCGGGGAGGCTCTTCCGCGAAGAGCCGCACGACCTCGAGGCCGACGTGCGAACCGCAGCGCCAACCGCGCGATGTCTTGCGACCCGCGCGAGAGGAGAATCCCCCCGTGACGAAGCGGCTGCTCACGCTCGCTTTCCTCTCCCTCGGCGTCGCTCCCGTCTGCGCAGCCCCCAAGGCTCCGCTCCTGCGCTTCACTCCCCCGGCAGCGGTCTTCGCGCGCGGCCGCGTCTCCTCGGAGTTCAGCGAGGTCAAGGCCGCCCTCAGCCCCGACGGCACCCGCGTCCTCTGGGGCTCCATGAACCGGCCCGGCGGCCCGGGCGGCTGGGACCTCTGGGAGAGCCGCAAGGAGGGCGCCGCCTGGAGCGCTCCTTCGGCCGTCCCCTTCTGCTCGCCCCAGAACGATTTCGATCCCTCGTTCGCTCCCGACGGAAGCGGCGTCTACTTCTTCAGCAACCGCCCCGGGGGCTCCGGCGGGGACGACCTCTGGTTCGCACCGCTCGACTCCTCTTCCGGCCAGTACGGCTCCGCGCGCAACCTCGGCCCGGGCGTGAACTCGCCGGGAGACGAGTGGGCGCCCGTCGTCAGCCCCGACGGATCGACGCTCCTCTTCGCGACGGACGGTCGACCCGGGGCAGGGCTTCACGACCTCTTCGTCGCGCGGCTCGTCGACGGGACGTGGCGAGAGCCCCTCCCGCTGCCGACTGTGAACGGCCCCGACGAGGACTTCGACGCCGCCTATCTCGACGACGGCCGCAGCCTCGTCTTCACGCGACGCACGAAGGACCAGGACGGCGCCGACCTCTGGCTCGCGGCGTGGCACGACGGTCGATACGCCCCGCCACGGCGACTCGGCCACGAGGTCAACACCGAGAAGGGCTGGAACCTCGGCCCCTCCACCGCCGCGGCAGAGCCCGGCGTCCTGTACTTTTCCTCG
The DNA here is from genome assembly GCA_029567505.1 of Acidobacteriota bacterium. Taxonomy (GTDB): domain Bacteria; phylum Acidobacteriota; class Thermoanaerobaculia; order UBA5066; family UBA5066; genus UBA5066. The sequence goes on from JAKPXO010000232.1 coordinate 5,759, forward strand.
CACAGGCCCGACGACACCGCCGGCCGCCTCGACATCTACCGGATCGGCTATCGGCTCACGACGACGCCTGCCGACGCGACCGGCCTCCCCGATCGCGAACCCCGGCCCGCGTCACCGAAGAAGACCGTGGACCGGCCGTAGGCGAGGCCCGGCGCCTCGGAACGTCGCCCCGAGTCAGACGCGTCGCGCCGGCCGTCTCCCGTCCCTGCCCTCGCCGCGCGCTCCGCCGGCGCGGGCGATGGTGTCGGTGCACAGGTCGAGGCTCCCGCGTGTCACGCGCACGCCCCGCGTCACGCGCCGGGCCGAAGACGACGAGGGAGACGAGCCCGCGAGCGATCACGACCGGGGCGAGAGGCGGCGCGTCGAGCGCCTCGCTTCGCGAGTCCGGGACAGGCCCGACCCTCGGCCAGGTTCAGGTTACCGTGGGGATATCAAGAATCGCACGAAAGAGGATCAAGGCACGCTCGAAAGTGCGCACCTGCCCAGGCCAAACAATACACGAGTGTAGACACGGCCCCTACTGACCCGACGGAGTCGACTCAATCCATCGCGGAGAGCAATTCCGCACTCCCCGCGCGCCACGTGGACGGCGGCCGCGGCGGCACAGCTCCACTCGTCCCTTCGAGCTCCACACGACGGGCTCAGGAACGACAACGCTTCGTCGAAACGTGAGTGAGACAGGAGCCATCTCGCCAGCGATACCGTGGCCGGCCCCCCGAGGCCTTCGACCCGATCAGCCTCGCGAAGGCGTGCCTCCTCGCGTTCATCGTCGGACGGGGATCTCTCCGCCCGGCTCACAGGTCCAAGCTCCGACCCCGGCTTGCCATCGGCAAGGCTCGCACCCCCCTGGGACGCCGCGGCGAGGAGGACGACGCAGATCGCCGGACGGACAGGCAGCCTCACGGCACCTCCGACAGCGGGCTCCGGAGCTCGGCTCCCGGGGGAAGCGGCAGCTGATAGGCGCCGAGCGGCAGATGCGCGAAGCCGCCCGGTCGGAAGAGCCTCGCGTGAAGCGCGTACGTTCCCGGCTCGACGCATCCGCCGAAGCGCTGGAAGCCGTCCCGGCTCGAAGGCTCGAAGACGCACCCGCCGGCAGATACCGCCTCCTCGAAGATCGCACCGGGAACGAGAAGGCCGTCCTTCTGAAGCACGATCCAGGCATCCCGGACGGGTACGCCGTCGGCATATCGGAGCTCGACGACTTCGTCGGAGCCGGCCGCCACGAGGAAGATCGGCTGCTCTTCCGGGGAGGGCCGCATCCACCTCAACGCGAGTCGGTGTCCGGTCGCCACGACGGCGAGCAGCGTCGGAGTCGGCCCCGCCGGGAGATCCATCTCGAACGTCCCGTCCGCACCACACGCGACGGATGGCGGCTCGCCTTCGAAACCGACGAACGGGCCGAGCGGGCCGAAGACGCGCGCCCCCGGGACGGGAGCTCCAGCGGAGCCGAGGACCTTGCCGCGAAGCTGCGCCGCGCGCTCGAGGCTCAGCTCGACCTCGGCAAGCTGGTCCGCCTCTATCTCGACTTCCCGGTCGGCCTGGTCGTAGCCGCGCGCCGTCGCGGTGATCCTGACGGAGCCGGCCGGAAGGTTGCAGAGGCTGAAGACGCCGTCCGGGAGGCTCGTCCGGCCCCGCTTCGACCAGTTTGGACCGGCGGCCAGAGCCACGTCGAGCTCCAGGCGAGCGTCGCCGATCGGCTCCTTCGTCGTCGCGTCGCGCACGCGAACAGAGACCCCCCCGGGCCTTGTTCGGAGGAGGATCCCGGCTGCGTCCGGGCCGCGCGGGTCGAGCTCGACGGCGACCGTGGCGCAGTCGGCCGTCGGCGTCGCCCAGACGTTCACGGATCCGCCCGCATGAAGGAACTCGAGCCGGAAGCTCCCCTGCGCGTCGGTACGAACCTCGTGCCGCGATCCCCCCTTCGTCCAGGTCCTCATCAGACCGACCAGAGCATTGACGATCTCCTTTCCGTTCTCGTCCTCCACGCGCCCCGCAACCACCTCGCGGGTCAGCTCGAGGTCCAACCTGTTCTCGTCCCCTTCGGCCACGGGGACCTCGAAGGATCCGACGGTATCGTCGGGAGTTCGAACTGCCAGCCGGTACTCCCCCGGGATGAGCTGATCGAAGGTCGCAGCCGACCCGGCCCGGGTCTCCCGGCTCAGGCTCGGCGCGCGGGCGGGAGGATTCAATCCGGGCACGGGCCGAACCAGGCTCAGGTCGAGGGTGAGAGGACCAGGATCCTCCTCGTTCGGGAGCCCGGAGCGGATGGAGACGGCGAAGCTCGTCCGGCGTGGCAGCCGAATCGTCCCCAGGTCGAGCACCCCGTCGACGAGCCGACCCGCGGCGGCCAGGCGGACGCCGGGCTGGCCTTCAAACCGCACGTTGAAGACGACCCATTCCCTCCTCTCCGGAATCGGATCCAGCACGAGGACGCCGCTCGCCATCGACGCTCCGTTCCGCTCGTAGAAATCGGTCCAGGCGGCGAGCTCCAGCTCCTCTTCCTTGCGCGGCCGGAAGAGCGGCTCCACCTTGACGACGGGCCGATCGCGCACTTCGGCCCCGCTCGCGTCGACGAATCGCACCTTGAGCCGGTTCGGATCGCGCTTCTTCGCCGGTTGCCGCGATTCAGCGAGAGAAGCGGCGTCGACCAGCCTGAGGAGAGAGCCCGTCGACCCCTCCGGGGCCAGGACGAGATCGATCCTGCCTCGCGGAACCGCGAAACCGCCACCCCACTCTTTCGCAAGGGGAGGGATGGCCAGGAACGGCGCTCCCGGCTCGTTCCTGCGCGCCCAGACCCGGCCCGCACGATCGCCAAATGGATGGATCCGGGCCCGGGCCTCCATTGAACAGGAGACGATCTCGCTGGCCGGCTCGACGAAGACCTCGCAGGTCTCGTGAAGGGGGCTCGACACACGGACACGCGCCGTTTCTGCGGGAACGATACCGACTTCCCCGTTCGCCGCAGGCCGCACCTCCCGCGTTCCGAGCGACGCCCCGTCGCCCGAGAAGGCCTCGACGAGAACGACACCCGGCGTCCCTGTCGGGAACTCCGCGGAGACGTCGAGCCGAACCTCGGGGCGAACGGTCTCGTCCGGAGCAAGGGCGAAGAATGCAGAGAAGACCGACGCCGCGAGGATCACCACGCCCTCCCTAGATGTCCTGCTCCTGCACGTCCTTCAGGCCGAACTCCCGAGGGTCCGGGCAGCCCAAGGGATAGTTGATCGAGCACGCGTATTCCGGCTTCTGCGTGAGGCAGCAGCAACTCCCGGGGGGACACTTCAAGCCCCTGTCGACACAGTCCGTTCGCCCGTTTCGCCAGCCCGGCGCATCCCTCACTTGCTGACACACCTTGACGTCGTCGGCGCCCGATCACTTGCAGATCTCGCAATTTGCCTCTGCTGATTGAGCCCCAACCAGCAACGACAGGGCGATGAGGGTCGCCACCGTCACAGTCGAAAGCATTCGGATGTTCATGAAGACCCCTCCGACATTGATATGGAAGCGGCGAGCCTACCCCCCCGGTGGGCAACGTCAAGGCAAATGAGCCACCATCAGGACCCGTCGAGACCCAATTGGTGATGTTTTCGGTTCTGCGGTCGCCACGGCCGCTGGACCGATCGGTATCGGCTTCCGGTGTCATCTCGAGCCGACCTCGCGGCTCGAGCAGCACGGCCGGAACGGGGAGACTGGGCACCGCGAGGCTCGAGATGGGCGACGACGCCGACGATCGCCCTGGTCGCCGTCGGGAGGTGCAAGCGAAAGGCTTCGCAGCGGTGTGGAGAACGAATGGTCGGGCCGCTGCTCGGCCTGAAGGCGACGACCACCTCTCTCGGCGAGCTCCGCTGGCCGAAGCCGGCGAAGACCAGGCGGTCGTCCCCGACGGTTCCGAGGCCCGCCCGGCGCCATAGCCTCGTAACGTCGACGGTACTTGTCGTGCCCCTTCGGCGGGAGCTGGAAGGGACGCGACGTTCAGTCCATCTGCCGCCTGAGGAACGTCGGGATGTCGAAGATGTCGTCCTTCGGGTTGCGGGTCTGGACGAGGTTCACGCCGTAGCCGGAGTCCTCGGGGATCGGCTCCTCGGTGAGGGGGAGGCGCGTCCGCTCGACGGGCTTCTCCGCGGCGCGCCGGGCCGCGACGGGAGCGTCGAAGCCGGTCGCGATGACGCTCACCTTCACCTGGTCCTTCATTCCGCCGTCCTGGACGAGGCCGAAGATGATGTTCGCGTCGTCGTCGGCCGCCTGCTGGACGATCTGGCACGCCTCGTTGAACTCGGCGAGCGTGAGGTCC
>JAKPXO010000279.1 GCA_029567505.1 Acidobacteriota bacterium
GGGTTCGATCGTCGTACCGAACGGTGTCGCTCATCGATCTCCCATCCTGTTGCGCTGCGTTCGCCGCGAAAGGTGCGGGTATGGGGCGAGATAGCCGCGCCGGTTCGAGGCGGCCGCGCCGCGAGAGGGGCAAGGCATGAAGCCAGGAAGGCGCCGAAGCGCCTCTCCGAGGTGCATGACGACCTGACTCTCTCCCGACACGCGGCCCCCTGGCGGCATGGCTCCTGCTGCCTGATCCGGCGGGCATGTTCCGTCCCGTTGCAGCGCAGCACCATCATTCAGACGCCTCAATTCAGGCCACGGAATGGCCGAATTCGAACGCGATCCGCGAAGGGTCGGGCTTCGATGCCATTTCGGTAACCCAGGAAATGGGTAAAGGTTGTGCGGATTATGAGCGGACGTCGCAAGTCCTCCGGTCGGGGCGACGTGATGCGAACGCATCATGTCGAAGGCGGGTGAAGACCCGATCCGGGGCAGATCGTCTCGCCGGAACGCGGACCCTGGCGGAGCGGTCGGTTTCAGCCGGCCGGAGGCGTGACGAACGCGCGGCCCGAGCGGCCCGGGAGGTCGATGCCGCGCAGCACACCGTCGGTCACGACGAGGTCGTCCCCGGTGGCCGCGTCGAGGAGCCGGGCGGGGAGCGCCCCGACCGGCAGGTCGACGCGCCGTTCCTCGCGCGAGACGTTCAAGGCGACGACGACCGCGTCTCCGCCCTCCTCCTCCCGGACGTACGAGACGATCGCGCCCTCCGCGAGGATCGTGCGGAACGAGCCCTGGCGAAGCGCCGGGTGGGCCCGCCGGAGAGCGGCGAGGCGCTTCACCTGCTCGCGCAGGACGTGGTCCCAGGAGCCCTCGTCCCACGGGTAGGTCCGCCGGCAGTCGGGGTCGGGCCCGCCCTCGAGACCGATCTCGTCTCCGTAGTAGATGCACGGGGCGCCGGGGACCGTGAACAGGAAGAGGAACGCCATCTCGAGCGCGGCGAGCTCCCCGCCGGCGAGCGTCAGGAAGCGGGGCGTGTCGTGGCTTCCGATGAGGTTGAGCTGCGCATTGCGGACGGCCGGGTCGTAAAGGCCGAGCACTCGCTCCACCTCGGCGGCGAAGGCCGGCGCGTCGAGCTCGACGACGTCCCGGTAGCCTCCGACCGACCGGAGGGCGTCGGTCTCGAGGTCCGGGACGAAGAAGCCGAGAGCCGCCTTCGCGAGCGGGTAGTTCATCGTCGCGTTGAACTGGTCCCCCGCGAGCCAGCGGCGGGCGTCGTGCCAGATCTCCCCGACGAGGTAGGCCTCGGGGTTCGCGCGCTTCACGCGGCGGCGCAGCTCGCGCCAGAACTCGTCGTCGTCGATCTCCGACGGGACGTCGAGCCGCCAGCCGTCGATGCCGAACCGGACCCACCGCTCCGCCACGTCCCAGAGGTACTCGCGGACGGCGGGCGTCCGCGTGTCGAGCTTCGGCAGGGCGGGGCAGTCCCACCAGGCCGAGTAGCCGAGCTCCTCGAAGGCGGGCTTCGACTTCTTCGAGCGGCGCAGGAGCTTCGGCTCGGCGTAGGCGCCGAGCGGCCGTCCGTCCTGCAAGCGCTCGAGGTCGAGGTGGAACCAATCGAGATAGGGGGAGCCGGCGCCGTTCTCGAGAATGCTGTGGAAGGCGAAGAAGCCGCGTCCGACGTGGTTGAAGACGCCGTCCAGGACGATCCTCATCCCCCGCGCGTGGGCCGCGTCGAGGAGCTCGCGCAGCGCCTCGTTCCCGCCCAGGATCGGGTCGACCTGGTGGTAGTCCCAGGTGTGGTACCGGTGGTTCGCCGCGGAGGCGAAGACCGGGTTGAGGTAGAGCGCCGTCACGCCGAGCGCCGAGAGGTCGTCGAGCTTCTCGGCGAGGCCGAGGAGGTCGCCTCCCTTGAATCCGTGCGCGGTCGGAGGTGAGTCCCACGCCTCGAGGTTCGCCGGCTTCGCCACTTGCGCGCTCCGCGCGAACCGGTCGGGGAAGACCTGGTAGAAGACGGCGTCGCGGACCCAGCCGGGCGTCTCGGCGCTCACCCCTCCACTATAGTCGGAGGCGGGAGAGACCCCATGGAGGATCCGATGCGCCCAGCCGCCGCCGCCCTCGCCGCCGGCCTCGCCGTCCCCGCCCTCGCGGCCCCCCCCGCTCCGCGCCTCCAGGCCGTCCTCGCGCCGCTGGCGGGCGAGACGGAGCCGCTCGGCGAGCTCTATCGGGAGCTCCACGCGACGCCGGAGCTCTCGATGCAGGAAACGGCGACGGCCGCGAAGATGGCCGGGCGGCTGCGCGCGCTCGGGTACGAGGTGTCCGAAGGCGTCGGCGGGACCGGGATCGTCGGCGTCCTCCGGAACGGGGACGGACCGGTCGTGATGCTCCGGACCGACCTCGACGCCCTGCCCGTCGAGGAGAAGACCGGCGTGTCGTTCGCGAGCCGCGCGACGGGAAAGGCGGACGACGGCACGCCGACCCCGGTCA
>JAKPXO010000290.1 GCA_029567505.1 Acidobacteriota bacterium
TCGTCGGGAAGAAGTCGGCCCGCAGGATCTCGACGGCGTGCCGGAAGCTCACCCCTTCGGCCTTCATCACCCAGTCGATCGGCGAGCCGCCGGTCTGACAGGCGCCGAGGCAGTGCCAGAGGTTCTTGCCGGGAGTGACGACGAGGGAGGGCTCGCGATCGTCGTGGAAGGGGCAGCGGCCGATGAGGTCGGCGCCGTGGCGCCGAAGCTCGACGCCCTTCGCTTCAGCGAGGCGCTCGAGCGGGACCTCTTCACGGATTCGCCGGAGCAGCTCGTCGGGGATTCGCGCCATCGGTCACCTCCGCCGCTCGGAAACCCCGTTTCCGCAGGACCCTGTCAAGAGGGAAGTGGGGCGATTCGAGGCCGTCATCTCGCGTTGACCGTGTTCTACATTTTATGTAGAGTCCCGTCAAGTGATCTCCCTCGTCCACTCACCACCCGCCCCTACACTCGCCCCGATGGCGAGGAAGAAGAGCGTTTCGTCTACGGGAGAGAGGACGGGAGACCGTATCCGGCGTTTCCGCCTCGCCCAGGGCCTCACCCAGATCGAGCTGGGGCGCCGCGTCGGGCTCTCGAGCCGGATGATGGCGTACTACGAGGTCCAGGGCGGCGAGCCGAGGCCCGAGCTGCTCGTGAAGATGGCCCAGGTCCTCGGTGTCTCCGTCGACTCGCTGACGGGTCGGCAAGAGCCCTCCCGGCGGCCCCCCGTCCAGGCCGAGGAGCTGAGCCTCTGGCGCCGCCTCAAGCGTGTCCAGGAGCTCCCTCCCCACGACCGCAAGGCCATCCTGAAGATGATCGACGCTCTTGCGGATCGCTCCGGCCGGAGGAAGGCGAGCTGACGTTCCGGGGCCCCCGTCCGGTGTTGACTCATGAGTCAACACGCTCTAGGCTCCGTAGCGATGTTCGGCGAGAAGCTCCGAAAGCTCCGGCTCGAGAAGAAGGTCTCGATGCGGACTCTGGCGCAGAAGGCCGCGATCGACTTCTCCTACATCAGCCAGATCGAGCACGGGAAGCGCCAGCCCTCGCGTGACGTCATCGTCCGGCTGGCCCGCGCGCTGAAGACCGACGTCGACGAGCTGCTCGTCGTGGCCGGCCACCTGCCCGAGGACGTCGGAGAGATCCTCGGGCGCGACCCGCGCCGCTCCCTCGACCTGATCCGCGAGACGCTCGCCCGCTACGGAAAGCCCTGAGGAAGGACGGTCACCGATGTCGACGATCCTCCAGCGCAGCCACACGACCATGGCCGACCTGGGTGCCCGCCACGGGTACTACTCCTCCGGCGTCATCGAGGAGCTGTTCCCGCCCGGGCTGACGCTCCTGCCTCAGTGCAGCCAGATCTACGAGCTGGACCTGGCGCTGGCGGAGTTCAAGATGCTCGGGGTCGAAGGGCTCGTCCCGCGCAGCGCCTACTTCCACACGGTCGACGGCGTCGAGACGCACCACTACCGGATCTGCACGAAGACGCCGAATCAGGTCGACGAGGCCGCGAGCATCGACCGGAAGAATTTCTTCGCGTCGAATCTCTTCTCGGTCGGCTACGCCACCCACGGGCTCTACCCCTACCGCGGGAAGTTCCACCCGCAGATGATCAAGGGGATCTTCAACGCCATCGGCCTGAAGAAGGGCGAGACGGTCCTCGACCCGATGTGCGGGAGCGGCACGACGCTCGTAGAGGCCTCGATCCTCGGGATCCGCTCGATCGGGATCGACCAGAATCCCTTCGCGGCGTTCATGGCGTCGGCCAAGCTCGCCGGGCTGACGCTCGACGCGAAGCCCTTCCCGCAGCTCCTCTCCTCCCTCGATCAGGTCTTCGACTACTTCGACCAGGCCAAGCCCGATCGCACGGAGGGCGGGCTGACGTTCGCGGCGAAGGCGGTGACGAAGAAGACCGTGCGCGAGGCCCTGGAGACCCAGACCGGGCTGCGCCGGCTGGTCGGGCTCGCCTATCTCGACGCCGTCGGCTACGCCGCGCGGCGGGTCAACAAGACGCCGCGAGACCTCTTCGGCGTGGTCCTCGGGCGGTATCTCGAAGCGGTCCGCTGCTTCGGAGAGTCGCGCGCGGAGCTGGGGCTGCGGCCCGCGGCCGGCAAGGTGGTCCACGACGACATCCGGACGGCGAAGCTGAAGGCCGAGTCCGTCGACGCGGTCGTCTTCTCTCCGCCGTACTCGTTCGCGCTCGACTACATCGAAAACGACCGACCGCAGATCGAGTACCTCGGCTACGAGGTGGACGTCCTGCGGGAGGCGACGATCGGCGTTCGTGGCGGGGAGGGCTCCAACGAGGCCACCCGCATTCAGGCTCGCGTCGAGCGTTACTTCGAGGACATGGACGTCGTGATGCGCCAGTCGGCCCACGTCCTCGCCCCCGGCCGCTGCTGCGTCGTCGTGATCGGCTCGAATACGAGCCAGACGCGCGGGATCCGGCTGGAGGAGCGCGTGATCGCCTCTGCGGCCTCCTACGGGCTCCAGAAGTTCAAGCACATCGTCCGCGAGATCGAGGGGATCCGAAACACCCTCAAGGACGAGCACATCCTCTTCTTCGTGAAGGAGTAGCTCCGTGGGTCACGCCGCCGTCGCACCGCTTCCCGCCGCCCCGTTCTTCCAGACGGAGCACGGATCGGCGTTCCAGATGGACGCCGTGGAGTTCCTCCAGTCCCTCGCCGACGAGAGCGTCGACCTGGTCGTCACCTCGCCGCCTTACGACGGGCAGCCGAAGTACCAGAAGGGCGACGTCTACGACCGCGCCTGGTACAGGGACAAGTTCATGGCCGTGACGGCCGAGCTGCTCCGGGTGCTGAAGCCCGACGGCAACTTCGTCCTGAATTACCGGAGCCGCCGCTACAACAAGGAGCGCGGGACGATCCAGTACGAGCTGGTCTTCTGGCTGCGCGAGCAGGGCTGGCTCTTCGCCGAGGACTTCATCTGGGGCAAGCCCTCCCCGCCCCCGGGCCGCTTCAATCAGTGTCTGAAGGACGCCGTGGAGTACTGCTTCCAGTTCGCGAAGTCGGGGTCGTTCCGGTTCTTCCCGGAAAACTGCCTGCTCCCGGCCCGCTGGGACAAGAAGGACCGTGAGCGCCGGCTCCGGCTGCCGCAAAACCACGTCCGCGTGAATGAGCCCTCCGGGCATGGCCGCATCCGCGTGAAGGCGGCCGTCGAGATGGCCCGCCCGTCGAATCTGCTGATCGCAGAGCCGGAGTTCGGGAAGAATCCCGCGCACCACCCCGCGCGGTTCCCGGTGACGCTCCCCGACTTCTTCATCCGCCTGATGACGTCCAGCGCCGAGGACCTCGTGGTGGATCCCTTCGGAGGGACCGGGACGACGGCGGTTGCCGCCGAGCGGCTCGGGCGCCGCTGGATGGTGTCGGAGATCCTGCCGTCCTATTGCGAGACGATGCGGGAGCGGCTCCAGGAGGAGACGCGCCAGCCCTCGCTCGCGATCTCCGAGAGAGTCGTCACCGCTCCTTGAGCCGCGCCACCTCCGGCAGCTCGACGAGCTCCGAGAGGTTGGAGAGGAAGAAGGTGCGCCCCCGCGTGTGCTTGAGGATCGGGGCGAGGACGTCGTTGATCCGACGGAAGCCCTTGCCGTCGATGACGGCGACGAGCGCGATCGGCTTGGAGCCGATGCCGTGGAAGAGCCTCTCGATGCGGCCGGCCTTGTCGCGTGAGGTGCCGCCGTCCTCGCTGAGCTTGGCCTCGATGAAGACGCTCGGATGCTTCCTCGACGGCAGGACGAAGTCGGGGGCCTGCTCGTAGCCTGCGAGGCGGTTGTCCTCGATCCTCTCGAAGGGGATCTTGTGGTCGCGCAGGAGCTTCTCGACGGCGGATTCGAGGATGTCGCCCTTGGCCTCCGAGAGGGCGTCGCGGACATAGGCGAAGGGGCGGCCGGTATAGCGCTCGTAAAGGAGGTGGCCGAGGTCGAGCGAGTCCTCGACGGCCTTGGCCACGGAGGTCCAGCCGCGCTTGGTGTCGATCTTGGCGTTCCGGGTCCGATAGGCCGCCGGGTCGAGGAAGTCGGGCAGCGGCATGGCGCGGCCGGCGATGAGGTCGAAGAGGGTTCCGGCGACGGCCTCGCGCTCGCGTTCTCCGAGCTCCTGCTCCCCGGTCTCGACGCGGTGGAGGACCTCCTTGCCGATCTTCACGCCCCGGATGAGGCCGACGATGTCGGAGAGCTCCTCCCACTGGTAGCCGCTGATGAGGCGGAAAACCATGAGGGAGCGGGGGTAGCGCCGGAGGGCCTCGGAGAGGGTCTCCGCCGAGGGCTTGTGAAGGCCGTCGGTTAGCTCGACGGTGCGCGTGTAGACCTTGCGGAAGTCTTCCTCGGAGACGATGCGGTCGCTCCAGGGAATGACGTGGTAGAGCGGCCGGATGTTGCGGGCGTACTCCTTGGCGTAGGCGCGCAGGCGCTCGGTGCCGGTCGTCTGATCCTCCCGGCGCGAGGACTCCAGGAGGCTCAGGATCGTCGAGATGTCGGGCACGTACTCTCTCCCCCGCCGGCATTGTAGGCGGGCCGCGGGAGCACGACGGGGACGGGCACCAGGCACGAAAGGGCACCCGCGGGCGGCTCCGGCGGAAGGCCCGGTCGAGCCGGACGCTCCGCAAGGGTCGCGCCGGGCGGGTCCCTCCCGGCCTCCCGCCCGTCACGCCCCTTGCATCCCGGCCCGCTCGCGTCACTGCGGCC
>JAKPXO010000312.1 GCA_029567505.1 Acidobacteriota bacterium
ATGAGCTGGTAGGACTTCGGGTCCGTTACAGGTCTAGCGATCGATGTTGGAGGCGGCGGGATGAGAGCCGTCACTGAGAACGACATTCGGGACGCCTGGAACCGCCACCACGAAACGCACGGCGGCAAGCGCGAGGACTACTTCGGCCCGGTCTACCTCGCGAAGGAGTTCAGCGGCTCCGTCGAGGACTTCCTGGCGCAGTGCGCGTTCGGGTCGAACGACTACGGTCTCGACGCGTACCACGTCGACGAGAGCCGGCGGAACCTCTACCTCTTCCAGTTCAAGTGGTCGGAGGACCACAACCTCTTCAAGGGCTCGTTGAAGCGGCTCGTCGAGTCGGGAATGGAGCGGGTCTTCGGGAACCCGCAGGCCTCCCGGAACGAGAACGACTTCCTGGGGCGACTCAGGGCCGAGATCTACGAGAAGCAGGCGAGCATCGACCGGGTCGTCATCCTCTTCGTCTTCAAGGGCGATCCGGAGCGGGCGGACCAGAGCAGCGGCCTCGAGGCGCTGCGGGAGGAGCTGGAGTCGAAGAAGCACTTCATCAACGGCTTCTTCGGCGAGGACCGCTCCGTCGACCTGACGTTCGAGTTCCGGTCGAACGAGACGCGCGGCAAGTCGGCGACGCACGTCAAGAAGACGCACCAGTACGACCTCCGGCTCGAGGCGCCGCACGAGAGGCAGCTCGAGTCGGGCGAGAGGCTCCACGTCGGCTTCGTCCGGCTGATGGACCTCTACCGGATCCACCAGGCGATGGGGCCGCGCCTCGTCGAGCGGAACATCCGGTTCGGCCTCGGGGAGGAGGAGGGAGCGAACCGCTCGCTCCGGAGGGCCTTCGAGAAGATCGTCATCGACGGGGCCGATCCGGCCGGCCTCTTCGCCTTCAACCACAACGGCGTGACGCTCTCGGTGGAGAAGCTCGTCGTGGAGGACGGGACGGCGAGGGTGACCGAGCCGCGCATCCTCAACGGCGCCCAGACGCTGACGACGCTGGCCCGGTTCATCGAGAAGAACCGGGAGCACCCGGAGTTCCGCAAGCGACTGCAGCGGCTGGAGGAGCTGGAGGTCCTTGTCAAGGTGATCGACGCGGCCGAGGGGCCGTTCATCGTCGGGGTGACGATCTGCACGAACAAGCAGAACCCGGTCGACCCGTGGAACCTCCGGGCGAGCGAGCAGATCCAGCTCGACCTGGCGGACCGGTTCCGGGAAGAGCTGGGGATCTTCTACGAGCGGCAGGAGAAGAGCTGGGAGAGCTATCGGCTGGCCGACCTCGAGGAGATCGAGGTCGACGGGAACCAGAAGCCGATCCAGATCCGGCCGCTGGCCCAGACGTTCCTCGCCGTGCAGGGGGAGCTCGACCGGATGTCGCGCCTCGGCGACGTCTTCGAGGACGAGAAGGTCTTCCGCCGGACCTTCCCCGAGTCGTACCTCCGCGTAGACCCGAGGAAGATCGTCCTCGTCTACAAGATCCATCTCCGCCGGCGGGCCCTCATGCGGCACCTGGCGGAGCACAAGGGGCCGTCGTTCGAGTTCATCCAGAGGGGCTGGAACCTCGTCCAGGCGCTCCTCGTCCAGGCGCTCTTCAACCACAAGGACCTGTCGTCCTGGCTGGATCGCTTCGGAACGACGACCTCGATGGAGACGGACTACACGGAAGTCCTGAGGAGCCTCCTCCTCTCGAAGGTCGTCCCGGTCATCAAGAGAACGGCCTCCGAGAGCCCGTACGCCGAGTCGCTCGGGGAGGGAAAGTACGCCTTCCTCCGGACGAAGGCGTTCTTCGGGAAGTGCATGGACCAGGCCGAGAACGACTACGGGTGGGAGAAGAGGTCGTTCTGATGGGGTAGTCGGGAACTCCAGGAAAGGAGGGCTGCCGGTGAGAAACAATGGGAATCTGCGAGTGACGTGGTCGACGGTGCTGCTTGCGTCGATCGTGTCGGTCTGCGTGCCGTCAGCCGCTGCCCAGCTCGAACCCATCGGGGCGTCGAAGCAAGCAGCCGTCAGTGCCGCCCTGCTTTCGAGCAGCCTCGCACAGGTGCTTGCGGCCGCCGAGCCGCTCGAGTCGGCACGAAGGTTCGGGTTCCGGGTTTACGCCGGTCGCCTCCAGATGCATGTTCGCTGCGATTCGGTCGAAGCCGCCCAGCGAGTCGTCACTGTGCTCCTGCAAGGGGCGGCGGACTCCATTCTTCAGCGTGAGGTGTTCGTACAGGC
>JAKPXO010000327.1 GCA_029567505.1 Acidobacteriota bacterium
TCCCGACGCCGGCGCCCCGATGTCGAAGAGCGCGGCGACCGGGCGGGTCCGGCCCGCGACCGTCGGCGCCGCCTCACCGCCCGCCTCGGGGGGCGGCACGAAGAAGACGAGCCGGGGCGTGAGCGTCCCGAGCGTGAAGCCGCCCGACTCCAGGGCCGAGAGCGCCTCCGCGATCCGGCGGAGGATCGCGACGCGCTCGAGCAACGACGCTTCCGGACGCTCCTCGGTGAGGTAGCGGTCGAGGTCGATCGCGCCCTCGAGGAGCGGCCGGATGACCCAGACGACGAAGAGATCGTCCCCGATCCCCTGCCTCACGAGGTCGCGGAAGCTCCCCGGGAAGAGCTCCGGGTGCCGGAGGCGGACGGCGTTCAGGTCTTCGAGGAGCGCCTTCCGCTCCTCGTAGAAGGCGGACTCCTCCTCGGCCGTCCGGAACTCGTAGGGGACGCCGACGAGACGGCGGCCGAACGGGTCGTGCAGCTCGGCGAGCGGGCGCGTCTGCCCGTCGCCGGGGGTCCGCGCGGCGAACGCGCGGTTCACGAGCCGGTACGGCCCGACGAGCTCGACCGGCTCGGACGGCGGCGCTTCGGGGACCGCCTCCACGCGCGGCGCGGCGACGAGGCGCACCCGCTCCTCTTCGCTCGCCCCGCGACGAAGCGCGTCGAGAGTCCGGACGACGACGGGGAGCGGAGGACGCATCCGCCACTCGGTCCGGCACATCGCGAGGACGAGCTCGCGGAGCTCCGCCCGAAGCGAGGCCGGGAGCGAGACCGGCATCTCCTCCAGCCGCTCCTTCTTCTGGACGAGCGACGTCATGCTCGTGTAGACGCCGTCCGGGAACCGGCCGTTCACGACCCGCACGAGGGTCATCCCGAGCGCGAAGACGTCCTTGGCGAGGACCATCCGCCGGCACTCGTCCGGGTCCTCGGGGACGGCCTGGACGAAGTTCTCGGGGGGCATGTAGGGAAGCGTCCCGTCGAGCGTGTTCGAGAGCCGGTACTGGAAGAGCTGCTCGTCGACGGTCGAGACGATGTCGAAGTCGATCAGGCTCACCCTCAGGCGCGCCGCGCCCCCGGTCCCGCGCTCCTCGACGCAGAAGTTCTCCGGCTTCACGTCGCCGTGGACGAGGCCGTGCCGCGAGAGGTGGAGGAGGCCGCGGGCGGCGTGCCAGCCGACGTCGAGGAGGGCGCCGTACGTCAGGCCCTTCTCCCGCACGTGCTGCGAGAGTGTTTTTCCCGGGGCGAAGTCGAAGAGCTCGCAAGCCTCACCCTCGACGAGACCGCTCCCCCAGAAGCGCTGCAGCACGGGGTGCCGGCGGAGGACCGAGAGCCTCTCGCGCACGAGCTCGTTCCGCCGGCGCCGCATCTCCTCCTCGACCGCGGATTCCGCGGGGATCAGCCGCCGCACGACGAGCGGCCGGCCGGTGAAGAGGTCGGCCGAGCGGGAAACGGTGTTCATCCCCCCCTTGCCGAGCGGCTCGAGCCGTTCGAGCGGGAGGAGCGCCGGGCGCCCGTCGTCCACGGCCGAAAGGAGCGGGAAGCCGAGCGCGGAGACGGCCTCGGCGGCGAGCGGCGGCCGCCCGAAGGCGGCCCGCGCGCGGTCGAGGGCGCCGGGCGCCTGCGC
>JAKPXO010000335.1 GCA_029567505.1 Acidobacteriota bacterium
GCGACATCGAGGACCTCGACGCCTTCCGGCGGAACACCCTCTCGATCGAGCGCGACGACCTCGACACGGTGATCGACGCGGTCCTCACCGGGCGCCTCGACCTTTCGCTCGACGGCGCCCGGCTCGGCCTCCTCGGCCACAGCCGCGGCGGCGGCATCGCGCTCCTCGGCGCGTCGGAGCGCCCCGAGGCGAAGGCGCTCGCGACCTGGGCCGCCGTCTCGCACTTCGACCGGATCGCGGACGAGCCGACTCTCGCCGAGTGGCGACGGACCGGCGTCTACGAGGTCGTCAACTCGCGCACCGGGCAGAAGCTCCCGATGGGAGTCGCGTTCCTCGACGACGTCCTCGCGAACCTCGCCCGCCTCGACCTTCTCGCGGCGGCACGGCGCCTCGCCGTTCCGTGGCTCCTCGTCCACGGGACGGCCGACCTGACGGTGGAGTTCGGCGAGGCGGAAGAGCTTCACGAGGCGACGGCGGGACGCGCCCGGCTCTTCCCGCTCGAAGGGGCGGGGCACACGTTCGGCGCGGTCCACCCGTTCGCCGGGCCGACGCCCCACCTCGCGGCGGCCGCCGAGGCGACCCTCGCCCACTTCCGTTCCGCGCTCGCCGGCACCTCGGCGACCTGACCGCCACGATGAGCGACGGGCCCGCGGGCCGCCCCCGGAGGAACGTCGCGGTCGCGGCGGCCTACCTCCTCGCCCTCGCCTGGATCCTGGGGAAGGCGGCTCTCTTTCGCGAGCGCGTCCCGTCGCACGTCCCGCCCGACGAGCCGGTCCACGTCTCCTACGTCGCCTGGCTCGAGGCGTCGGGGGCCGTCCTCCCACGCTACGAGGAGATGCGCCTCCTCGAGCCGGACGGGCGATTCGGCGCTCAGCCGACGTACCTCGCCCACCCGCCCGCCTACTACCACCTCCTCCGCGGCCTCGCGCGCGTCACGGGAGGGGCCCCCTCCGGGCCTCTCGACGCGGCCACGCGCCGCCTGCGTTCTCTCTCGGCGCCTCTCTTCGCGGCGGCCGCCGCTCTCTTCCTCTGGCTCGGCTTCCGGCGCGCGGCGCCGCTCGCGTCGCACGCCCTCTACGCGGCGACGGTCGCGACGGTCCCGCCGCTCGCCTTCGTCGGCTCCGCCGTGAACAACGACGTCCTCGCGTTCCTCGCCGGCGGCCTCGCGCTCCTCGGCCTCGCGCGCCTCCTCGAGGGGCGCGCCGGTGCGGCGACCGGGACGCTCGTGGGCGCGGGCCTGGCGCTCGCGCTCCTCTCGAAAGCGACGGCCGGCCTCCTCGTCCTCCTCGCCGCGGGGGCGGCGCTCGCCCTCGCGCGACGCACCGTCCGCTGGGAGCGGGACCACCGCTTCCTCCTCGCGCTCCTCCCGTGGCTCCTCCTCCCGGCGATCCACTACGTCCCGATCCTCGTCCGCTACGGCACGCCGGTCCCTTCGCTGGACGTCGTCGACCCGGAGGCGTACGCCCGTTCGGCCTTCGTCGAGGCGCCGGGCACCCCGCGCCTCGCCGTCGTCCCATGGGCGGTGAAGCTCCTGAAGGTCTTCGGATCGACGTGGCTCTCGCTCATCGCGCACGTCTGGCTCCCGGTCGGCCCGCTCCCGACGCTCGCCGGGCCGGCTCTCGCCGCGCTCCTCGCGGCGCTCGGGCTCCTGCGCAGGAGGGGCGCGGACGGCGGCGCCGAAGACCCGGTCGACGACCTCGTCCGGGCCGGCGCCGTCGCCCTCGCCGCGACGCTCCTCGTCAACCTCGCGTGGGCGCGGGACGGCTATCTCGCCACGGAGCGCCTCGGGGGGATCCACGCGCGCTACTACTTGCCGCTCTTCCCGGTCCTCGCCCTCGCGGCGGCCCGCGGTCTCGAGCGCCTCCCGGCGCGCGGGCTCGAGCGCGTTCCCGCGCGTGCCCTCCTCGCCGCCGCGGTCGTCCTCCTCCTCGTCCTCTTCGACGCGGGGGTGACGGTACGCTACCTCGCGCTCTTCCCGGCGCCCTGACGTTCCCGGGGCGCGCGCTACACGCCGTCGCGGACGAGGAAGCGGGCCGAGGCGCGGGCGACGACCTTCCGGTCCTGCTCCACCTCGCCGCGGACGTGGTAGAGGGGGTGGGCCGTCGTCTTCTCCACGCGGCCGCGGACGACGACGCCCCGCTCGAGGGCGACGGGCGCGCGGTAGCGAACGTCCATCTCGGCGGTCACGGCGACGACGCCGATTGCGAAGAGCGCGTTCGCCATCGCGGCGTCGAGGAGCGCGGCGACGATCCCGCCGTGGAGCGTCTCCGGGTAGCTCTGGAAGAGCTCCCGGCACGGGAAGAACGCCGCGACCGAGCCGTCGGGTTGCACCCGGAACCGCAGCTTCAAGCCGGCGGGGTTGTCGGGGCTGCAGAGGAAGCAGCGCGGGTGCTCGGCGGCGCGGAGGGCGTCGAGCCGCTCCTGGCTCGGAACCGGACCGTCCGACGGGCTCATCGCTTCGAACCTCGGCGCCGCAGGGCTTCCTCCTCGACCTTCAGGCTCTCGGCGCGCGCCTTCAACGCGGTGGCGCGCGCGGCGACGTCGGCGAGGGCCGTCGCGGCATCGGTCGAGCCCGTCGCGGCCTTCAGAGCGCGGAGCATCCCGAGCGCGTCGTCGAAGCTCGCGACCGTCTCCCGATGGTGGGCGGCACAGGCCGCCGGCGGCGAGATCGCGAGGAGCCGGCGGCGCGCCCCCTCCGCCTCGCGGACGAGCCCGTCGAGGCCCGACGCGTCTCCCCGCGCGAGGGCCACGGCCATCTCGTTCGCGGCGCTCTCCGGGCTCCCCGCGAGACCGGACGCCTGGATCGCGTCGACGGCGTCGAGGTAGGCCGCGACCGCGGCGCGCTCCGGGTCCTCGGGCGGTGGCGTGAGCCCGGGCTCGGGATCGGGTGTCGGGAGGAACGGACTCCGCGACTCGGGAAGGGCGTCGGGTGAAGAGTGCTCCGCGGAGGAGAAGGGGAGCTCCGCGATCGCGGGGTCGGCGCTCGGCGACGTCGGGGCAGGCGTCATGACGACGTTCGCGCCGGTCCCCGCGAGAACCGGAGCGAAGGCCGGGGCGGCTCCTTCGGGTCGAGGTTCCGTCCGCTCCGTGCCGCTCGCGCGTCCGAGGAGGTACGCGACCGCGAGGAGCGACAACCCCGCGACGCCCGCGAGGGTCCAGAGGAGCCTCCGGTCGACGTTCACCGTCGCCACGCGTTCTGCTCCCTACCGCAGCTCCGCGCGGATCGCCTCGAGGTCGGGGTCGACGGCGGCCTGCGCGGCGAGCTTCGGGTTCAGCGCGAGCGCGCGCCGGGCAGCCGCGAGGGCGCCGTCACGGTCTCCCGCGGCGAGCCGGATGACGGCGAGGTCGTAGACGACCTCGGGGAGCATCGCCGGTTGCGCCTCGGCACGGGCGGTCGCCTCCTCCTGCCACTTCAGCGCCTCGGCGTGACGCTTCTCCATGAAGCCGGTCCAGCCGCGGTTCCAGAGGTCGTTCACGACGGCCATCCCGACGAGGCGCGCGAGCTCGCGGAACGGATCGGCGTGGTCGTCGACGCGGACGTCGACGGCGCGGTCGGTGAAGCCGTTGTAGCCCCCCTTCGCGCGGCAGACGAGGAGGGCGGCCGACTGCCGACCCCGGCTGTCGCCGCCGGCCCCGTCGCCCGCGGCGAGCGCCGCGAGGAGCCGTTCGGCGAGCGGCCGCCCGGCGCTCGCGAGGAACGAGCGCTCCATCGCCTCGACGACCGCCTCGCCGACGAGGATGTTCCCCTGCACGGCGTAGTTCGGCCCCTTCCGCCCGCCGGCCCACGCGTTCGCGCCAGAGCCGGTGAACGTCGCCGCGTCGCCCGAGGCCGTCACGAGGCCGACCTGTCGCCGCTCGCGCCCCTCGTCGCCTCGGAGGAGGACCTTCAGCGCCTCGCCGGCCGTCAGGCCGCGCGCCATCAGGTCGAGGCCGTCCGGCCCGAACGAGGTGTTCGCGGAGGCCTGCGTCGCGACGGCTCCGACGTTCGCCTTCGCCCAGGGGACGACCGTCCCGACGGCGAAGAAGCGGCTCGCGACGGCGACGCCGACCTCGCCCGTCGCCGGGTCGGCCGCCGCGATCGAGAACGTCGACGGGCCGGGCGGGGCGGCCGGGAGCGCCCCGGGCGCGAAGAGCGCGAGCGCGAGGAGAAAGGTCCGGCCGCGAGGTCTCGTCGTCATGCGTCTGCCTCGGGGGGAGTCTATCGGGCCTCACCGGGTGGCCGGCCGCGCGGCCTCCGCCATCGGGCTCAGACGGAGGACCGACGTCATCCGGCGCGTGAGCGCGACAGGCCCCGCGAACGACACGCGGCCCGAACGGACCGCTTCCTCGAGCGGGAGCCGCCCCAGCCAGACCTGGTAGAGCGACGCCCTGTCGGAGGTGATCGTCACGTCGGTCTCGAAGCCCGGGTCGATGTCGCACACGGAAGGGCCGCCGGGCTCGACGACGATCCAGAAGCGCCGCTCGTCGTCGGAGAAGCGGACGTGGAAGACCTGGCGGCGCCCCGGAAACCCCGTCGTGTCGAGGCGCGTGTGCATCCACCAGACGAGGAGGGCCGGGTCGAGCTCCGCGGGGCGCGGCTCTCCGAACGTCCAGCGCGCGCCCCACTCGCCGAGGGCGAAGACGATCGGCCGGAGCTCGCGCCCCGCCGCGGTGAGCAGGTACTCCCCGTCGACCCGCTCCAGGAGGCCGGCGCGCTCGAGCTGGCGGAGCCGGAGCGAGAGGAGGCTCCGCGAGAGGCCCGGCAAGCCGCGAGCGAGCTCGTTGAAGCGGGTCGTGCCGACGAGCAGGTCGCGAACCACGAGGAGCGTCCACCGCTCGCCGAGGAGGTCGAGCGCGCGGGAAATGGGGCAGTACTGTCCGTAGCCGGACCGTCGTTCGCTCACGTCGTCACCTCCCGGGCCGGGTGTCGGTGCGAATTCTGGACCGGTCCGGTCTCGTTTTTGAACTGGTCGCGCGCCCGGCGCGTTCCCATCCTTCCGGCATGACGACGACGACACTGGAGACGACGACCACGGCGACCGACTGGGTCGGTCGCGCCAGCCAGATCGGCGAGACCATCGCCCCCGGCGTCGCCGGGCGCGACCGCCTCGGCGAGATCGACCTCGCGACGTTCGAGGCCTTCCGCGCGGAGGGCGTCACCGCGGCGCTCGTTCCGGCCGAGGCGGGCGGCGGAGGCGCCTCGCACGCGGACGCCGGCCGGCTCCTCCGTGAGCTCGGCCGCCACGACGGCGCCACGGCCGTCGCTCTCTCGATGCACATGCACCTCGTCGCCGCGCAGGTCTGGCGGCACCGGCACGGCCTGGACGCCTCCGCGCTCTTCCGGAAGGTCGTCGAGGGGAGGGCCGTCCTCGTCAGCACCGGCGCGGCCGACTGGATCGGCTCGAGCGGAAGCGCGCGGAAGGTCGACGGTGGCTACCGGGTACGCGCCCGTAAGTCGCCGGCGAGCGGGTGCGAGGCGGGGAACGTCCTCGTGACGAGCGCCCGGTGGGAGGAGGCGCCCGGCGGGCCCCGGGTCCTCCACTTCGCGGTCCCGATGACGGCTGAAGGGGTCCGCATCGAAAAGACCTGGGACACGCTCGGCCTTCGCGCCACGGGCTCGCACACCGTCGTCCTCGAGGAGGTCTTCGTCCCCGACGCCGCGGTCTCGCTCGAGAGGCCGGCCGACGTCTGGCACCCGGTCTGGAACGTCATCCTCGGCGCGGCGATGCCGCTCATCCTCTCGGCCTACGTCGGCATCGCGGACGCCGCGGTCGCGCGGGCGCTCGAGGCGGCGAAGGGGCGCGCCGAGTCGCACGTCCTCCAGCTCCTCGGCGAGATGCTCAACGCGCACACGACGGCCGCCGACGCCGTAGACGCGATGTTCCGCGACGCGGACGACCTCCGGTTCGAGGCGACCGACTCCTTCGCCGGCCGCGCCCTCTCGCGGAAGACGGTCGCCGCCGACGCGCTCATTGCGACCGTGCGCCTCGCGATCGAGGCGACGGGCGGAAGCGGGTACACGCGGAGCTCGGACCTCGAGCGCCTCTACCGCGACGTCCACGGCGTCCTCTTCCACCCGCTCCCGCGGGCGCGGCAGACGACCTTCAGCGGGAGGGCGGCCCTGGGCCTCGCCCCGGTCGGGTGAGGATTGCGCCGGCCCGCACGGGGCCGGCGCGCTACCGCTCGGGGCGTCGCCCGACGAAGACCTCGTAGCCTGCCGCCGTCGAGTGCTCGAGCGGCACGACGAGCGCCTCGAAGCCGGCCGCGGCGAGCGCCTCGAGCCAGTACGCGCGCGGGAAGAGCCCCATCTCGAGCCGGTCGTGCGCGACACGAACCTCGCCGCCTGCCTCGCGCAGGAGGTAGGCCATCTCGACGACGAACCGCTCGGCCTCCGGCTCGGGGCGGAAGCGCCACTCGAGGTACCGCAGGCCCCGCCCACCGCCGTCGCTCCCGCCCGTGTCGCTCCCTTCCTCGAAGGTCTCCGTCACGCAGTCGGGCTGGAACAAGGCGACTCCTCCGGGAGCGGTGTGGGCGAACGCCGAGGCGACCGCGGCCGCGACGTCCCCGCGGGTCGTCATGTGGGAGACCGCGTCGTGGAGGAGCACGGCGTCGAAGAGGCGCCCGAGCCGCACGCTCCGCATGTCCCCCTCGACGTGCTCGCAGTCGGGGTTGAGGCGGCGGCTGAGGGCGAGCATCGACGGAGAGAGGTCGACGAGCGTCGCCTCGAGAGAAGCCTTCAGGTGAAACGCGACGTGTCCCGCGCCGCAGCCGAGATCGAGGAGCGTCCGGGGCGGCCGCGCCGCGTAAGTCTCGAAGAGCCTGCGGTAGAACGCCGCCTCTTCCGGGTAGTCCTCCACCGGAGTCAGGAGCGGGTACCACTCGGCGAGGTCGCGGTAGAGCCGCGGCGTCGCGTCCCCGGGGCGCGGGTCCGAAGAGCCCATGGCCAACCTCCTCCCGTCGACCCATCCGGGCCGGCCGGATGACGAAGCGCCAAGATAGCAAGGACGGGAAAGCGGAGACCCTGCCGAACGCGGTATTCCTGTCGGGAGAGGGGAGCGAATGGCCGCGAAGGACGCCACGCGCGAGGACTACAGGGAGCGGGTCAACCGCGTCATCTTCCACGTCGAGGCCCGTCTCGGTGAGTCGACGACCCTCGAGGAGCTCGCCCGCGTCGCGCGCTTCTCCCCCTTCCACTTCCATCGCATCTTCGCGGCCTTCACCGGCGAGGCGCTGGCGGCGTTCATTCGCCGGCTGCGTCTCGAGAGGGCGGCCCAGCAGCTCCTCCATCACGGAGCCCCCGTCACCGACATCGCCCTGGGGGCCGGCTACGAGACCCCCTCGGCGTTCACCCGGGCCTTCGCCGCTCTCTTCGGCGTCAGCCCGACCGAGTACCGAAAGCGGCGCGAGCCCGCCCCGCTTCGAGGCGCGAGGCCCCTCGCGCGGCCGACCGAGCAGGAGATTCCCATGACGACCCCCCAAGTCCGAACGATCGAGCCCATCCCCGTCCTCTTCGTCCGCCGGACGGGCCCGTACTACCAGGCGGCGGACGATGCCTTCGGCGTCCTCTGCGCGTTCGCGGGGCCACGCGGCCTCCTCGGACCAGCCGCGCGGATGATCGGCATCTCCCACGACGACCCGCGTGTCACCGAGGAGTCCAGGTTCCGCTACGACGCGTGCTTGACGTTCGACCGCGACGTGAAGGAGGAAGGGGAGGTCGGCCGGAAGACGATCGCGGGCGGCAGGTACGCCGTCTTCCCCCACGAAGGCGCCTACGAGGGCCTCCAGGCGACCTACGACGGGATCTTCGGCTCCTGGCTCCCGGCCAGCGGCGAGCGACTGCGGGACGAGCCCTCCTTCGAGGTCTACCTGAACAGCCCCGACCAGGTGAGGCCGGAGATGCTCCGGACGGAGATCTGGCTCCCGCTGAAGCAGGGTCGACGCCACGCCCGGCGGGCCGCGCCGCCCGATTGAGGCCTTCGAGGGGGAGCCCGAAAGGGGCTAGCCTGAGAAGGATGCGACCCGCCGTGATGGCACTGCTCCTCCTGAGCCCGCTGCCTCTCCTCGCTCAGCCGCTCGCCGAGCGCTACGCCGCGCTCGGGACGATGATCGTGACGACGTCCGATCACACGATGTTCCCGCACCCGAAGCGGGCGAACGGCCACGTCTACGAGGGGAAGACCTACCCGGCGGACCCGCACTACAGCGATCGGACCGTCGTCATCTTCGTCCCGAAGGGCTTCCGTCCCGGGAAGACGACCGACCTCGTCTTCTACTTCCACGGGTGGAGGAACGACGTGGAGCGGACCCTCGCGCGGTTCCGGATCGCGGAGCAGGTCGCCGCGAGCGGCGTCAACGCGGTCCTCGTCCTCGCCGAGGGGCCGAAGGACGCCCCCGACTCCTTCGGGGGGAAGCTGGAGGAGGCGGGCGTCTTCTCGAGCCTCGTGGCCGACGTCCTCGCCACGCTGAAGACGCGGGGCGTGATCGGGAAGCCCCGCCCCGGATCGATCGTCCTCGCGGGGCACAGCGGCGCCTACCGCGTGATCTCGTTCATCCTCCTTCGGGGAGGCCTGACGGAGAACGTTCGCGAGGTCTACCTCTTCGACGCCCTGTACGGAGAGCTGGAGAAGTTCGCCTGGTGGGTCGAGCACGGACGGGGACGGCTCGTCGTGATCCACACCCCCGAGGGTGGGACGCGCACCCGGACGCTCGACTTCCTCGGCGACCTGCGGGCCTGGGGAGTTTCCTTCGCGGAGGTCGCCGAGAGCGCGGTGACAGCCGACCTCCTCCGGAAGAACCGCATCGTCTTCATCGAGTCGTCCCTCGCGCACGACGACGTCGTCGCCGCGCAGGAGCAGCTCCGCACGTACCTCGAGACAGGAGCGCTCGGCCGGCGCTGAGAGCCCGTTCGGTGAACCCGGTGCCAGCTCCGGCCCGCCAACTGTCGGTTTTCACGACCTATGGACCCCCTGACGCCGGGTTTTTCACGACCTTTCCCCCCGTGAGGGGGTAGGTTTTCCACGACCTTTCCCCCCTCGCGGAGACCGGGGTCTCCGCCTCGCGTGACGGGACAGAACGGGA
>JAKPXO010000343.1 GCA_029567505.1 Acidobacteriota bacterium
CCCATGCCGGCGAGGTTCGAGCGGTGGATCCGCTCGAACGACTTCGCGATGACGGCCTTGACGCCGAGGAGCATCGTCCCCTTCGCGGCCCAGTCGCGCGAGGAGCCGGTGCCGTACTCGGCGCCGGCGAGGACGACGAGCGGCGTCCCTGAGGCCTGGTACTTCATCGCCGCGTCGTAGATCGACATCGTCTCGCCCGTCGGGACGTGGAGGGTGACGCCGCCCTCGGTGCCGGGGAGCATCAGGTTCTTGAGGCGGATGTTCGCGAAGGTGCCGCGCATCATGACTTCGTGGTTGCCGCGGCGGGCGCCGTACTGGTTGAAGTCGGCGGGCTGAACGCCGTTCTCCGTGAGGTACTTGGCTGCAGGTGAGGTCTTCGCGATGTTGCCGGCGGGGGAGATGTGGTCGGTCGTGATGGAGTCGCCGAGGAGGGCGAGGCAGCGGGCCCCCTTCACGTCGGCGAGGGGCTTCGGCTCCTTCCCGAGGTCCTCGAAGAAGGTCGGCTTGCGAACGTAGGTCGATTTCGCGTCCCAGGCGAAGGTGCTCCCCTTCGGGACGGAGAGGGCCTGCCAGCCGGCGTCGCCCGCGAAGACCGAGCCGTAGGCCTTCTCGTACTGCTCGGCCGTGAGCGACCGCGCGATCGTCTCGGCAACCTCCTGCGGCGTCGGCCAGATCTCCGAGAGGAAGACGGGCTGGCCGTTCCGGTCGATGCCGAGCGGCTCGGTCGTCAGGTCCGTGTCCATCTCGCCGGCGAGCGCGTACGCCACGACGAGCGGCGGCGAGGCGAGGAAGTTCATCTTGACTTGAGGATTTACGCGCCCCTCGAAGTTCCGGTTCCCCGAGAGGACCGAGGCCACGACGAGGTCGCCCGTCCGGACCGCCTCGGAGACCTTCTCGGGGAGCGGGCCGCTGTTGCCGATGCAGGTCGTGCAGCCGTAGCCGACGACGTGGAAGCCGAGCGCCTCGAGGTAGGGCATGAGGCCCGCGGCGGTCAGGTAGTCGGTGACGGTCTTCGAGCCGGGGGCGAGCGACGGCTTGACCCACGGCTTCGTGTCGAGGCCCCGCTCGACCGCCTTCTTGGCGAGGAGGCCGGCGGCGACGAGGACCGACGGGTTCGAGGTGTTCGTGCAGGAGGTGATCGCCGAGATGACGACGGCGCCGTGCGGCATCTCGTACTTCAAGCGTCCGTCGGAGACCGGGACGGTCGCGTCGGCGGAGCCTCCCTTGCCGAGCATCGCGGGGAGCTGCTCGCGGAAGACCTTCTTCGCGTCCTTGAGGGCGACGCGGTCCTGCGGGCGTTTCGGGCCGGCGAGGGACGGGACGACGTCCGCGAGGTTCAGCTCGAGCGTGTCGGAGAAGCGCGGCTCGGGAGCATCCTCAGAGCGCCAGAGGCCCTGCGCCTTGCTGTACGCCTCGACGAGCGGGGCGAGCGCCTTTCGGCCCGTGAACTCGAGGTAGCGCACCGTCTCGCCGTCGACGGGGAAGAAGCCCATCGTGGCGCCGTACTCGGGCGCCATGTTCGCGATCGTGGCGCGGTCGGTGAGCGGCAGGGCCGCGAGCCCCGGCCCGTAGAACTCGACGAACTTCCCGACGACGCCCTTCTTCCGGAGCATCTGGGTGACGGTGAGGACGAGGTCCGTCGCCGTCGCTCCCTCGGGGAGCTTTCCGTGGAGCTTCATCCCGACGACCTCGGGGATCAGCATCGAGACGGGCTGGCCGAGGAGGGCGGCCTCCGCCTCGATCCCGCCGACGCCCCAGCCGAGGACGCCGAGGCCGTTGATCATCGTCGTGTGCGAGTCGGTCCCGACGAGCGTGTCGGGGTAGGCGACCCCCTCTTCGTTCGTCCAGACGACCTTCGCGAGGTACTCGAGGTTCACCTGGTGGCAGATGCCGGTGCCGGGCGGGACGACGCGGAAGTTCCGGAAGGCGTTCTGCCCCCAGCGGAGGAACTCGTAGCGCTCCCGGTTCCGCTCGTACTCGAGGTCGACGTTCTTCCCGAACGCGAGCGAGGAGGCGAAGTTGTCGACCTGGACGGAGTGGTCGATGACGAGGTCGGCCGGCGAGAGCGGGTTCACCTTCGCCGGGTCGCCCCCCATCGCCACGATCGCCTCGCGCATCGCGGCGAGGTCGACGACGGCGGGGACGCCGGTGAAGTCCTGCATCAGGACGCGGGCCGGATGGAAGGCGATCTCCTTCTGGGCTTCGGCCTTCGGGTCCCACTTCGCGAGGGCGAGGACGTCCTCACGCTTCACGACGCGCCCGTCCTCGTGGCGGAGGAGGTTCTCGAGGAGGACCTTCAGGGAGAAGGGGAGCGTCCGGACCTCCGGGTGCTCCTTCGCGAGCGTCTCGATGGCGTAGTAGGAGACGCTCGCGCCTCCGGCGGAGAGGGTGGTCTTCGTCTTGAGGCTGTCGCTCATCTTTCCTCCGGGCGGTCGGGTCGAATACAGGACCGGCGGGGATTCTAATCGCCGCAGGGCAGCACGGCGCCGCCGGCCGGAAGCGCTGCCG